>NZ_JCAFUL010000022.1:0-54210 GCF_059371315.1 Stenotrophomonas sp. YJH_SMC_8 | reverse complement strand
GTAGTGACGGACCGGGGATTCGTATTCGACGTGCGCGGTCGAGATCGTGATGCCACGAGCCTTTTCTTCCGGAGCGGCGTCGATCGAGGAGTAGTCCTTGAACTCGCCACCGAAGCGCTCGGCACCGATCTTGGTCAGTGCGGCGGTCAGCGTGGTCTTGCCGTGGTCGACGTGACCGATGGTGCCGACGTTGACGTGCGGCTTGGTGCGCTCGAACTTACCCTTGGCCATGGCTGCTTATCTCGAATTCGTCTGAGAGGTGATGCTTAAGATGGTGCTCACGAAAGGAATCGAACCTTCGACCTCTTCCTTACCAAGGAAGTGCTCTACCGACTGAGCTACGTGAGCCGAGTTTTGCATTATGACATGAACTCGATAATATTCAAAGTTCATTCAATGGAGCGGGAGACGGGAATCGAACCCGCACCATCAGCTTGGAAGGCTGAGGTTCTACCATTGAACTACTCCCGCGCCGGGAATGTCACAACGTGAAACTGGTGGAGGGAGGTGGATTCGAACCACCGAAGGCGTAAGCCAGCAGATTTACAGTCTGCCCCCGTTGGCCGCTTGGGTATCCCTCCTTACCACCCCATCCCGTTGCCGCCGAAGCGTTGCGGTGTGTGGTGGTGAGCCGCTTATTCTGCTGATGGGACGGGGGCCTGTCAACGCTTTTTTCCATCTTTTTCACACGTTGTCCCAAACCCATTGATACGCAAGGTTATTGCCCGGGGACCGGCAGGGTCTCGCTGGCGAAAATTGCGACATGGGGGACACCGTCGGCGCCGATCCAGCCCCGATACATGCCCTGGGTGTTGAACGGCGTGGCCATTTTTCCGTCTGCTGCGAGCACGATCGCACCACCATCGCCGCCCATCTGCGGGATCGTCTCGTTGATCACGCCCTTGCCGGCCTGCTCCGGGCTCTGCCCCTGGTAACGCATGCGTGCGCAGATCTCGTGCGCGGCAGCAGTACGGATGTAGTACTCGCCCCAGCCGGTGCCAGACACCGCGCAGCGCGCATCAGCCCAGGTACCGGCGCCGATGATCGGCGAATCACCCACACGTCCATAGCGCTTGTTGGTCATGCCACCGGTGGAGGTGCCCGCTGCGAGATGCCCCTGCGCGTCCAATGCGACCGCACCCACGGTACCGAAGTGCTTTGCGGTCTCCAGGTCGGCATGCGCCTGGCCGCTGGCCTCTTCCTTCAGCGCGCGCTGCAGCTGCTGCCAGCGCTTGTCGGTGCGGAAGTACGCCGGATCAACCAGGGTGATGCCCTGCTCCACCGCGAACGCCTCTGCGCCCTGCCCGACCATCATCACGTGCCTGGATTTCTGCATCACGGTCTGCGCCAGCAGGATCGGGTTGCGCACCCGCTGCACGCCGGCCACCGCACCCGCGGCCTGGGTGGCGCCATCCATCACCGCCGCATCCAGCTCGTTGCGGCCGTCGTGGGTGAACACCGCCCCCTTGCCGGCATTGAAGGTGGGATCGTCCTCCAGCACGGTGATCGCCGCGGTGACCGCAGCGAGCGCCGGGCGACCCGCGGCCAGTTCGGCATGCCCCTTCAGCAGCGCCGCCCGCAGCGCGTCACGTGCCGCCTTCTCTTCGGCCGGTGACAGGTCCTTGCGCTCGACGCCGGCGCCGCCATGGATGACCAGCAACGGCGAGGTGGCCGGTGCAGCCTGGGCGAGCAACGGCAGGGACAGCAACGCAGACAGCGCCAGGCGCAGTTTCATCGGGTACGTCTCCAGAAGTAACGAGGGAATGGATTGCAGGGTAGTGCCGGCCGCTGGCCGGCAAGGGGCGCATCAGGGAAGGTAAGTTGCCGGCCAGCGGCCGGCACTACCGAAGCGTGAACTCAATCTCGCCGTCGCTGACGTCGGCCACGGCCTGGTAATCGGCCTCGGCCTGGAAATCGTCCAGGCGCATGCGGCTGCCGCTGGCGACCACCGTCACCGGCACTGCATGGAAGCGCAACGGCTCACCTTCGACCAGGCGGTCCGCATCACGCCCGGGGCTGACCACCCAGACCTTGCCTTCGCCGTCGGCACTGTAGACCTGGGCCTGGCCATCCGGTTCGACGCAGAGAGCGGTGTCCTCGTCGACCCCGATGCCGACGATATCGGGGTCGCCACTGTCCTGTGCGGCGCGCGCCACGAACACGATCAGGCGACCGAGCCGGTCGCGCTTGTCGAAGTGGGTGTCGGTGACTACGCGCTGCAGGTAGGGCATCTGCAGGAAGCCGCTGTCCATGGTCACCGCGCTGCCCATCGGGTCCGCCAGGGCTCCGGCCGAGGTGATGCTGCCACCATCCATCGCACCGTAGGCATAGCCACCGAGGATCGCCAGTCCGGCGCTGGTACCGGCAATCGGCTTGCCTGCACGCACATGTGCGTTGAGCGCGCGGTTGAGCGCGGTCCCCTTCCAGAAACGGATGTAGCGTGACTGGTCACCGCCGGCGATGAAGATGGCATCGGCCGCGGCAACCACGCGCAACACGGCGGGATCGTCCGCACCGCGGCGACTGTCGAAGACCAGGGTCTGCACCGCGGTGGTCCCACCGATCTCGCGATAGAGCCGGTCCTGCAGCTCATCGCTACCGGAAGCACGCAGGATCAGCACGCGGCCGTTGCCGGCCTGCCGGAGCCACCATTGGAAGGCCTCGGGCACCCATTCGCCACCGCCCATCAGCATCATCGCCGGTGCGCGCGGACCGGGCCTCTGCGCCTCCAGGTCACCCACTTCGTAATAGGCAAAGCCAGGCCCCTGCAGATCCTCGGCAAGGGCCGCGAGGGGCCACGCCAGAACCAGCAGTGCCAGCCAGAGGAAGCGTCCGCGCAGGGGGCTGTGGGGGCGTCGCATCTTGATCTCCCTGAACAAAATCGACTTGCAAGCGTTTTCACTCTTTGCCAGATAGAGACCCAGTAGTCAAGGACATGAAAAAGGCGTTAAATGCGCGCGCCCATTCCGGAAATCTGAATGGGGGACATGGCCCCTCCTCCGCGGGCCGGCTTCATTTCCGAGAATTCCTCATGCGTAGAAAGGCGATGGCGTGGTCGATCCAGCTGGCGTTGATGGGCGTGGCTGCTTCCGCGGCGGCCCAGGCTCCGGCTTCCTCTTCGGTTCAACAACTGGACGCGGTGCAGGTCACCGGTTCGCGCATTCCGCGCGCCCAGGTGGAAGGCCCCGCCCCGATCACGGTGATCAGCGCCGAGCAGATCCGCTCCAGCGGCTTCACCACCGTGCCGGACGTGCTGCGCGCGATGACCCAGAACGGCGGTGAGACGCAGAGCCAGCAGTCCTCCAGTGGCGCCGACTTCTCGCCGGGCGCCCAGCAGGTGGACCTGCGCGGCCTGGGCCCGAACCACACACTGGTACTGGTCAACGGCCGCCGCATCGCCGACTTCCCGATGCCGTTCAAGGGCCGCAGCAACTTCACCGACGTCTCCAACATCCCGCTGGGCATGATCGAGCGCATCGAAGTGCTGACCGGCAGCGCCTCGGCCATCTACGGCTCGGACGCGATCGCCGGCGTGGTCAACTTCATCCTGAAGAAGAAGGCCGACGGCACCACCATCGACATGCGCATGGGCACCACCAGCGAAGGCGGTGGCGAGTCGTTCGACATGAGCCTGGCCAGCGGCTTCAGCCGCGGCAACTTCAACGCCGTGTACAGCGTCGAGCTGCAGTCGCAGACCCCGCTGTGGGCCTATGAGCGCGACATCCAGGATTCGACCCAGGACGGCCCCACCGAGGGCTCGCGCATCGCACGCCGCGCCTACCTGCGCACCGACTACGACGACAACTACCTGGACCCGGGTGCCGCCACCTGCGACGCACTGGCCGGGCAGAACCAGGGCAGCACCTACCGCGCCTACCGTCCGAAGTACGGTTACTACTGCGGCAGCGACGCGTCGATCGGCTACGGCACCATCCTCAGCAAGCGCCGCGGAGCCAACGGCTACGCATCGCTGAGCTACGACTTCGACAATGGCCACCAGTGGTTTGCCGACGTGCAGCTGGGCTACCACACGATGTCGCTGATGCGCGATGTCACAAAGTGGGGCCGGATGGATGCCAGTGGCGATGAGTCGGGCTATTTCAACAACCAGGCCACCGGCGAGATCGAGTTCTGGCAGCGCCAGTTCTCGCCCGAGGAGATGGGCGGCCTGCGCAATGCGATGGTACGCAGCACGCAGAAGACCTTCAGCGTGACCACCGGCTTCAAGGGCAACCTGATCGGCAACTGGGACTACGAAGCGGCGCTGAGCCACTCGCAGTACCAGTCGCGGATCAGCTGGGCGCAGATCATCGCCTCCAAGGCCAATGACCTGTTCCTGGGTCCGCAGCTGGGTGTGGATGATGATGGCTTCCCGATCTACAACGCGGACCCGTCGCGGCTGTACCGGCCGCTGACCCGCGCCGAGTACGATTCGATTGCCGCACGCACCACCTATTCGCCGAAGTCGCGCACCGAGACGGCAGCGTTCACCCTGACCAACTCTGCACTGTTCGGCCTGCCGGGCGGTGATGCCGGTTTCGCCGCGACCGTGGAAGTGGGCCAGCAGGCCTACGCGCTGAATCCCGATCCGCTGGCCACCCAGTACTACTACTACAGCTGGAAGGATTCGGACGGCCAGGGCTCGCGCAACCGCTGGGCGACCGCCGCCGAGCTGCGCATGCCGCTGCACGAGACGGTCAACCTGAGCGTGGCCGGCCGTTACGACCAGTACCGCTATTCGGGCCACACCATCGGCAAGGCGACCTGGAGCGGCGGCCTGGAATGGCGCCCGATCGACACCCTGCTGGTACGTGGCTCGTATGGCACGGCGTTCCGCGCACCGGACCTGCACTACGTGTTCGCCGGCCCCGGCAACGACGAGACCACTGCCGAGGACCTGTACAGCTGCCGTGCCGACGGCGCCAGCGACTGCTCCGACTACGAGCGCAACCTGATCCGCAGCCGCACCGGCAACCGCCAGCTCGACCCGGAAACCAGCACCTCGTGGAGCGCTGGCTTCGTCTGGTCGCCGGCGATCGGCCTGGACCTGTCGGTGGACTGGTTCGACATCGACATGCGCAAGCAGGTGCAGGACATGGATGTGCGCACCATCCTGGCCAACGAAGCGAACTGCCGGCTCGGCACTGCCGACATCAGCTCGCCGACCTGCGTGGATGCGCTCGACCGCATCACCCGCACCAGCGATGGCCGCCTGTATGGCGTGCGCGTGGCCCCGATCAACGTCGCCCGCGAGTCCACCTCCGGCATCGACGTCGGCCTGCGCTACCGCCTGCAGACCGGCATCGGCGACTTCATCCTCAATGGCACCCACACCTGGGTGAAGAAGCACGATTTCCAGCGCTACCCCGGCGATCCGACCCTGGACCAGTTCGCGGTCAACAGCGGATTCGACATCCCGCGCACCAAGACCAGCCTGAGCGTGACCTGGGAGAAGGACGCGTGGTCGGCCACGGTCTACGGTTCGCGCCTGGGCAAGCTGCCGACCTCGGACAACTACGACCAGTCGTTCGACTGGGAAAGCGGTGACAGCCCATACGTGAAGGCGACCTACCGCTACAACGCGTCGGTGCAGTACCGCTTCGACGACCATTCGCGCCTGTCGCTGTCGGTGGTCAACGTGTTCAACAAGATGCCGCCGAAGGACGCCACCTACACCGCGTACCCGTACTACGACGTGTCCTGGTTCGACAGCGTCGGCCGCACCATCAACCTGCAGTACACCCACAAGTTCGGCGGCAGCGCACTGTAAGCAGGACGGTCCGCAGCATGCTCCCCAAAGCCCCCGCTCCGGCGGGGGCTTTTTCATGCATTGCTGAACGGAAGCCCCGCACGGCGCCGCTGCGGGCAGCCCGGCAGCGGCTTTTAGGAAACAACTGATTCCGCCACTTCGGCGTGGCTCCCTAGCATCGGTTCATGTTCCGCATTCCCCGCCCATTGCTGCCGCAGTCCGCGCCGCCCAGCACCGCATCGGTGCTGTTGCGCTGCCTGACCGTGTGCGTGTTCATCTGCCTGGCAGCCGCGGCGGGCTTCTACCTGCTGAGCACGTTCAACGAGGACATCTCGACCCATCGCCGGGAAATGAACGCAGCCGCCTACAAGGCACAGATCTACTTCGACCAGCGTGAAGCCCTGCTGCGCTACCTGGGCGACTCGGTGGTGAAGGGCCCACCTGTCACCTCGGCAACCGACGCCGAGGGCATGCGCCGGATTGCGCTGGACATCCCCGATGGCGCAGGCGGCCAGCAACTGCTGCTGTCAGCACGTGCCGAGCACACGCTGCAGGCGCTGCAGACACAACTGGTACTGGTGGATGCAGGTGGCCCGCACAGGCTGGCTGGCACCGAGGTGGACGTGGCGCTGGCACAACTGCCGCCGCTGCACGCACTGCAGGCGCGCAACGGCAGCCTCGACGGCGCCGACCCCGTGTACTGGCTGCGCCCGGGCGACACCGGCGTGGTACTGGCGCAACCGGTGCAGGCCGGGCCGCACCCGGCGCAGTGGCTGTTGCTGCTGCTGGATGGTGCGGCGGCGGCGAGCATGATTGATGGCCAGGGTATTGGTGGCTACGCGCTGCTCGACGACCAGGCGCAACCGGCCTTGTCCAGCCAGACGCCCCGCCTGGACAGGGCGGGCTGGGAAACGTTGCGGCAACGCCAGGACGACAGCTTCGGCACGCTGTGGAGCAGCGGCATACCGCGCGGCGTGGCCCTGGTGAAGAGCGTCGGCAACGATGGCTGGCGGCTGGTCTACCACCTGCCGCCGTCGTTGCTGCTGAGCGACCTGGCGGTGCCACTGCTGGCCTGCAGCACGGCGCTGCTGCTGGCCGGCTTTACGCTGCGCCTGCTGCGGCATCGCGTCGACGGTCAATTGATCCAGCCAGCACTCCAGCAGCACCGCCGGCTGCTTGAGAATCTGGACTTCAGCTCGACGGTGATCGACATGGCCCCGGTCGGGATCTGCGTCCTGCGACGCAGTGACCGCCATCTACTGCTCTGCAACCAGCTGCTGCGCGACTGGCTGGGGCAGGATGGCGAAGACAGCGACTGGCAGGCGCCATGGCGCGGGCATGCCGGCGAACGCGGCCGTGGGCTGGAGTTCACAACCCGCGAAGGCCGGCAACTGCAGGTGTTGCACGCCGCCTGCCGCTATCAGGGCGATGATGTGCTGCTGTGCGTCTTCCACGACATCTCGCGGCATCGCCAGGCACAGGCGGCGCTGTCATCGGCACGACAGGCCGCCGATGCCGCCAACCAGGCCAAGAGCGCGTTCCTGGCCACCATGAGCCATGAAATCCGCACACCGCTGTACGGCGTACTGGGGACGCTTGAACTGCTTGGACACACCGCGCTGGATGCGCGGCAGTCGCAGTACCTGCGCACCATCGAGAGCTCGTCATCGGTGCTGTTGCAGCTGATCAGCGACGTGCTGGATGTTTCCAAGATCGAGTCCGGGCAGCTCAGCCTGGAGCCGAGTTCATTCTCGCCGCGCGAACTGACCGAAAGCGTGCTGCGCAGCTTCGCCGCGTCCGCCACCCGCAAGGGGTTGCATATCCTGGTCTGCACCGACCCGCGCCTGCCGACGCGCGTTCTTGGCGACGCCGACCGGATCCGCCAGGTGCTGGGCAACCTGCTCAGCAACGCGATCAAGTTCACCGAACACGGCCGCGTGGTACTCCGCGTTCGCCAGGTGGAGCGCGAGGCCGAGTCCAGTGTGCTGGCCTGGCAAGTGACCGACACCGGCGTGGGCATCGCTGCCGAAGAGCAGGCGCGCCTGTTCGAGCCCTTCCGCCAGGTACGCGGCGCAGCCAGCGCGCAGGGCACCGGGCTCGGCCTGTCCATCAGCGACCGCCTGGTCCGCCTGATGAGTGGCGAGCTGCAGGTGGTCAGCGAACCCGGGCTGGGCAGCAGTTTCAGTGTGCGCCTGCCGCTGCCGGTGCTGGCCGCTACCGAAGATGGGCCGACCCTGAAGCAGGAGCCGCCGATCCTGGTACGTGGCCGTGACCGCGAACTGGTCGACAGTGCGTGCGGCTGGCTGCAACGTTGGGGTGCCAACGCACAGCCGCTGCACGGTGAGCCTGCCCTGCTCGACCATGACGGCGCGATCCTGATGGACGGTGAAGCGTCGACGCCGCTGCCCTGGAAGGGCCCGCGGGTCGTGGCCTCGATCGACGGCGGCGACCAGCCCATCGTGGCGCCCGATGGCAGCCTGGTAGTCAGCCTGCATGGCATGACCGCAATCGGCAACGCAGTGGCCAACCTCCAGCAACGCGGCGCGGCGCTGCCGGAAGCCGCGGGCGCAGCGCCGCTGATGCCGCTGGGCATGCGCGTGCTGGCCGTTGAGGACAATCCGATCAACCGGGTGATCCTGGCAGAACAGCTGCGCACCCTGGGCTGCGACGTGGAACTGGCCCAGGACGGCATGGAAGCGCTGCAGCTGTGCCGTGAACACAGCTTCGACCTGGTGGTGACCGACATCAACATGCCGCGCATGGATGGCCACGCGTTTGCACGGCAACTACGCGATGACGGCAATCCACTGCCGGTGATCGGCGCCACCGCCAACGCCACCGCCGAGGAACGCGAGCGCTGCCTTGCCAGCGGCATGCGGGGCTATCTGAGCAAGCCCATCGACATCGCCCGCCTGCGCAAGGCAATCACCGCCCTGCGCCAAGGAAACCCCGCATGACCCAGCGCATCCTGATCCTGGAAGACCAGCCGTTCCAGCGCGGCTATCTCGCCAACCTGTTCGGCAGCCGCCGCGGTGTGCAGGTCGACGCCTGCGAGGACGTGGAAGCAGCGATCGCCCTGTGCGCCTGCCAATCCTACGATCTGGTAGTGAGCGACCTGCTGATGCCGGGACAGGACGGCATCCAGTTCATACAGGCGCTTGCCGCCCAACCGCGGCCACCACGCCTGGCCGTGGCCAGCGCGGCATCGCGACGGATGATGACGTCAGCGCGCCTGATGGCCGAATCGCTCGGACTGGAGGTGATCGGCCTGCTGCCCAAGCCGGTGGCCGCGACCGACGTCGAGGCGCTGTTCGACGCGCTGGCGCAGGCGCGACCGTCGGTGGATGCAGCACCAGCACACGCGGCGACGCTGCCGGAACCCGATGCCCAGCAGTTGCGCCAGGCAATGGCCGACGGCGGCCTCACGGCCTGGTTCCAGCCCAAGAAATCGCTGCAGACCGGGCGCGTGGTCGCTGCTGAAGCACTGGTGCGCTGGCGCCATCCGCAGCTGGGAACACTGGCCGCGGGCAGCTTCCTGCCCGCGATGTGCCGCCATGGGCTGGAAGGCGAACTGTTGCGGATGATGCTCAAGGCCAGCATCAAGGCACAGGCGCGTTGGCGCAAGCAGGGCTTCCGCGTGCCGGTATCGATCAACCTGCCGCCGCATCTGCTGGAGCAGTCCGACCTGCCTGACGAGCTGCTGGCGATGACGCTGGCGCTGGGCGGCACGCCGGGTGAACTGTGTTTCGAGCTGATGGAAAACAGCACCACGCGGCACGTCAGCGACTTCTATGCAGGCGCCTGTCGCCTGCGCATGAAGGGTTTCGGCCTCGCCCAGGACGATTTCGGGCAAGGCCTGAGCTCGGTGCACAACCTGGTCAATACGCCCTTCACCGAGGTCAAGATCGATCGTGCGCTGGTCAGTGGCTGTGCCCGCGATCCTGCCCTGCATCTGACCCTGTCGACCATCATCGCGCTGGCCAACCAGCTGGGCCTTACCATCGTGGCCGAAGGCGTGGAAAGCGATGCCGACCTGGCGGCGTTGCGCCAGCTCGGTTGCAGCCAGGTGCAGGGCTTCCTGATTTCGCAAGCGCTGCCATCGGATGAATTCACCCGTCTGCTGGATGACGAATCGCCGCGAATGGACGAGGCCGCATCGGCCGCCCTGCGATGAGCCCGGCTCCACACGGGCTTCACGGATTCATCAAGCACCATTGACGATCCTGTATGGGCGGCGATACCCGGCAATTCCCCGCCGCCGCGAGTTGCCGCTGACTGCCCATTGCTCCGAGACCCGCCATGCCGGCCGAGGCCGCTCCCGTACGTCGACTTGCCCGCCGCTCCCTGCGCGTCCATGCCTTGCTGATCGGCGTGGTCGTGCTGGCCACACTGCAGGCCGGCCTGCTGCTGTCCAGCGGCACGCAGCTGTTGAACGAAGAGCGCAGGAAGATCGAGTACCACTTCCGCCGCCTCGACGGCACGCTGCGCGAACAGGAGCGCTTCCTGCGCCAGTGGCGGCTGCATGATGTCGGCGCACGCGGCCAGCCGGTTCCGGATGCCAGCGTGGAACTGCAGCGTGGCCCGATGTTCGCCAACTTCGCGCTGGTGGAGAACACCGACAACCAAGCGATACCGCCAACCGAACTGGGGGATCGTTTCCTGCGCTTCTACGGCACGTTCTGGTCGGCCTCGCATTTCCCACCACCGCAGTGCCTGCTGGTCGATGGCCAGGGCACGCGCGGCGTGCTGGCGCCGGTGCAGATGACCGGCGCTGACGCCAGCCAGAACAGCCCGCACCACCTGCGCCCGGCGATCAGCGACATCCACCGGGTGCTGGCCACGCAGCCGGCCCTGCAGCGCGGTGGAATCATCTGGGTCGACGTGCCCTGGCGCGACGGCCAGACCCGTCTGCTGGCGATTGCGCATGCGCCACAGGACGCGCGCCTGTGGGGCGAGCCCAGCGATGGCTCGCTGGCCGCCCTGGCGTGCCTGCTCGACCCGGCACGTGTTGATGACTACCGCCAGGTGCTGGGCATTCCCGTGTTCCAGCGCCTGTCGCTGTTCGATGCCAGCGGCCGTCGCCTGCTTGGCGATGCCGCCGATGCCAGCAGCGCCAGCGCCTCCTGGCAGGCCGGCCTGGACGGCCTGCAGTTCCGCATGCGCAGCGACCGGGGGTGGCTGGCGGTCTACCACGTGGGCTGGCGCCAGATCTTCCAGCATCCGCAGGGGCCGTTGCTGGGCGCCACGCTGGTCGCACTGATGCTGGCGCTGGGTGGCACGCTGGTGCTGCGCGCCTACCGCCGATCGGTCATCGAGCCACTGCGCACCAATCACGCGCGCCTGCTCGAAAGCGAAGCCTTCAGCCGCACCATCCTGGACAACGCACCGATCGGGCTGTGCCTGCTGCGGCGCAATGACGGCACGGTGCTGCTGGACAACGCCCTCGCCCGTCGCTGGCTGGGCGAAGACCACCACGCTGGCGGATGGCACGGCCCCTGGCGGCGCAGTGTACTGACGGCCGGAGGCACCACGCTCGGCGACGGCCTTGCCTACACCACGCCGGAGGACCGCCACCTGCTGGTCACCGCCACGCCGGCACGCTACCGCGGCGAACCCGCCGTGTTGTGCCTGTTCATCGATCTCAGCACCCAGCATGAAGCCGAGCAGGTCCTGCAGCAGGCGCGCCGGGCCGCCGACCAGGCCAACCGCGCCAAGAGCCAGTTCCTGGCGACGATGAGCCATGAGATCCGAACCCCACTTTACGGCGTGCTCGGCACGCTTGAACTGCTGGGACTGACGCCACTCGATGCGAAGCAACAGGATTACCTGGCCACCATACAGCGCTCCTCGTCGACCTTGATGCAGCTGATCAGCGACATCCTTGACGTAAGCAAGGCCGAAGCCAGGCAGTTGAGCCTGGAGCCCAGCCCGTTCGATCCGGTACGGCTGACCGAGGATGCAATGGATTCGTATGCCGCTGCGGCAGCCGGCAAGAACCTCCAGTTCTATGCCTGCATCGATGCCGACGTGCCAGAGACGGTGTGTGGCGATGCGGCGCGGATCCGCCAGGTGCTCAACAACCTGATCAGCAATGCGCTGAAGTTCACCGACAGCGGGCGTGTGGTGGTACGGGTATCCACGCGCTTGCAGGACGATTGCTGCTGGATCCAGTGGCAGGTGACGGACACTGGCATCGGCATTGCCAGCGAGCACCAGGCCCATCTGTTCGAGCCGTTCTTCCAGGCCAACCCGGCTACCGACGCCATGCGCGGGACCGGCCTGGGCCTGGCCATCTGCGCCCATCTCGCGGCCCTGATGGATGGTCACCTGCGCGTGGTGAGCGAAAGCGGCCTGGGCAGCAGCTTCAGCGTGGAACTGCCGCTGCCACCGGCTCCGGCCGATCCGCAGCAGTCGCCGCCGCCACGGCTGCCGGCCAACCTGCGGGTGCAGGTGCGGGGCACCGCCCGCGAACTGGTGCAATCGCTGTGCGAACGCCTGCAGCAACGTGGCGCGATCGCCAACGTGTACCGGGAAGACGTCGCAACGAACGCGCCAGCACCCTCGGTCCTGCTCGATGTGGTGCTGGATGGCCCGGTGCCGCCGGCCACGGGCAACCCGCACGTGGCAGCCAGCCGCGACGGCGGCGCACGCCCGCAATTGATCGACGACACCTGGCGGATTGGACTGCACCGGCTCGACGCCATCGTGATGGCGCTGGCAGCAGCCAGTGGCCAGGCATCGGCAACCAGTGCGGAAGGCCGGCTCCCGCCGCCCCGCCGCTTCAACCTGCAGGTGCTGGTGGCCGAAGACAACCCGATCAACCAGGCGATCCTGCGCGACCAGCTGGAACAACTGGGATGCCGCGCCGTGGTCGCCAGCGATGGCAATGAAGCTCTGGGCTACTGGCAGCAGGGGGCATTCGCGCTGGTATTGACCGACCTGAACATGCCCGGGCTGGATGGCTACGGCCTGGCCCGCGAACTGCGGGCACGCGGCGTTGGCGTGCCGATCCACGGTGCCACCGCCAATGCCGACCCGGCCGAGCGCCGGCGCTGTGAGGAGGCCGGCATGCAGGGCCTGCTGGTCAAGCCGATCACTCTGGAAGCGCTGCAGCGCCTGCTGGCCCGGATCACCCGCACGGATTCCGCGAGCGTTGCGCCGGCGGTCGGATCGGCGCCGCTCGTCGCCGCTGGCCACGATGCTCCGTTGCAGGTGCCCCCGAAGATGCAGGCGCTGTTCGTGCAGACCATGCAGGACGATCTCGACAGCCTGCGCCAGGCGATCACCGCTACCGATGCCCTGCGCGTCGCGCAGGTTCTGCATCGCATCCGTGGCGCACTGGTCATTGTTGGCGCCCCCGGCCTGGTGGACAACGGCCTGCAGATCGAACAGCGCATCGCGCAGGGTGACGGACTGGACGCGGTGAACGCCCCGCTGCTCGCGTTCCAGCAGCGCTTGCAACGACTGCTCGAACCCCTGCTTGATACCGGCTCCCCTTCCCTCCCAGACGACCCGCTCCTGCCATGACCACACGGATCCTCATCGCCGACGACCATCCGATCGTCCTTGCCGGCATCCGCGATGTGCTGGCGGGCGAACTGGACCTGGAGGTTGTGGGAGAAGCCGCCGATCCGGCCACGTTGATCGACCTGATGACACAGACCCGGCCACAGGCGGTGATCACCGACTACAGCATGCCCGGGGGCGACCACTTCGGTGATGGCATCAAGCTGATCTCGTTCCTGCACCGCAGCTTCCCGGACACCCGCCTGCTGGTGCTGACCATGGTCTCCAACCCGTCGCTGGTGGCAGCAATGTACGCAGCAGGCGCCGGTGGGGTGGTACTGAAGAGCCATGGCCTGGGCAGCCTGGTGCAGGCCCTGCGCGTGGTGCTGGCCGACCGCGTCTACCGCCCGCCCGGCCTGCTGCCGGTCGCTGCGAGCGAACCGGCCGACGCCGATGCGGTCCGCGCCCGCCTGTCGCCGCGCGAGCTGGAAGTGATCCGCCTGTTCACCGGCGGCATGAGCGTGGGTGACATCGCGCGGCAATTGCAGCGCAGCGCCAAGACGGTCAGCACGCAGAAGATCAGCGCCATGCGCAAACTGGGCGTGGACAGCGACCAGGCCCTGATCGAGTACTGCCTGCAGGCCTCGCTGTTCGCCTGAGCCCCACTGCAGGCTGAACCCTGCCGGCCCCGCAGGAGGGCCTGCACGGGCTTTAGGAAACGCCTGATTCCACAGAACTGTGCCGATTCCTAGGCTGGACGCATCCCGCCATGGTGCGTCTGCCGGCAGTAGCTGCATCGCCATGTGGGAGAACGGAAGCCGATGGCGCCCCTGCTGCCATCACAGCGGGCTTCCGCAGCGACGCGGCCCTGCCGCGCCAGTTCGCGCAGCCGCGCTGCGCCCTGCCACAGGAAGTCCACCAGCATGAACGCCTCCCCCACTCGGCGCCGCCGTGCGTCCGGGCGCGCGCGTCCCGCGCCTGCTCCTCTCCTTCCCAGCCTGCTGGCCACCGCCCTGTGGGCGGCACTGCCGGCCCAGGCCGCCGACCTGACCGGGCCGCTGAAGGTCAGCGATGGCAACAGCCTGCAGCTGGGTGCCGATGATGTACTCACCCACGACGCGGGCAGCTTCGCGCTGGCCGTCACCGGTGCAGGCAGCAATGCTCTGATCGATGGCAGCCGCATCAACGTGACCGGCAATGGCAGTGCCGTGTCTGCCGCAAATGGCGGACAGGTACAGCTGCGCAGCGCTGCGCTGTCCATCTCGCCGGCCACCGGCACTGGCTTCTATGCGTTGTATGCCAATGGTGCCGGCAGTGTGATCGACGCCCGAGATGTCGACATCGATACCACCCGCAATGGCAGCGGATTCGGCAGCGTGCAGGCCTACAACGGCGGCGTGATCCGCTACACCGGCGGCCGCCTTTCGATGACCGGTACCGGCGGGACACTGGCCGGTGCGTCCGGCAAGGGCAGCGAGCTGCATCTGGCCGATCTTCAGATGAGCGGCGACGGTGGTGCCCGGCTGCGCGCCGACAGCGCCGGCCTGCTGACGATCCGCAACAGCCGGATCACCCTCGCCCCCGGCGGCATCCTCGCCGGTGTCGCCGTCGATGGCGCAGGCAGCCGCGCCGAGCTGTACGACACCTTCCTGGACGGCGGCTGGTTCGATATCGGCAGCGGCGGCAGCGTGCTGCTGGAGAACGTGGAAGCGCACTCGGTGGGTGGCAGCATGCGCCTGCTCGGCAGCAGCATCAGCAAGACGTATTCCAGCGCGGAGATCAACGGCGGCAGCTTCTATACCGTGGGCGGCTATGGCGTGAACATCAACAGCTGGGGCCAGCTGACCGCCCGCGACGCCGTGTTCGATGTGCGTGAGGGCTACTCCGGGTTCTGGCTGGCCAGCGATGAGTCGCGCCTGCAGCTGACCAACAGCACCGTTGATACCTGGACCGACACCTATGGCTACGGCGTGGAGATCGCCGGCGGCGTTGCCACCGTGCAGGGTGGCCGGATCACCACGCACGGTGATGCGACCTACGGCGTGCGCGTGACCGGCTCCACCGGCAGCACCGCCAGCCGCATCGAAGCCAACGGCAGCGTGATCGACGTGCGCGGCAACGGCGGCGGCGGCGTGTTCATCGGAGGCTCCACCGCCACCGCGCTGCTCGACAACGTTGCGATCCGCAGCGACGGCGAGAACGTGTTCGGCATCGTGCACATGAACACGGCGCGGCTGACCCAGGCCGACCGCCTGGACATCCGCATGACTGGCAGCAACAGCGGCGGCTACCGCTCCTACCTGACCGCCTTCGGTCCTTACTGGAACCGTGCCACCTTCAACGAAAGCCATATCGAAACCGCCAGCGGCGCCGCGTTCTGGCTGCAGGGCAGCAACCATGCGTTGACCGTCAATGGCAGCGACGTGACCGCGGGCGACGGCAGCGGCCGCCTGCTGCGGGTCAGCGACACGGTGTTCACCGATGGCAGCAGCGTGGCGACCAGCCGCATCGACTTCAGCGCCGACGCCAGCACGCTGCGCGGTGACGTGGTGGTCGACAGCGCAACGGCTGACGTGCATATGGTGCTGCGCAACGGCACCACGTTCAGCGGTGCGCTACGTGATGATTCCGGCTACCAGATCGCCCAGTTGTCGCTGGACGGCAGCAGCCAGTGGAACGTGCGCGCCAGTTCCAGCGTCGGCACGCTCGAGCACACCGGCACCATCGCTTTCGATGCGCCGGCGGCCGGCGATTTCAAGACCGTTACCGTCAGCGGCGACTACGTGGGCAACGGTGGCCAGTGGATCTTCAACCGCGCGCTGGGTGACGACACCTCGCTCGGCGACCAGCTGGTGATCAACGGCAACAGCAGCGGCACTGCCAGCGTGAACGTGCGCAATGCCGGCGGTGCCGGTGCGCTGACCCAGGAGGGCATCCGCCTGATCACCGTGGCTGGCCAGTCGGATGCACAGTTCAGCCTGCAGGGGCGCGCGGTTGCGGGCGCCTACGACTACTTCCTGTTCAAGGGCGGCGTATCGACGCCGGATGATGGCAACTGGTACCTGCGTTCGGAATACGTACCGCCGGTCGATCCGCCGGAACCTCCGGTTGATCCGCCGAAGCCGCCGGAACCGCCGGTTGATCCGCCAGTGCCGCCGGTACCCCCGATCGATCCGCCGTTGCCGCCGGAGCCACCGATCGATCCGCCGCGCCCGCAGGTGGAACGTCCGGAACCGGCCGCCTACGTGGCCAACCGCGGTGCCGCGCTGGGCATCTTCCGGCACAGCCTGCACGACCGCGCCGGTGATCCCGCCGCCGAGGCCGGCGCCAACAGCGATGCCGTGGCCTGGATGCATCTTCGCAGTGGGCAGCCCGACAGCCACGACCGCAACCGCCAGGTACAGGTCGATGGCCAGATCAGCAGCGTGCTGGTCGGCGTCGGCCGCCGCTTCGAAGTGGGTGGCACGGGCGAGCTGCAGGCGGGCGCGATGCTCGGCCACGGCCGCGCGCGCAATGACAGCCGCTCGCAGCTGACCGGCTATACCGCGCGTGGCGTGGTGACCGGCACCAGCGTGGGCGCCTACGCCACCTGGCTGCAGGATGCGCGCATGGAAGGCGGCGCCTATGTGGATGGCTCGCTGCAGTACGGACGCTTCCGCAACAGTGTGCAGGGCGACGGCCTGCAGAAGGAGCGCTATGACGCCCGCAGCTGGAGCGCGTCTGCCGAAGCCGGCTACGTGCTGCCGCTGCGGCACACCGCGCAGCGCGGCATCTACCTGGAACCGCAGCTGCAGGTGGTGCACAGCCGCTATGACAGCGACCGCGTAGTGGAGGCCAACGGCACAGTGGTCGAGGACCGCGGCGGTGGCGAGACAAGCACCCGCCTCGGCCTGCGCCTGTACAGCCGTGGGTTGAGCCCGGCGCAGGGCCAGGTGCACCCGTACGTGGCGGTGAACTGGTGGTCCGGCGGCAATGGCGCGGGGCTGGCGATGGACGGCGAGCAACTGCGCCGCCAGCTGCCGCGTGACATCTACGAGGCCAAGGCCGGCGTGCAGCTGAACCTGTCCGGCGGATGGCGCGGCTGGGGAGAGATCAGCCGGCAGAGCGGCAGCATGGGCTTCCGCGATGTCGGCGCCCAGCTGGGCGTCTCGTACAACTGGTGATGCGGGAAGAACCCGGCAAGGGAGTGCCGGGTTCTTTTTCCACACGGGCCGTGGAAAGCGGTGGGGGTTTGGTGTGGACAAGTGGCGGCGAGCACTGCGCAGCAAGCGTTTCGGAGCGTGGTTATTTTTTGTCCATGCTCTTCGACGGTTTTCCACACCCGTCGTGGAGAGTGGTTGGGATTTGATGTGGACAAGTGGGTGCGAGCATTGCACCGCAGGCGTTTCGAAGCGTGGCCAAAATTTGACCACGCCACATGATTGAAACGTGTAGAGCCGAGCCCATGCTCGGCTCAAGTCCATCGCAGCCGAGCATCGGCTCGGCTCTACATCGGGTTCGCCGGTTTTCCACACCCGACGTGGAAAGCGATGGGAGTTTGCTGTGGACAAGTGCCGGCGAACATCACACCGCAAGCGTTTCGCAGTGTGGTGCTTTTTTGTCCATACCCGCAAACGCGAACGCCCCGCACAGGGCGGGGCGTCCAGGGTCGATCCGTTGCCGCAGGATCAGACGTTGAAGCGGAAGTGCAGGATGTCGCCTTCCTGCACGCGGTATTCCTTGCCTTCCAGGCGCAGGCGACCGGCTTCCTTGGCGCCGGCTTCGCCCTTGTACTTGATGAAGTCGTCATACGCGATGGTTTCGGCGCGGATGAAGCCCTTCTCGAAGTCGGTGTGGATGACCGCGGCGGCCTGCGGGGCGGTGGCGCCCTTGCGCACGGTCCACGCGCGGACTTCCTTCACGCCGGCGGTGAAGTAGGTCTGCAGGCCCAGCAGGCTGTAGGCCGCGTTGATCACGCGGTTCAGGCCCGGCTCGCTCAGGCCGAGGTCGGCCAGGAAGGTGTCGCGGTCTTCGTCATCAAGCTGCGACAGCTCTTCTTCGATCGCGGCCGACACCGGCACCACCTGCGCACCTTCGGCGGCGGCATGCGCACGCACGGCTTCCAGGTGCGGGTTGTTCTCGAAGCCGTCTTCCAGCACGTTGGCGATGTACATCACCGGCTTCAGGGTCAGCAGGAACAGGTCACGGACCAGCGCCTTCTCTTCTTCGTCCAGGCCCACCGAACGACCAGCCTTGCCGTCCGACAGCGCGGCCTGCAGCTTGGCCAGCACCGGCTTGCGCGCCGCGGCATCCTTGTCGCCACCCTTGGCTGCGCGCTCGGCACGGTTCAGCGCCTTCTCGACGCTGTCCAGGTCGGCCAGCGCCAGCTCGGTATCGATGGTTTCGATGTCCGAGATCGGATCGACCTTGCCGGCCACGTGCACGATGTCACCGTGCTCGAAGCAGCGCACCACGTGGGTGATCGCATCGACTTCGCGGATGTGCGCCAGGAACTTGTTGCCCAGGCCTTCACCGCTGGCAGCACCGGCCACCAGGCCAGCAATGTCGACGAACTCGACCGCGGTCGGGATGACCTTCTGCGGGTTGATGATGCCTGCCAGTTCGCCCAGGCGCGGATCCGGCACCGGCACGATGCCGACGTTCGGTTCGATGGTGCAGAACGGGAAGTTCGCCGCGGCGATACCCGCCTTGGTCAGCGCATTGAACAGGGTCGACTTGCCGACGTTGGGCAGGCCGACGATGCCGCATTTGATACCCATGGGTGACAGCTCTCTGGGGTGAAAGTGATTGGTGAAACAGCGCGCGCGCTGCTTGGCCAATCCATCTCGATGTTGATCATTGTGTGCCAACCAAGGTTGGCACCCACCGGAATCAGGAAGGTTGGCACCTACCCAAAGCGGGTTATTTCGGGGTGTGCAGGCGCTTCATCGCTTCGCTGAAATCGCCCTGTACCGCCAGCGGCATCACGTCGATCGCATCGTCGATGGCGCGCGCGATCAGCACGTCGTCCTCCTTGGACGGACGCCCCAGCACCCAACCCACCACGCGGTCCTTGTGGCCGGGATGGCCGATACCCACGCGCAGGCGATGGAACTTGCCGTGGCCGAGCAGGCGGATGGTGTCGCGCAGGCCGTTCTGGCCACCGTGGCCGCCGTCGAACTTCAGCCGCGCCACGCCGGGCGCCAGATCCAGTTCGTCATGGGCCAGCAGGGTCTCTTCCGGCTCGATCTTCCAGAACCGCTGCGCCGCCGTGACCGACTTGCCGCTGAGGTTCATGAAGGTGGCGGGCTTGAGCAGCCACACCGTCTGCCCGGCAATCTCGACCTTGGCGGTCTCGCCGAACAGCTTGCTGTCCACATTCCATCGCGCACCGGCTTTTTCCGCCAGGGCCTCAACGAAATGAAACCCGGCATTGTGCCGGGTCCGGGCGTGTTCCGATCCGGGATTGCCCAGACCGACGATCAGTCGCAGTCCTGCCATGGTTCCTTCCAGTACGGTGCCTGCCCGGAGGCAGGCACCGTAGCGGTATTACTCGGCGGCAGCCGCTTCTTCGTCGGCCGCGTCGGCCTTGCCGGCCTTGGCGGTGACGATGGCGTCGTCGTGGTCCTTGCCCAGCGCCAGCGCCGGGATTTCCACGCCCTTCGGCAGCTTGATGTTGGACAGGTACACCACGTCACCGGCCTTCAGCTCGCCCAGGTCGACTTCGATCGACTCCGGCAGGTCCTTCGGCAGGCAGGTGATGGTCACTTCCTTCAGTTCGTGGGTGACCACGACGTCGGCAGCCTTGCCGGCCGGCGAGGTGTCTTCGTTGATGAAGTGCAGCGGGACCGAAGCGGTCAGGGCTTCGTTCTCGTTCACGCGCTGGAAGTCCAGGTGCATGATCAGCTGCTTGTACGGGTGGCGCTGCATGTCACGCAGCAGGACCTTCTGCACCTGGCCGTCCAGGTTCAGGTCCAGGATCGAGGCATAGAACCACTCGTTCTGCTGGGCCAGCCAGATTTCGTTGTGGTCCAGGCTGATGGCGACCGGCTCGGCGTTGCCGCCGTACACGATGGCCGGGATCACACCAGCGTGACGCAGGCGGCGGCTCGCACCCTTACGCTGCAGTTCACGCTTGGTGACCTTGATTTCATGGGTCTTCGACATTTTCGACTACTCAGGTTGTTGCCGCGCCTTGCGGCGTGGCGGTTGAAGATGCTTCCGCGACCAGAAGCACCCGGGGTATGCCCCCACCGTTGCCGGCGAGGGCGAAAAACTCAATCGACGTACAGCGAGCTGACCGACTCGCCGAAGG
The DNA here is from genome assembly GCF_059371315.1 of Stenotrophomonas sp. YJH_SMC_8. Classification (NCBI taxonomy): domain Bacteria; kingdom Pseudomonadati; phylum Pseudomonadota; class Gammaproteobacteria; order Lysobacterales; family Lysobacteraceae; genus Stenotrophomonas; species Stenotrophomonas sp. YJH_SMC_8. The sequence goes on along the minus strand of NZ_JCAFUL010000022.1, from coordinate 33,661 downwards.
CGATGCGGCGCATCGTTTCGGCCAGCATTTCCGCCACGCTCAGCTGGCGGATCTTGCTGCACACCCGCGCCGCGTCCTTCAGCGGGATGGTGTCGGTCACCACCAGCTCGTCGAGCTGGGAATTGGTGATGTTGTCCACTGCCGGGCCCGACAGCACCGCGTGGGTGCAGTAGGCAGCGACCTTGAGCGCACCGCGCGCCTTCAGGGCAGCGGCAGCGGCGCACAGGGTGCCGGCGGTGTCGACGATGTCATCGACCATCACGCAGGTCTTGCCTTCGACGTCACCGATGATGTTCATCACGGTGGAGACGTTGGCGCGCGGGCGGCGCTTGTCGATGATCGCCAGGTCGGCGTCATCCAGGCGCTTGGCCACCGCACGGGCGCGGACCACGCCGCCCACGTCCGGCGAGACAACAATCAGGTTCTCGGTGCCGTAGGCGCGCCAGATGTCGGCCAGCAGCAGCGGGGACGCATACACGTTGTCCACCGGAATATCGAAGAAGCCCTGGATCTGGTCGGCGTGCAGGTCGACGGTCAGCACGCGATCAGCACCAGCGGTGCTGAACATCTTGGCCGCCAGCTTGGCGGTGATCGGCACGCGCGAGGAACGCATGCGGCGATCCTGGCGCGAGTAACCGAAGTACGGCACCACGGCGGTCACGCTGGCCACCGATGCGCGCTTGAGCGCGTCGATCAGCACCAGCAGTTCCATCAGGTTTTCCGCGCTCGGCGCGCAGGTCGGCTGGATCACGAACACGTCCTGCTTGCGGACGTTCTCTTCGATCTCCACCTGCACTTCACCATCGGAGAAGTGCGAGACCAGCGCCTTGCCCGGGCGAACCCCCAGTTCCTTGCAGATGTTCTGCGCCAGACGTTTGTTGGCGTTGCCGGAAAAGACCAGCAGGTTCGGGGACTCTTGCATCATGATTGTCTCGGGCGGGGACGAGTGGCGGGGATCCGGAGTCGGCAAGGACCCTGATGGACCCTTGCTGCTGACAACACCGCGGTTGTTTCCACGTCCCGCGCGGGCGATGCGCTGGAAGGCGCGGACACAGCCGCTATTGGCAGGGGCGGTAGGATTCGAACCTACGAATGCCAGGATCAAAACCTGGTGCCTTGGGCCTCTTGGCGACGCCCCTGCATTGATAAATCAGTGTTGCTCGAGTGCATCCAGCAGTGGCGAACGCGCAACGCCCGCTGCCACCCTTGCCCGCAACTCCTTCGGCAACTTCGACCGTCCCTGCTCTGCAGCAGACTGCGATGCGAACTCGACGAAACAACCACTTCCCGAACCGGTCAGCCGCGCGGACCCGATACTGCTCAACGCGACAAGCGCCGCCTCTACGGCAGGCTCGCGGCGGCGCAGCACCGGTTCGAACGCGTTCCCGACCAGGGTCCCGGAAGCGAAGTCCTCTATTTTCGCAACTGGGCTGTCGCGCGTCAAATCCGGGTCTGCAAACAGCGCCGGCGTAGGAACATGAACGCCTGGTTCGACCACCACGTACCAGGCCGGGGCCAGGGTGATCGGCTGCAGGCGCTCGCCCACGCCTTCGGCCCAGGCATTGCGGCCGCGCACGAACACCGGCACGTCAGCGCCCAGGCGCAGGCCCAGCGCGGCCAGCGCATCCTCGTCCAGACCGGCCCGCCAGAGCCGGTTCAGCACCACCAGTACGGTGGCCGCATCGGAGGAACCACCGCCAAAGCCACCACCTGCAGAAACGTTCTTTTCGACGACGATATCTACGCCTTGCGCGATATTGGCGACCTCTTTCAGCAGCTTCGCTGCGCGCACCGCCAGATCGTCGGCCTCGGCCACGCCTGCCAGGCCATCCCCCTGCCGGCGCACCAGGCCGTCTTCACGCAGGCGCAGGCCGATGCGGTCACCCCAGTCCAGCAGGCGGAACACGGTCTGCAGCTCGTGGTAGCCATCGGCACGGCGGCCGGTGATGTGCAGGAACAGGTTCAGCTTGGCCGGGGCCGGCCACCAGGACCAGCCCGCGTCGTCGCCTGCGCCATTCATGGGGTGCCCTGCCCCCACTGGTCCACCAGCAGGCGCACCTTGGCGTCCTCGCTGCTGGCCTCGATGCGGCGCGGCAGCGCCGGGCGCTCGCCCTCGGCCGGGTACCAGTCCAGGTACTGCACGGTCCAGCCCATCTGCTGGATGCGGCGCGGGCGCCCATCGGCATCGCGCTCGACCTTGTCGGGGGCGCCGGAGTCGCCGGCCACCAGGCCGCGCACCCAGTCCGGCAACTGGTTCACCGGCACATCCCAGCCGGTGGCCTCCAGCAGCAGGTCCTGTGCGTCCTCACCGTCCCGCGGACCGCCCGGCAGCCCTTCCAGCCGACCGGCTTCGTAATGGGTATCGCCGATCAGCTTCCAGCTCTGCCGGGTCACCGGCGCGCTCAGCTCGACCACATAGCGCCGGCCTTCCTGCTTCCAGTCAATGCGGCCGCTGCCGGCGTCCTTGCCCTTGCTGACCGCGACCCGGCCCTGGAACGCCCAGTCCGGCTGCGCGTGCAGCGCGGCCACGCGCGCGACCTCGGCCTGCGCGGCTTCGGCGGAAACGGTCTCGACCACCGCCGGTGGCGGGGTCTTCTGCGTGCCCACGGTGGTACAGGCGCTGACCGCCAGGGTCACGGCCACCAGCAGCAGCGGCCGGATCATCGAAACACTCATGGATTGAATTTCTCGCGGGCGCGCAGCAGCGCGCGGTTTTCGGGATCGAGCTTGGCCGCTTCCTCGAAGAAGTGGCGCGCCTCGTCATGCTTGCCCAGCACCCACAGTACTTCGCCCACATGTGCGGCGATCTCCGGGTCCTTGGCCAGGGTCCAGGCACGGCGCAGCTGCACCAGCGCTTCTTCCTTGCGCCCCAGGCGATACAGCACCCAGCCATAGCTGTCGACGATGGCGGCGTTGTCCGGCTCGGCCACGCGCGCGCGGTCGATCAGTTCCAGCGCTTCCTGCAGGCGGCCAGTACGGTCGGCCAGGGTATAGCCCAGCGCGTTCAGCGCCGGCACGTTTTCCGGGTCGGTCACCAGGATCTTGCGCAGGTCGGCCTCGGCACGCGGAATGTCGTCGCGGCGTTCCCAGGTGAGGGCACGGGCGTAGAGCAGGCCATTGTCATCCGGGTAGGCGGCCAGGCCCCGGGCCAGCGCGTCCAGCTCCCCGGCACTGTCGTCGGCGCGCTGGCGCAGTTCGGCTTCCAGCAGGTAGGCGTCGCGACGCACGTCGTCGTCGACCACCGCATCGGACTGGATCGCGTGCACTTCATCCAATGCCTGCGGCAGGCGCCCGGCCAGGGCCTGCGCATTGGCCGCGCGCAGGCGTGCCTCGCTCAGTTCATCGCCACCGGGCACGCTGTGGTACCACTGCACGGCCTCGGGGTAACGCTTGAGGTATTCGGCGATCTTGCCCAGCAGCAGGCGCTGCGCCGGGTCCGGCTTGGCCGCCTGTCGTGAAAGTTCGTTGTAGAGATTGGAGAGCGCGGCCTTGTCGCCCTGCTTGGCCAGCAGCGAAGCGCGCATGCCCCAGGTCTGCACGTCCTGCGGGCCGAAGGCCAGTACGCGCTCGGCTGCGGACGGCTGGCCGAGACTGTCGTAGGCAATGGCCACTGCATTGCGCAGTTCCGGGTCCTGTCGGGTTTTCGGCTCCACATCGTGCAGCAGCGACAACGCCTTGCCGGTCTCTCCGGCCTGCTGCAGCTGGCTGGCACGCAGCAGCGCCACGCGCGGCTCTTCGGGGAAGCGCTTGACCACTTCATCGATCATGCGCCGCGCCAGGTCGGGCTTGTCCATGCGCAGGGCAAGGCGACCGAACTCCTGCCAGGCCTCGATCTTCGGCGGAATGGCGTTGGCGTCGACCAGCTCGCCCAGCACCTGCGCCGGCACCGCCGGGTCGCGGCCACCGCCGATCAGGGCGGCCAGGGCGAACTTCCAGCCGCGCTCGTCGGGGTCGGCCAGCAACGCCTGCAGATCGCCAAGCGCGGCCTTCACATCACCCTGGCGCATGGCCAGCGCGGCAGCGGCACTGCGCATGGTCAACGAACTGGGCGCGCGCTGCTGCCACAGGGCCAGGCCCTTGGCGGCACTGGCATCATCGTTGGCCAGCATGGAAATGCGGGTGGCACGTTCGGCCAGGCCGGCGTCGCCGTCGGTCTGCTGGGCCGCCTGCAGGTACCAGCGGGCGGCCTCGGCCAGCTTGCCGGCCTGCAGGGCGAATTCACCGGCCATCACCGGTTCCAGCGCCAGTTCCTCCGTGGCCGGGGCCCGTACGGGGGCCTTGGCCGGCACCGCTGCCAGGGCCTGGGCACAGGCCAGGGACAGCAGCAGAACACTGGGGATGCGAATCAATGCGGGCATCGTCGGCATCGGGGCCTTAAAATGTCGTCCAATGGCCAGCAGCTTATCGCAAGCAACTGAACAATGACCCTGTGGGTGCTCGGACTGAATCACCAGACCGCACCGGTGGAGCTGCGCGAGCGCGCGGCCTTCGCCGGTGAGGCGTTGCCGCGCGCGCTCGGTTCGCTGCGCGATACCCCGCAGATCGCCGAGGCGGTGCTGCTGTCGACCTGCAACCGCACCGAACTGTACGCCGTGGCCGATTCGGCGCAGGCACTGGACCAGTGGCTGCATGCCCAGGCCGGTGACCTGCAGGGCTACCTGTACCAGCATGCCGATGCAGAAGCGGTACGCCACCTGTTCCGGGTCGCCACCGGGCTGGATTCGATGGTGCTGGGCGAACCACAGATCCTTGGCCAGGTGAAGGATGCGTGGTCGACCGCGCGTGACCACGGCCTGCTCGGCCAGCGGCTGGACCGCCTGTTCCAGCAGACCTTCTCGGTCGCCAAGCGTGCGCGCACCGACACCCAGGTCGGCGCCAATCCGGTGTCGGTCGCCTCGGCCGCAGTGCGCCTGGCGCAGAACGCCTTCGCGCGCCTGGACGATTCCACCGTGCTGCTGGTCGGCGCGGGCGAGACCATCGAGCTGGCTGCACGCCACCTGAGTGAGGGCAAGGTGCGGCGATTGCTGATCGCCAACCGCACCCTCGCCCATGCGCAGGAGCTGGCCAGCCGCCACGGCGGCGTGGCACTGCCGCTCAGCGAACTGGACCGCCACCTCGGCGAGGCCGACGTGGTGTTCTCGGCCACCGCCGCGCGCGAACCGGTGATCCATCGCGAGATGGTGGCCAAGGCCCTGCGCGCACGCCGGCACAAACCGATGCTGCTGTTCGACCTGGCCGTGCCACGTGACATCGAGGCGGAGGTCGGCACGCTCAACGACGCCTTCCTCTACACCGTCGACGACCTGGAGCGCGCGGTGGAAGACAACCGCCGTGGACGCCGCGAGGCAGCCGCCGAGGCCGAGGCGATCATCGACCTTCAGGTATCGCGCTTCGTCGAGACCCAGCAGGCCAGCGCCCACCAGGCGCCGCTGCGACAGCTGCGTGCGTTCGGCGAGGCCACCCGCACTGAACTGCTGGAACGCGCGCGCCAGCAGCTGGCCAATGGCAAGCCGGCCGACGAAGTGCTGGAACTGCTGGCGCACGGCCTGACCAATCGATTGCTGCATCCTCCTACCGCTGCCCTGCGCGCTGCGGCACTGAGCGGCGATGCCGACCTGACCCGCGCCGCCGAGCGCCTGTTCCCGGCCACGCCGGGTTACCGCCACCCACCCGTGAGACCCGATGACGCCGACCCTGCGCCGTAAGCTGGAAGCGCTGGCCGAGCGCCGCGAAGAACTGGAACGCCTGCTCGCCGAACCCGACGTGGTCGCCGACAACACTCGTTTCCGCGACCTTTCGCGCGAATTCGCCCAACTTGAACCGGTCGCTGCTGCACTCGCCGATGAAGCGCGTGCCAAGTCCGACCTGGCCGCCGCCGAAGGCATGCGCGCTGATCCCGACCTGCGCGAACTGGCCGACGAGGAAATCGCCGCCGCGCAGGCGCGCCTGCTGGAACTGGAGCAGGAACTGGCGCTGCTGCTGGTACCGCGCGACCCGCGCGATGAAGGCAACCTGTTCCTGGAAGTGCGCGCCGGCACCGGTGGCGATGAGGCGGCGATCTTCGCCGGCGACCTGTTCCGCATGTACGCCCGCTATGCCGAGCGCCAGGGCTGGAAGGTCGAGATCGAATCGGACAATCCCGGCGAGCACGGCGGCTACAAGGAAGTGGTGGCACGCGTGGTCGGCCGGGGCGCGTTCTCGCGCCTGAAGTTCGAATCCGGCACGCACCGCGTGCAGCGCGTGCCGGCCACCGAATCGCAGGGCCGCATCCATACCTCGGCCGCAACCGTGGCGATCATCCCGGAAGCCGACGAAGTCGATGACATCGTCATCAACCCGGCCGACCTGAAGGTGGATACCTTCCGCTCCTCCGGCGCCGGCGGCCAGCACGTCAACAAGACCGAATCGGCGATCCGCATCACTCACGTACCGACCGGCGTGGTGGTGGAATGCCAGACCGAACGCAGCCAGCACGCCAACCGCGACAAGGCGATGAAGCGCCTGAAAGCGCAGCTGCTCGACGCCGAGCGCCAGCGCCAGGACGCCGCCCAGGCTGAGTCGAGGCGCCTGCAGGTAGGCAGTGGCGACCGCAGCCAGCGCATCCGCACCTACAACTTCCCACAGGGGCGCATCACCGATCACCGTGTGGAAGGCCTGACCCTGTACGACCTGCCCAACATCCTGGCCGGCGACCTCGACCCGCTGCTGCAGCGGCTCAGCCACGAACACCAGGTCGACGCCCTGGCCCAGCTGTCGGCGGGCTGAGCACGATGTCGGCCTGGCAGCAGCGACAGCAACTGCAGCAAGCGATCGCCCGCCAGCCCGACGACTTCGTCGCCTGGGTGATGCTGGCCGACGTGGAACTGGAAGCCGGCGACATCGCTGCCGGCGAACAGGCCGCGCGACGTGCCCTGCAGCTGCGCCCGAACCACCCCGAAGCGCTGGCACGGCTGGGCCGCGTGGCGTGGATGGCCGGTGCACATGGCGACGCGGCCAAGCTGCTCGGCCAGGCCTCGGCGCTGGCACCGCAGCATCCCGGCATTGCGCTGTGGCTGGGCCACGCACTGGAAGATGCCGATGATGCCGAAGGCGCGTCGGCGGCCTATCGACGCGCACATGGGCTGATGCCGGCCGAACCGTACATCGCCGCCCAGCGCCTGGCCTGGCAGCGTCGCCTGTGCGATTGGCAGGACGTGGATACGCTGGCTGCACAGGTGCGCGCCGCCGTTGCCAGCGGCCAGGGCGTGGTCGAACCGTTCGCCTTCCTCAGCGAGGACGCCAGCGCTGCCGAACAGCTGGCCTGCGCGCGCACCCGTGCGCTGGCCGTGGCTGCCTCGGTGCGGCCATTGCCACCGGCAACGGTGCGCCCGCGCGGCGCGCTGCGCGTCGGTTTCCTTTCCAATGGCTTCGGCGCACATCCAACCGGATTGCTGACCGTGGCACTGTTCGAGCAGCTGCGTCACGACCCCGCACTGCAACTGCATCTGTTCGCACTGAACCGCGACGACGGCAGCCGCATCCGCCAGCGCCTGCAGGCAGCGGCGCAGCTGCATGATGTGGCCGGCCTGCGCCATGCCGATACCGCCGCACGCATCCGCGCCCAGGGCATCGACCTGCTGTTCGACCTGCGCGGCTGGGGCGGTGGCGGCGCGCCGGAAGTGCTGGCGATGCGCCCTGCCCCGCTGCAGCTGAACTGGCTGGCCTATCCAGGCACGTCGGGGGCGCCGTGGATGGACGCGGTGGTCGGCGATGCCTTCGCCCTGCCGCCGGCACTGGAGCCGCACTACAGCGAACACGTGCTGCGCCTGCCGCGCGCCTTCCAGCCATCGGACAACACGCGTGTGCTGGAGCCTGCGCCGCCCCGTGCCGACTGCGGTCTGCCCGAGCAGGGCGTGGTGTTCTGCTGCTTCAACAACAGCTACAAGCTCAATCCGCGCAGCATGGGCCGTGCCTTCGCAGTGCTGCATGCGGTGCCCGGCAGCGTGCTGTGGCTGCTGTCCGGGCCCGGCCAGGCCGATGCGCGCCTGCGTGCCGCCGCACAGGCCGCGGGCCTGGACCCGGCGCGCCTGGTGTTCATGGCCAAGCTGCCGCATCCGCAGTACCTGGCGCGCTATCAGCTGGCCGGCCTGTTCCTGGACACGCATCCGTACAACGCCCACACCACCGCCTCCGATGCGCTGTGGGCCGGCTGCCCGGTGCTGACCTGCCCGGGTGACACCTTCGCCGCGCGCGTGGCCGGCAGCCTCAACCATCACCTCGGCCTGGCCCGGCTGAACGTCGCCGACGATGCCGCGTTCATCGCCACTGCCAGCGCACTGGGCAACGACCCAGCGGCGCTGGCCGCGTTGCGCGCTGAGCTGGTGCAGGCACGCGAGCGCAGCGGGCTGTTCGACATGGGCGGGTTTGCCCGCGATCTGTCGGCGTTGCTGCAGCAGCTGGCGCGTGAGCACGGCTGGGTGGGTACAGTAGAACCGACGGGGTAACTTCGATTGGATGGCGTCGACTGGGTAACGCCGATTGGATGACGTCGACTGGATGACGTCGACTGGGTAGATTCGACTGTTAGTCGACTGCCCTAGGCGCAGAACGCAAACCCCCGCGCTTCGCGCGATAGTCGACTGACAGTCGACTCTACCCGGCATCGACATCGTTTGAGCGCCACCTGCGCTACGCTCGGGCTTCCTTCCCGCGTGGTGTGACGATGGCCAAGCTCAAGCGCAAGGAGTACGACGACCTGCTGCTGCCACTGCAGCTGGAACTGACGGCGATGGCGCGCTGGGTGCAGCACAGCGGGCAACGCCTGCTGGTGCTGTTCGAAGGGCGCGACACGGCGGGCAAAGGCGGCGCGATCCAGGCCATCAGCCAGCACCTCAACCCTCGGCAGTGCCGGGTGGTGGCCTTGCCCAAGCCCACCGACCGTGAAGCCACGCAGTGGTATTTCCAGCGCTACGCCTCGCACCTGCCGGCCGCCGGCGAGATCGTGCTGATGGACCGCAGCTGGTACAACCGCGCCGGCGTGGAACGGGTGATGGGCTATTGCAGCGAGACCGAGTACCAGCAGTTCCTGCGCCAGGCGCCGGTGTTCGAGCAGCTGTTGGTGGACGACGGCATCCTGCTGTTCAAGTACTGGCTGTGCGTTGACCAGGAGCAGCAGGAGAAGCGCTTCGCCGAGCGTCATATCGACCCGCTGAAGGGCTGGAAGCTCTCTCCGGTGGACCTGAAATCACGCAGCAAGTACAGCGCCTACACCGAGGCCCGCGAGGCGATGCTGCGCGCGACGCATCGCGAGGCGGCGCCGTGGACGCTGGTGGATTTCAACGACCAGCGGCTGGGCCGGCTGACGCTGGTGCGCAACCTGCTGGACCGGCTGCCGGATACGCGCGTGGATGCGCCGTTGCCGGAGCTGCCGAAGCTGAAAGGCAAGCTGCATCGCGAGCACTACGACGTGCTGAAGCCGATCGAGGATTTCCCGGTAGAGGAATAGGGTTTGTTCGGCAGGGCCTGCGGCCCTGCACCTGCAGCGGCCTTCGAGCAACGGCCGAAGCAACAGCAACAGCGGGTATCCCGTGGGGTGGCGGGGCGGTATCGGAGTGCGGGGACGCCGTAAACCCGTCCATGGGGGCTTGGCCGCGGCATCCATGCCGCGGACACCCCGCACTCCGATACCGCCCCACCTCTGACAGATTCCGGCGATCTGGTAGATCCACGCCATGCGTGGATGAATCTCCATTGAAATCGAATATTTCGACAATGGAACGAAGAGCATCCACGCATGGCGTGGATCTACCGTGTCGACCAAGGTCGACACCCACCAGGAGCAGGCCATGCCATTCCGACAGATCGCGGAGATCTGTCGAAGGCGGGGTGGGTCCGGTTGCGGGGGCGTGAGCCGCATGGATGCGGCGACCGAGCTTACAGGGACGTACTTGCAGCGGCCCCCGCAACCGGACCCACCCCGCCTACCCACAGGAAACCCGCTTGGGCTGTTGCTGTTGCTGTTGCCGTTGCTGGGGTTGCCGGCCAGCGGCCGGCACTACCGCGGGTGCAGGGCCGCAGGCCCTGCCGACCAACCCCCTACTTGGCAGCAGCGATCTGCTTTTCGATATCCGCGGCGGTCACCGGTCCGAGGAAGCTGTGCGCCAACTTGCCCTGCGGATCGATGAGATGCGTCAACGGCAGGCCACGCGGCGTGGCGAAATCGGCCGGCGGATCGAACGGGTCGACGATCACGATCGGATAGGTCACCGGATGCTTGGTCAGGAATGCCTGCATCTCCGGCGCTTCGATGTCCTCATACGCCAGGCCGACCACTTCAATGTTGCTGCGCATCGCATGCAGCGCCGACAACTCCGGCATTTCCTTGCGGCACGGGGCACACCACGTCGCCCAGAAATTCACCACCACCCACTTGCCACGGTGCGCGGCCAGGTCGTAGTCGCTGCCATCAACCGCCTTCATCTTCAGCGTCGGGAACTCGGCGGTGGTGCGTTCGGCCGGGGTCTCCTCGACCGGTGCCGGCGTGCTCGGTGTCGGTGCCTGCGCCGGCGGCTGGCTGCTGGCCGGGGTCGGCTCCTGCGCCGGCTTGCAGGCTGCCAGCGCCAACAGGAGGGCCAGCGGGAGCAGCAGCAACGGGGTCTTGCGGGTCATGGCATGTCTCCAGATTCGGTGTAGATATCGCTGACCTTGCGCTTGAGGCGTTCGCGCAGGGGCAGTCGCAGGTCGTCCAGTGCCGCCAGTGCGGCGCGACCCAGGCTGTCGTCCCGGTACGGCAGATGCTGCTCGGCCACCGGGATGCGCAGCTGGGTGCATTCGTACAGATCGGCCAGGCTGACCTGGTCCAGGTCGCGCGACAGCAACCACTCGCCGCGCTCGTCGCGGCGCAGCAGGCCGATCTCCTGCAGGTTGCAGGCCAGGTCCTGCAGCAGCGAATCGGTCAGCATCGGCTCCAGCCGCAGGATTTCATCGTCAGCCAGGCCCTTGCCCTTGGCACGTGCATGGTGGAAGCGGCCCAGCAGGCGCAGCAGGCCATAGAACTCGTAGCCCTGCGGCAGGCGCAGTTCCACCGGCTGGTAGCGGAAGGCCGCCATCGACGAGGACAGCGATGCGCCCAGCAGCACCGCCACCCAGCACAGGTAGATCCACAGCAGCAGGATCGGCACGAACGCCACCGTGCCATAGAGTTTCTGATAGGACTGGAAGCTGCCCAGGTAGGCGCCGATGCCCCATTTCACCAGTTCCAGGATCACCGCCGCCAGGATCGCGCCGGGCACTGCATGCCGCCACTTCACCGTGTGATGCGGCACCACCCGGAACATCAGCGTGATGCAGACGAACTCGATCAGGATCGGCGCCAGCCGCAGCGCCAGTTCGGCCAGCCAGCGGCCCTCCTGGGTGCCGAACAGCGGCATCGCGAACACCCGCGCCGACACCGCCAGCGAAGCGGCCGCGAGCATCGCGCCCAGCGTCAGTACGGTCCAGTAGACCAGGAAACGGGTCAGCTTGGGCCGGGTCGAACCGACCCGCCAGATCTGGTTGAAGGTCTCTTCAACACTGTTGAGGGTGATCAGCAGTGACACCACCAGCGCGATGAAGCCGGCGGCGGTGAGCTGGCCGGCGCTGGCCGAGAACTGCCGCAGGTAGCCCTCGGCCGCGCGCGCGGCGTTGGGCACGAAGTTGGAGAAGACGTAATCGCTGAGCTGGTCGCTCCAGCGGTCGAAGACGGGGAAGGCCGAGAGCACGCCGAACACCACGATGGCCAGCGGCACCAGTGCGAACACCGTGGTGTACGCCAGCGCCGCCGCTGCCTGGAACAGGCGGTCGTCGAGGAAGCGATGCCACAGGAAGCGGCCGAAACTGATGGCCCGTGCGCGATCCCGCGCGCGCTCCATCCACAGGTTGAGCGTATCCAAAGGTTCCATCGGTGGAAGGGTACCCGATGCGGAATGCTGGCAGGATAGCCATACTGGTGGCCACACGACGAGGAGAAGCGGGCACGATGGGCGAGATTCTGGTGCTGTACTACAGCCGGGGCGGTTCGGTGGCACGGCTGGCGCGCCAGATCGCGCGGGGCATCGGCGAAGTGCCGGGCATGAGCGCGCGCCTGCGCACGGTGCCGCCGGTAGCCGCGGTGACCCAGACCGCGCAGCCGCCTGTACCCGACGATGGCGCCCCCTATGTGAGCGTGCAGGACCTGGTCGAGTGCCAGGGCCTGCTGCTCGGCAGCCCCACCCGCTTCGGCAACATGGCCGCCCCGGTCAAGCACTTCCTGGATGGGCTGGGCGCCGAATGGGTCAACGGCACCCTCTCGGGCAAGCCGGCCGGCGTGTTCACCTCCACCGCCTCGATGCACGGCGGACAGGAATCGACCCTGCTGTCGATGCAGGTGCCGCTGCTGCACCATGGCTGCGTGATCGTCGGCATCCCGTTCACCGAACCGGCGCTGAGCCACACCACCAGTGGCGGCACGCCCTATGGCGCCAGCCACGTGGCCGGTGCCGCCGACGACCCGCAGCCCACCGACGACGAGGCCGTGCTGGCGCGGGCGCTGGGCCGCCGGGTGGCCGACATCGCGCAGCGGTTGGCCCGATGAACCGGCCGCCGCGCACGGTCCTGCTGTTGGCCCTGATGGGGCTGGCTGCGCTGTTCGCAGGCTGGTTCATCAATGACAAGCACTGGCTGGCCACCCAGCTGGTGTTCACCGCGCCGCCGCTGGCGCTGGCCTTTGCGCTGCGCCTGGGCTGGCGCAAGGCCGGTTTCTGGGCCTCGGTGCTGGCGCTGGGCTGGTTCAGCCACGGCGTGATGAGCGCCTGGAGCCACCCGGAAACGCGCTGGCTGGCGTTGATCGAGATCGCGCTGGCGCTGCTGGTGATCTTCAGCGCCAGCCTGCCAGGGCTGCGCGCCCGCTTCGGCAAGCGACGCTGACGCTGCGCCCGCCGGGCCGTATCATCTGTGTTCCTGGCCCCGCGCCGCTGTACCTGTCCTGGTTTCGCGCATGCACATGATGGAAGAGCTCCTGGTCGTCACCACCGGTGGCACGATCGACAAGATCTACTTCGACGACAAGTCGGACTACCAGATCGGCGACCCCCAGATCGGCATGATCCTGCGTGAGTTGGGCGTGACGTTCCGCTTCAACGTGATTCCGATCCTGCGCAAGGATTCGCTGCACATCAACGATGAAGACCGCGAACTGATCCGCGCCACCATCGCCGCTCAGCCGACCCGCCACGTGCTGGTGACCCACGGCACCGATTCGATGGTGCAGACCGGCAAGGTGCTGGCCACGATCCCGGACAAGACCATCGTGATGACCGGCGCGCTCAGCCCGGCGCGCTTCCGTGGTTCGGATGCCGAGTTCAACATCGGCTGCGCGATCGGTGCGGTGCAGTCGCTGCCGAGCGGCGTGTACATCGCGATGAACGGCCGGATCTTCGACCCGCAGCACGTGCGCAAGAACGTGGCCGCGAACCGCTTCGAGTCGGTCTGAGGAACGGCGTGCCGACCAAGGTCGGCCCCCACCATGGCTTGAGGAACCGCGTGCCGACCAAGGTCGGCACCCACCAAAGCAGAAACGCCCCGGCCTAAGCCGGGGCGTGCCCATGGAGAGGGGCTTGGGCTCAGTACTGGGCGTTGAGGGTCAGGCCCGAGAAGGTGCTGTACGCTTTCACCCGCACATACCAGGTGCCGGCAGCAGGACTGTTGATGGTGCAGGTCTCGCTGTTGCCGCTCAGGTACGGACGGCAGGTGTAGGTGGTATCAGTCGGGGCACTGCCCTGGCGCACATACAGGTCGGCATCACCGCTGCCGCCACTGATCGCCACGCGCAGCTGGGTGCTGCCGGCCGGAACCGCGACGGTGTAGTTCAGCTCGGCACCGGTCGCAGCGCCGAGGCCGGTCACCGGCACGTTGTTCTGCAGCACGTTGCCACCCGGGTTCGGGTTGCCGCCACCGTTGATCGCCGCAGCCACGGCCGCGTTGGCGTCGATGATGCCGGCGCCGCAACCACCCGAGCAGGCGCCCGGCAGCGGACGTGCGGTGCTCTTGATGATGCTCTCGACCTGCGCCGGGCTCAGCGGGCTCGGAGCGACCGACTGCATCAGCGCGACCACGCCGGCCACGTGCGGCGCCGCCATCGAGGTGCCGTTGTACGACGCGTAGGTCGCGCTGCCCGGCGTGGTGGTGCCGGTGTTGAGGGTGGACAGGATGCTCTGGCCCGGTGCCGAGATGTCGATGCCGGTGCCGTAGTTGGAGAAGCTGGCACGTGCACCGGCCGAGGTGGTCGCCGCCACCGCGATCACGTTCGGGCAGTTGGCCGGCACCGAGCTGGACACGTTGGCATTGCTGTTGCCGGCGGCGACCACTACGGTGGTGCCACGGCCGACCGCGCCGTTGATCGCATTCTGGTAGGTGGTCGAGCAGCTGCCGCCACCGCCCAGCGAGAGGTTGATGACCTCGGCCGGATTGGCATTGGCCGGCACGCCACTGACGGTGCCACCGGACGCCCACACGATCGCGTCAGCGATGTCGGAGGTGTAACCGCCGCACTTGCCGAGCACGCGCACCGGCACGACCTTGGCGTTGAACGCGGTGCCAGCCACGCCGCTGGCGTTGTTGGTCACCGCCGCCACGGTGCCGGCGACGTGGGTGCCGTGCCAGCTGGAGTTGGAGGCCGGGATGCCCGAGCCACACTCGTTGGCGCCGTACCAGTCGCCTTCATCGTTCGGGTTGTTGTCGCGGCCGCCACCATCGCGCGCCATCGCTGCGTCGCTGATGAAGTCGTAGCCGGGCAGGATGTTGGCGTTGAGGTCAGGATGGTTGGTGATGCCGGTGTCGATCACCGCCACGACCACGCCGGTGCCGGTCGACTTGTCCCAGGCCGGCTGGATGTTGATGCCCGCGTTGGACGTACCGAAGCCCCACTGCTCGCTGAAGCGGGTGTCGTTCGGGGTCAGCGTCGCGCGCATGATCTGGTCGACTTCGACGTATTCCACGTTCGGGTCGGCGGCCAGCTTGCGCATCAGCAGTTCGGATTCGGCCTGGTCGAGCGGACGGTCGGTCTTGACCAGGGTCGGGCCGACGGCCAGCTTGCGGACCTCCTGCAGGCCCAGCGCGCGGCCCTGGCTGCTGGCCAGGCCAGCGGCGGCCGTCTTCAGCGACGAAGCCAGCGCAGTGGTGTTGGCCACGGCGGCGCTGCCGTCGCGGTACTTCACGATGAAACGCTGGTGCGTCGGCGCGGACTGCAGGCCGCTGAGCTGGACATCACCGGCCAGCGCAGGCGTGGCCAGCAGCAGCGATGACAGAACGGACGCACCAAGGACCACCCACACTCGACGCACACGCGGTTGCGTTACCTGGGACATCGTATTTCCCTTTCTTGTGGTGTGAATGCCGGAATCGGCAGAAGCACCGGCCCGAACCGTGGGCTGGCTTGCATTGGCGAGGTTCGAAGTCCGGTGAGTCAGCGGATCCCCCTAACGATCCGCCGTGCAGATGACGCTAAAGGCCGAAACCGGACACCACAAGATTTTCAGCGTCTTTTCAGCAAGATGAAATGTTCGTTCTGAGACTTTTCGGGTCGAGGGTTTGTGAAGGTGAAGGAACTTTCTCGTGTCCTGCACAGACCTGACTGGGTCGTCACGTGTCCTGGAATGACTTTGCCGACATCGGCGTCCGCTGATCCGGGGTCAGATCCCTTTTCTGCAGGAAAAGGGATCTGGCCCCAGGCCCGAAACGCAGAAAGCCCGTCACGGGGACGGGCTTTCCGGAAAAGCAGCCGAGCGTGGGCTCGGCTCTACAGTGGGCCGTGGGCGATCAGCCCAGCTTGACCAGCCAGTTGTGGCGGTCCGGCAGGCGGCCGTACTGGATGTCGGTCAGTTCCTTGCGCAGCGACATGGTCACTTCGCCGGCCGGGGCGTTGATGTCGCCCACCGAGAAGCCCTCGCCCTTCAGCTGGCCGATCGGGGTGACCACCGCAGCGGTGCCGCAGGCGAACACTTCGGCGATATCGCCGGAGGTCACGCCCTGCTTCCACTCATCGATGGTGACCTTGCGCTCTTCGACCTTCATGCCACGGTCGCGGGCCAGCTGCAGGATGCTCTCGCGGGTGATGCCTTCGAGGATGCTGCCCGACAGTTCCGGGGTGACCAGGGTGCCGTCCTTGTAGACCAGGAACACGTTCATGCCGCCCAGTTCTTCCAGGTACTTGCCTTCGACCGGGTCGAGGAACAGCACCTGCGAGCAGCCCTGCGCCTGCGCCTTCTGCTGCGGCAGCAGCGAGGCGGCGTAGTTGCCGCCGCACTTGGCCGCGCCGGTGCCGCCCTTGGCCGCACGTGCGTACTCGGTGGACAGCCAGATCGACACCGGGGCAACGCCCTTGGCGAAGTACGGGCCAGCCGGGCTGGCGATGACGTAGTAACCGGCCTTGTGCGCGCCGCGCACGCCGAGGAAGGCTTCGTCGCCGATCATGAACGGACGGAAGTACAGGCTGGACTCATCGGCCGACGGCACCCAGGCGCTGTCCACGGCGATCAGCTGCTTCAGCGATTCGACGAAGATCTCCACCGGCAGTTCCGGCAGCGCCAGGCGCTGTGCCGAACGCTGCAGGCGACGGCCGTTGGCATCCGGGCGGAAGGTCCAGATCGAACCGTCGGCGTGGCGGTAGGCCTTGATGCCTTCGAAGATTTCCTGGCCGTAGTGCAGCACGGCCGCAGCCGGGTCCAGCTGCAGCGGGCCATAGGCACGCACGTTGGCGTTGTGCCAGCCGGCATCCTTGTCCCAGCGCACTTCCACCATGTGATCGGTGAAGTGCAGGCCGAAGCCCGGCTTCTCCAGGATCTGGGCGCGCTCTTCAGCGCTGCGCGGGTGGTCCGAACGGGTGACGGCGAAGCTGGGAATGGACTGGGACACCGGAGGATTCCTGTTCTGGTTGCGGGTAGTGCCGGGCCCGCGTCACTGCGGGCCCTGGGTCAAAGCATGCCGGTCTCGAGCCGGGCCGCCTCGGACATCATGTGCTGGTTCCACGGCGGGTCGAACACCAGGTCGACGTCGGCCTCGGCCACCGTCGGGATCATTTCAAGCTTGCTGCGCACGTCGTCGACCAGGATGTCGCCCATGCCGCAGCCCGGTGCGGTCAGGGTCATCTTCACGTCGATCTCGCGCTGGCCTTCGTCCAGGTGCTTGATCTCGACCTCGTAGACCAGTCCCAGTTCGACGATGTTCACCGGAATTTCCGGGTCGAAGCAGGTACGCAGCTGCTGCCACACCAACTGTTCCACCTGTTCATCGGTGGCATCGGCGGGCAGTTCCAGCGGCGCCGGGGCCTCCTTGCCGATGGCGTCGCCGTCCTTGCCGGCGATGCGGAACAGGTTGCCCTCGACGAACACCGAATAACTGCCGCCCAGCGCCTGGGTGATGTACCCATAGCTGCCGGCGGGCAGGGTCACGGTATCGCCCTGCGGGACCATCACGGCCTCGCAATCGCGTTCGAAGTGGACAGGTTCGCTGCTACGGGAATACATGGGGACCGATATGGGGCCGTGGCCGGGGCCACGCAAGACGGCATTCTAGCCCAGCCGCCCCGGCACCGCCGGTGCACCGCCGCAAACCACAGTATCCTGTGGGTGATCTTCAGGGAGCTTCGATGTCCTCCAATGCCGCGCGTGCCAGGACCGTAACCTGGCTCTGGCCCATCATGCTGTTGCTGGGCCTGGTTGTTGCTCCCCTTGCCTGGATGGTGCTGGCACTGATGACCGGCCGGCAGGTCGGCTGGATGGCGGTACTGACCGCCCTGGAACTGGTGTTCATGCTGCGCATGGGTACGCTCGGCCCGGGCCGGCTGCGCATCGCCCTGGTCGTGGTGGGTACCCTGCTGGTGGCCGCCGTGGCCAACTGGACCATCGCCAGCGCCTGGATGGGCGGCTCGATCGGGCTGGACCTGTGGGACGCCAGCCTGCGCATGGGCCCGCACCTGGCCTGGACCCTGATCACCCTGGCCAATGGCGCGATGGAATGGCTGTGGCTGGCGCTGGCCGTGGCCGTGGGTGCCTGGCTGGCGCGCTGAGCACGCTGGTTGCTACGCCCGCCGGGCATGGCCCGGCGCTAGCGTGATGCGCGGGTAGATCCACGCCATGCGTGGATGGGATGGTAGTGCCGGCTGCTGGCCGGCAGAAGCGTGCGGACCAAGGTCCGCACCCACGCCCGGTAGATCCACGCCATGCGTGGATGAGGGCCTGAAGCATGGGGTCAGAACCCTTTCCTGCGGAAAGGGATCCGACCCCGGATCTCAATGCCCGCCATCGAGCGCCTTCAACTCGCTCACCAGCGAGGCCGCCGCTTCGGCACCGTCGCCATACAGCATGCGCGTGTTGTCGGCGTAGAACAGCGCATTCTCGATGCCGGCAAAGCCGGTGCCCTTGCCGCGCTTGATCACCACCACGTTGCGGGCGTTGACCACGTCCAGCACCGGCATGCCGTAGATCGGGCTGGCCGGGTCGGTGCGCGCGACCGGATTGACCACATCGTTGGCGCCGATCACCAGCACCACGTCGGTGTTGGCGAACTCCGGGTTGATGTCGTCCATGTCGGCGATCAGGTCGTAGGGCACGCCGGCTTCGGCCAGCAGCACGTTCATGTGCCCGGGCATGCGCCCCGCCACCGGGTGGATCGCGAACTTCACCTTCACCCCGCGCTGTCCCAGCCGCTGCGCCAGTTCCCAGATCTTGTGCTGCGCCTGCGCCACCGCCATGCCGTAGCCGGGCACGATCACCACGCGCTCGGCAAACGCCATCATCGCAGCGACGTCGGCCGCGTCGATCGGCTTCTGCGAACCGCTGATCGCCTGCGCTTCGCCACCGGCCGTGCCGCCGAAGTTGGAGAACAGCACGTTGCGGATCGGGCGGTTCATCGCCTTGGCCATCAACCGGGTTAGCAGGATGCCAGCCGCGCCGACCATCATGCCGGCGATGATCAGCGCCTCGTTACCCAGCACGTAGCCTTCGAAGGACACCGCCAGGCCGGTGAACGCGTTGTACAGCGAGATCACCACCGGCATGTCGGCACCGCCGATAGGCAGCGTCATCAGCACGCCCAGCGCAAGTGCCAGCACGAAGAAGGCGACGATGGACCAGGTACTGAGCGTGCTGGCCGCGATGATCGCCAGCACCACCACCGCCAGCGCCACCAGCAGGTTCATCACCTGCTGGCCGGGCCAGGTCACGCGTTTGTCCAGGCGTCCATCCAGCTTGGCCCAGGCGATCACCGAGCCGGACAGCGACACCGCGCCGATGGCCGCGCCGACCACCGCCAGCAGCAGCACCGTACCCGATGGCTGGCGCGCGGCCAGGTCGGCCAGCGCCTGCGCGCTCCAGTGGCTGGTATCGCGGTTGGCCAGGAACGCATAGCGCAGCAGTTCCACCGCGCCGATCGCCGCCGCCGAGCCACCGCCCATGCCGTTGTACAGCGCCACCATCTGCGGCATGTCAGTGATGGCGACCTTGCCTGCCGACCACCAGGCCAGGCCCGCGCCAAGCAGCAGCGCCACCAGGATCAGCGGCACGTTGTGCAGTTCGGGCAGGAAGAAGGTGGCCGCCGTGGCCAGCAGCATGCCCAGCCCGGCCCAGCGGATGCCGCTGCGCGCGGTCAGCGGCGAGGCCATGCGCTGCAGGCCGAGCAGGAACAACGTGGCGGCGACGAGGTAGCTGGCCTTGACCAGCCAGTCGAGCAGTTCGACGGTACTGATGTTCAAGCCTGCGGCTCCTTCGGTTCGTCCTTGGCACCCTTGGGCGCGCTCGGCTTGAACATTTCCAGCATGCGCGCGGTGACCACATAGCCACCGGCCGCATTGCCGGCACCAAGCACCACGGCAAGGAAGCCCAGGGCTTTCTCCAGCGGCGTCTGCGCGTGTCCCAGCACCACCATCGCGCCGATCAGCACGATGCCGTGGATGAAGTTGGAACCCGACATCAGCGGGGTATGCAGGATCACCGGCACCCGCGAAATGATCACGTGGCCGGCGATGGCCGCCAGCATGAAGATGTACAGCGCTACGAACCCGTCACTCACTGGCAACGCTCCCGCTCTGTCTTCGTCGGCCCATCATAACCACGGGCTGAACCCGGCGCGCGCCCACGGTCAACCGAAGCCGCGCTCACGCGTTGTCGATGGTGACCCCGAGCGAGGAACCGTACCCTGTGCTGGTGAGCAGCCCTGTCCCCCCGAGCACCGAGACCGATGCCCTGCCGGCGTCGCTGGAAGCGTTCCTGGCCAGCGTCGGCCCGCGTGCGTTCCGTTTCGCCGAGGCTGGTCTGCGCCAGCGCGACGACGCCATGGACGCGGTGCAGGACGCGCTGATGCGCATGCTGGACTATGCCGACAAACCTGCCGCCGAATGGGCGCCGCTGTTCTGGAGCATCCTGCGCCGGCGCGTGATCGACCTGCAGCGCCGACGCCGCTTCCGCCTGCCGTTCTGGCGCGACAACCAGGACGCGGAAGGCGGCGAGATCGATTGGGCCGATCCCGGCCCGGACCCCGCACAGGCGCACGAACAGCGCCAGCAGTACCAGCAGCTGGTGGACGCGTTGCGCACCCTGCCCGCCCGCCAGCGCGAAGCCTTCACCCTGCGCGTGCTGCAGGACCTGGACGGGGCCACCACCGCCCGCGCCATGGGCTGCAGCGAAGGCGCGGTAAAAACCCATCTGGCACGCGCCCGGCAGGCGCTGCAGGACTACCTGGAGATCCACCCGTGAACCGCTCCCTGCCCTCCGATGACATCCTGCGCAGCCTGCACGCGCAGTCGCTGCAGGCGCTGTCGCCGGCCACGCTGGCACGGCTGCGCCAGGCCCGCCACGGCGCCAGCGCGGCCCGCCACGGGCGCTTGCGCTGGTGGCTGGCCAGCGCCTGTTCGCTGGTGGTGGCACTGGGTATCGGCCTGCAGTTCAGCGGCCACAGCCCCCTGTCGGGCCCAGCGCCGGCCCCGGTGCTGGCCTCGGTGGAAGACAACAGCGCGCTGTACGACGAAAATCCCGATCTGTACCTGTGGCTGGGCGATACCGACCTGGCGATGGAGTGAACCATGCCCCGATTGAACATCCTGCCGCTGTTGCTGGCCCTGTCGCTGCTGCCGGCCGTCCCGGCGCTGGCGCAGAACACCGCACCCGCCCCTGCCGCACGCCCCGCGCCCGCCGCACCGCTGCCGGCCTGGGAACAATTGAGTGAAGCGCAGCGGGAATCCCTGCTGGCTCCCCTGCGCGACCGCTGGAACGGCGCCGATGCGGGCCAGCGCCAGCGCATGCTCTCGCATGGCCAGCGCTGGCAATCGATGAGCCCGGAGGAACGCGACAAGGCGCGCCGTGGTCTGCGCCGCTTCGAGCACATGAGCCCGGAGCAGCGTGAGCAGGCCCGGGCACTGTTCGGCCAGATGCGCGACATGCCACCGGCGCAGCGCGACGCCCTGCGCGAGCGCTGGTCGCAGATGACGCCGGAACAGCGAAAGGACTGGGTGCGCGACAACCCACCGCCGGCGAAGCCGCGGTAACGCCTCCGCTTCGGTAGCGCCGGGCCATGCCCGGCGGATTTCCGCATACCGCTGCGCTCGCCGGGCATGGCCCGGCGCTACCGACTCACGCCAGCCAGCGTGTCTTGGCCAGCAACTCGTCGTCCCAGTCGAACGCCAGCTGCCCCTCGCGCACGAACAGCGCGACGAAGTTCAGCAGGTTACGCGCATACATCTCGCTGGCCTGGGTCGCACCACGACTGGCCAGGCCCAACGGGCCATCGATGGTCACGCCCTGGTGTTCGATGCATTGCCCCGGCCGGGTCAGTGCGCAGTTGCCACCGCTCTCGGCGGCCAGGTCCACGATCACGCTGCCGGTGGCCATGCCTTCCACCATCGCAGCAGTGACGATGGTGGGTGCCGGGCGCCCCGGTACCGCCGCCGTGCAGATCACCACATCCACGCCGCGCAGGTGGTCGGCCAGGCGGCGCTGCTGCTCGGCACGTTCGTCATCGGTCAACGCGCGCGCGTAACCGCCCTCGCCCGTCGCGCTTACCCCCAGGTCGAGGAAGCGGGCGCCCAGCGACTGGATCTGCTCGCGGGTTTCCGGGCGCACGTCGAAGCCTTCCACCTGGGCACCGAGGCGCCGGGCCGTGGCAATGGCCTGCAGCCCCGCCACGCCGGCACCGATCACCAGCACCTTGGCCGGACGCACGGTGCCGGCAGCGGTGGTCAGCATCGGGAAGAAACGGGGTGCGCGTTCGGCGGCGATCAGCGCGGCCTTGTAACCGGCCATGCCGGCCTGCGAACTGAGCACGTCCATCGCCTGCGCACGGGTGGTGCGCGGCAGCTGCTGCAGCGGGAACAGGTGCAGGCGGTCATCGGCAGCCAATGCCGCCAGGGCCGGATCACTGGCAGGAGTCAACAGGCCAACCACGGTGGCACCCGGCTTGAGCTGTTCCAGCACCGCCGCCGCCGGCGCCTGCACGCACAACAGGATGTCGATTTCGGCCCAGCGGCTGGCATCGAACGCGCGGGCACCAGCATCGTCATACGCTGCATCGGTGAAACCCGCGGCCAGTCCGGCGCCGGGCTCGTACCAGACAGTGATGCCCAGGGCGCCGAGCTTGCGCGCGGTCTCCGGCGTCAGCGCCACGCGCCGTTCGCCCGGCGTGGTCTCCTTGATCCCCAGCAACGCCACGGCCATGCAGGTCCCCGCTGATCGGTGAGTTTTCCCGATCCTAGCAGGCGGCTCCACTCAGTGCAGCGTGGCGCTGCCCGGGTCCAGCCGATCGATCACGCCCTGCATGGCGCTGTCGAAGGCACCGTCATCCACATGGGCGCGCAGACGTCCCAGCCGCACCATCACTGCCAGTTCTTCCGGCGAGGCCACGCAGAAGCGCACGCCACGACGGTTGACGAACAGCAGGCGCGAGGAAATCGGGCTGACCCAGGACAGCTTGCCGGCCTGCACCTTGCCGTCCTTGTCGACGAAGTCCAGCCAGTTGCCGATCTCCATGCGGCGGAAGCGATCGGCATCGGCGTTGTCGAAATCATCGGCGTCGATCTGCCCACTCAATTCCACCGCCGGCGATTCGGCCACCGGCGGGGTCGGCAGTGCCACCTGCGGCAGCTCCGGCAGTGCGCGCTGCAGTTCCGGCCGCGATTCGGCAATGCCCTGCAACGTGTCATGCAGCGCGTCGACCGCTCCGGTTGCCGCATCGCCGTGCACACCCACGCTGGCGAATACCTTGGCCAGCACCGGCTGCCAGGCCTGCAGCCACGGCTTGCCGACGATCTGGCGGCGGGCCTCGGCCACTTCTTCCAGCAGGCCGTCGCCCAGGCTCAGGGCCTCGGCCACCGACGCGCCCTCCTCGCCCTCGCGCAGCAGCGCCAGGGTGAGGTGGTGCTGCCACGGCTGGCGCAGGAATTCGGCGATGGCCGGCGGCAGGGTGGCATCACCGATGCGGCGGTCCAGTTCGGCGCCGGCACGGGTGCGGGCCATTTCCAGCTTTTCCTGGCCGCGCTGCGTCTCGGCGGCGCGGCGTTCGGCGATTTCCACGCGGCGGCGATGCTGCACGAGGAACTCGCGGAATTCCTCTTCCAGGGTCAGGAAGATCGCCAGGTTCTCGTTGAACTCGGCCACGAGGCGCTCGATGATCTCCTCGACCTTGGCCATCAGCATGCGCTCGGCCTGGCTTTCGCCGGTGTTGCCTTCGCAGGCCTCGGCCAGCGAGTTGAGCAGCTTGCGCGCTGGATGGGTCTTCTGCACGAACATGCGGCGGTCGAGCATGGCGACCTTGACGAACGGCACCACCAGGCGGCCGATCAGCTCGCGTGAGCGGCCTTCCAGTTCGCGCTCGTCCAGCATCACGTCGAACAGCATGCCCACCAGGTCGATCGCATCCTCGTCCTGCGGGTCCAGCCGGGTCTGGCCCGGATCGACACCGAGGCGGGTGGCGCTGGACAGCACTTCGCTCTTCAACCGCTGCGCGAGTGATTCGCCGTCCTCGCCGATCGCCGCGCGCAGGGTCGCACTGGGCGTGGCCTGCAGCAGCGACAGCACCGACATCATCTCGCGCTGGCTGAGCGGACGCTGCTGGCCGATCGCCACCTGTGCGGCCGACGTCGCGTCCTCGCGCACGTGGCGGGTCTGCTGCAGCAGTTCGTGCAGCGCCTCCAGCAGCATGCCCTGCTGGCCCGCATGGGCCTCGCCGGTGCCGCCGTCTTCGGCGCCCAGGTGCTGCTGCATGTGGCCACGCCGCTCGGACCAGCGCGCGGCAAAGCGCTGCGCCCAAGCCGGTGCGGCCTGCTCGTCTTCACCGAATTCGCCGTCCAGGCCCGTGCCCGGGCGCTGCTCCACCAGGTCATCCAGGCCCGAGGCCATGCGCGGGTCGGGTGCAGCCGACAGTGGACGCCGCGGCGCCCCCATCTGCGACATCACCCCGGCCGCGGCCAGTTGCTCGTCCAGCTTCTCGTAGATGCGACCCACCGGCGCGCGCAGGTCGCGCTCGCACAGCTTGATCAGCACCAGGTGCACTTCCGGGGCCAGTTCGCAGCCGGCAAAGGCTTCGTGGATGGCCACGCCCAGGTGTTCGGGGCTGATGGGATTATGGTCGGCATCCAGTTCGGCGCCGCCGATCAGACGGCCCAGGCGGCGGTCGAGCCGCGCCAGCACCGGCTTGAAGTCGCGCAGCAGCACAGTGGCGAAATTGCGCACCGCCAACCGCGACTCCAGCACGTGCTCCGCCAGCAGGCTCAGGCCATCCTCGGCTGGGCCCGACAGCGTCGATTCGGCCGACATGGGCTCACCACTGGCCAGCGCATCCCAGGCCCGCTGCAGGTGGCCAGAGAAGGCACCGGCAATGTCCTCGCGGCGGCGGCGCAGTTCACGCATCGCATCCAGGAACAGCAGCTGCGACGAACCGGCATTGCCGGCCCGATCGAACAGGGCATCGTCGAAGCGCGCCAGTGCAGCGCCAAAGGCCTGGCACAGCGCGGGCAGGACCATGTCCCGGGCAAGCTGGAGCTGGGCCGGGTCACGGCCCGGCGATCCCATCGGTGTGGGCGCGCTCATCATTCGGGAAGGCTCCCCACCTTCTCTGGTACGACAGACAACGTGGACATCGCGACAACCGGCACACCCCATGTACCGGTACGTCGATGGTAGGCCGGCCAGCCCGTCACGGACAGTGAAACAGTCCTCACTTCAAACCTCATGACCGGCGGCCCGGCAAGGTAGATATCGTAAGCCGCGCAAGGCCTGCGAGGCGAGGGGAAGCGGCCGTCCGTTTCCCGCCAGTGGCATGACGTTCATCACAGTTTGGTATTCAAAGGCCAGACGCGACACAGACGGTGTCTTTGACCACCCCGACTATAATCAAACCTCCGTGATGACCGGTTCAGACTCCATGCCCGACCCCGCCGCCCTGCTCGCCCTGGATGCCCGCCGCTCCGTGCCTTCGCGGCAACTGGCCGAGCCCGGCCCGGACCCGGCCACCCTGCAGCGGATGCTGGCTTCGGCCGTGCGCGTGCCCGATCACGGCAAACGCGTGCCGTTCCGCTTCCTGAAGATCGCCGGCGATGCACGTCACACTCTGGGCGACTTCCTGGCCGAGCGCAGCCGCCAACGCGACCCGCACGCCGGCGAGGCCGTGTTCGAAAAGGACCGCCAGCGTTTCAGCCACGCGCCGCTGGTGATCGTGGTGGTGGCCAGCCCGCGCCCGGACCCGAAGGTGCCCGAACAGGAGCAGCTGATGACCGCCGGCTGCGTCTGCTTCGCCCTGCTGCAGGCCGCGCAGGCGCTGGGCTTCGGCGCGCAGTGGCTGACCGCCTGGATGGCCTTCGACCCCGCCGTGCAGGCCTACCTGGGCCTGGCCGAGGGTGAAGGCATCGCCGGTTTCATCCATATCGGCACGCCCAAGGCCGCCGTGCCCGAGCGCGAGCGTCCGGACCCGGCCGCCCTGCTGCGCGACTGGACGCCTCCGGCATGACCCTGCCGGTACCACCGCCGTCGCTGTACCTGGTCGACGCCAGCATCTACGTGTTCCGCGCATGGCACTCGCTGCCGGACCAGTTCCAGGACGCGCAGGGCTGGCCGACCAATGCCGTGCACGGCTTCGCCCGCTTCCTGCTGGACCTGCTCGAGCGCGAGCGCCCGCGTCACATCGCCATCGCCTTCGACGAAGCGCTGGACAGCGGCTTTCGCCACCGCCTGTACCCGGCCTACAAAGCCAACCGCGACCCGGCGCCGGAGGCGCTCAAGCGCCAGTTCGTGCACTGCAAGGCGCTGTGCGCAGCGTTGGGCCTTGCCGTTCTGGCCCACCACGAATACGAGGCCGACGATCTGATCGGCAGTGCCCTGCATGTGCATCGTGGCAGCCACCGCGGCGTGATCATCTCCGCCGACAAGGACCTGTCGCAGCTGCTGCTGGACCACGACGAACAGTGGGACTACGCGCGCAACCAGCGCTGGGACGTGGCCGGGGTGAAGGCACGGCACGGCGTGCATGCGCACCAGATCGCCGATTACCTGGCGCTGTGTGGCGACGCGGTGGACAACATTCCTGGTGTCAGTGGCGTCGGCAGCAAGTCCGCCGCCGTGCTGCTGGCCCATTTCGGCAGCATGGACGCGCTGTACGAGCGACTGGATGAAGTGCCGTTCCTGCGCCTGCGTGGCGCCGCCCAGATGGCCGTGCGCCTGCGCGAGCAGCGCGAGCACGCCCTGCTCTGGCGCCAGCTGACCACCATCGCGCTGGACGCACCGCTGGAAGGCAGCCAACCCGGCCTGCTGCGCCAGACCGCCGATCCCGAGCTGCTCGGCGGCCTGTGCCAGACCCTGCGCTTCGGCCCGATGACCCGCCGCCGGCTGTTCGATGCCGCCGGCGTGCCCGATATTCTTCCCACCCCATCTTTTTCCAATTCCGGCGAGCCCGCATGAGCCAGCGCAACACCGAAGCCCCGCGCGTCGTCTATGAAGGCAAGTACCAGCGCATGCTGGTGCGCGGCACCTGGGAGTACAGCGAACGCACCCATGCCGGTGGCCTGGCGGCGATCATCATCGCGGTCACCCCTGACGACAACGTGCTGTTCGTCGAACAGTTCCGCGTGCCGCTGCAGGCGCCCACCATCGAGATGCCGGCCGGCCTGGTCGGCGACATCGATGCAGGCGAATCGATCGAAGTTTCGGCCGTGCGCGAACTGGAAGAAGAAACCGGCTGGACCGCCGATCACGCCGAAGTGCTGCTGATCGGCCCGACCTCCTCCGGCGCCAGCAGCGAGAAGATCGCCTTCGTGCGTGCCACCGGCCTGCACCGCGTTGGCGAGGGCGGTGGTGACGACAGTGAAGACATCATCGTGCACGAGATTCCGCGTGCTCGGGCGGCAGCCTGGCTGGTACAGAAAATGGGCGAAGGCTACGAGCTGGATGCCAAGCTCTGGGCCGGGCTGTGGATGATCGAGCACCATCTGGACGGACGCCCGCGTGGCTGACGCCGATCTGCACGCGCTGCCTGCGCTGCTGGGCGCAGACGACCCGGCGATCCACACGATCCACCGGCCGCAGGGCGCCTCGCCGTTCCTGCTGCTGGCCGACCATGCCGGCCAGCGGGTGCCGCGCGTCCTCGCAGGCCTGGGCTTGCCGCAGGCCGAACTGGACCGCCATATCGGCTGGGACATCGGCATTGCCGGCACCACCCGCGCACTGTCCGAACGGCTGGATGCCTGGGCGATCGAACAGACCTATTCGCGGCTGCTGATCGACTGCAACCGCCCGCTGGCGTCGCCAACGCTGATTCCGGAAGTGAGCGACCACACGGTGGTGCCAGGCAATGCCGGGCTGTCGGCAGCGCAGCGGCAACAACGCATCGAAGCGATCCACGCTCCCTACCACGCGCGCATCGACGCCGAGCTTGATGCACGCCGTGATGCAGGCCGCCCCACTCTGCTGGTGATGATGCACAGCTTCACCCCGGCGATGAACGGCATGCAGCGGCCGTGGCATGCCGGCGTGCTGTACCACCAGGACACGCGTTTTGCCCATGCCCTGCTGCAGGCACTGCGCGACGAGGGCGACCTGGTGGTGGGTGACAACGAGCCGTATTCGGTCAGCAGTACCAGCGACTATGCGGTGCCGGTGCATGGCGAAGGCCGTGGCCTGGTGCACGTGGAGCTGGAGATCCGCCAGGACCTGATTGCCGACGTGGCCGGGCAGCTGGCGTGGGCGGAGCGGCTGGCGCGGATCTTCAGCGCATTGCAGCCGGAGTTGCTGGCGTTCGGTTGAACGTCATCCACCCGACCGAAGCCCGGTAGCGCCGGGCCACGCCCGGCGAGCCGCATCGCGGCGGCGCAACGGAATGCCGCCTGGCATGGCCCGGCGCTACCGCAGCGTAGGCGCCTCCATCCACGGGAACGGCTTGAAGCCCTGCACCTGCAGCGTCGCGCCGATGTCGGCGAAGTCATCCTTGATCGCCTGCGCACGACGCCGATCCAGCGCTTCACCCAGCAGCAGCGGCAACGCGCGGCAACGCGCCAATGCATCGCCCACCGGAATCTCCAGCAGGCGCGCCACGCGCTGCGCCGCCGCTTTGACCTGCGCCTCCGGGCACGCGCTCAATGCCAGATCGAAGGACGCGAAGATGCCTGTGCCCACACCCGCCTCGCGCGCAGCCGCCTGTTCCCCAGCTTCCGCTTCGCCCAGGGCCTCATCGATGCCTTCGACCTGCTGGAACGCGTCGTACTCGGCGTAGTACGCCAGCGCCTGCGCGTAGTCCCGCAGCGAAGACAACGGGCGCTGCCGCTTCTGCACGTCGAGCACATCCGCAAACGTCGCAGGCTCCAGGAACGTGCCCAGGCCCAGCGCGCGCGCTTCAGCCGGAACCTCGCTGTCCTCATCGAAGGCGGCATCCTCATCGGGTGGCAACCAGAAGCGCGCCTGCAGCAGGTCGTCATCGGTGGCGTGCACCCAACCGAAGGAGCCGTACACCCCATCATCATCGTTGCAGGCTGCGAAGGCATGCAGGGTCTGTTGCAGGTCCAGCAGTTCGATCATGCTTCGTTGCTCAGGCAGGTAGTCGCAGCCGAGTCTACCGGCGCCGGGCGCAGGCCCAGCGCGATGACCACGCCGAGCGCGGCGAACAGCGCGGCGCCGTACTGCGCATTGACCATGCCCTGCAGGGCATCGGCACTGGTTGCTGCCTGCGTGCCGCGCGCGGCGTTGGCCACCATCACCAGCACCGCCAGCCCCAACGCGCCGCCGATCTGCTGTGCGGTGGCCGCCATGCCGGACGCCACACCCTGCTGCGGACCCGGCACACCCTGCCCGGCCACGATCCACATTGCTGTCCAGCTCATGCCCTGGCCCACGCTGAGCACCACGATGCCCGGCAGCAGCGGCCAGTAACCGGCGCCATGCGGCATCGCCAGCGCCACCGCAGCGATGCCGATGGCACCCGCGGCGAAGCCCCAGGCCAGCACCTGCCTTGGTGAACGACGCCGCAGCATGCGCTCGGCAATACGGATGCCGAAGGTGCACACCAATGTCGGCAGCAGGAAGGCCATGCCAGCCTGCAGCGGGCTCCAGCCGTAGCCATCCTGGAAGTACAGCGCCAGGAAGTAGTACTGCACGCCATAGCTGCTCATGAAGGCGAAGGTCAGGCCGAGTGCCGCGCGCAGGCCAGGCAGGCGCAACAGCGAAAACTGCATCAGCGGGTCACGGCTGCGCTTTTCGATCTGCACGAAGACCGTCAGCAGTACCGCTGAAAGCAGCAGGCAGATGAGCGTGGCCGGTGCAGTCCAGCCCCACTCCGGCCCTTGCACCAGCGTGGTGACCAGCAGGCTGCCGCCGGCGGTGACGGTGAGGCAACCGGCCAGATCGAAGGAGCGGCCGCGCACCTGCGGACCATCGGCCGGCAACCACGCACCGGCAGCGACCGCACATGCGGTGGCCAGCGGCACGATTACCGCCAGCACCGCCGGCCAGCCGAACGCCTGGGTCAGCACGCCGCCGAGCAGCGTGCCCAGCGCCAGGCCGACCGCGCTGGCCATGCTCCAGATCGCCAGCGCGCGGTTGCGCACCGGGCCTTCGGCGTACAGCGTGTTGATCAGCGCCAGCGTAGCCGGGAACAGCAGCGCCGCACCGACGCCCTGTGCGGCACGCGCGATGATCAGCAGGGTAGCGTTCGGCGCCAGTGCGCCAAGCAGCGAGGCCAGCGCGAACAGCAGCATGCCCAGCCGGTAGAAACGACGGCGCCCGATCAGATCGGCGGCACGCCCCCCCAGCAGCAGGCTGCCACCAAAGGCCACGGTGTAGGCACTGACCACCCATTGCAGCTGCTGCGCATTGATCTGCAGCGCGCGGCCCATGTCATGCAGGGCGACGAAGATGATGGTGGCGTCCAGGGCGATGATCAGCTGGGCGGTGGCCAGCAGGGTCAGCGCCCAGCGCGGGTACTTGAGGGGAGGCATCGGCGGTCCGGTGCAGTGGGGGAGCGCAGTCTCATTGATGCAGGGCCATCAATAAACCCCCTGATCGCCATATCTGTCATGATTTTCAGCATGAATGGAACGTCGATGGACCTCAATGCGGTGCGCATGCTGGTGCAGGTGGCCGAAGCCCGCAGTTTCACTGTCGCCGCCGGGCAGCTGGGCCTGAGCCAGTCAGGCCTGTCGCGCGCGATCGGTCGGCTGGAAGCCACGCTGGGGGTGAAGCTGCTGCAGCGGAACACCCGCAACGTGGCGCTGACCCCGGATGGCCGCCAGTTCGTCGATCAGGTCGCGCCGCTGCTATGTGGTTTCGAGGATGCCGAACGCCTGTTGGCCGACCGTCCGTGCACGCCCGCGGGCACCTTGAAGATCAGTGCACCATCGATGTTCGGGCGCAAGGTGCTGGTGCCGATGCTGGCACCGTTGCTGCAACAGCATCCGCAGCTGCAGGTGGAAGCGGTGCTGAGCGACCGCCTGGTCGATCTGGTCGAGGAAGGCTTCGATGCCGCGCTGCGTACCGGCGTCATCGCCGACCAGCGCATTGTTGCGCGGCCCTTGCGGCCGCTGCGCTGGGTAACCGTGGCCAGCCCGGACTACTTGGCCCGCCGCGGCGCGCCGGTCGATGTGACCGCGCTGCGGGATCACGCCTGCCTGGCCGTGCGCAACCTGCGCAGTGGCCGCGTGGTCGACTGGCAGTTCCTGCAGGACGGCCAGCTACGGGAAGTCACCCCGCCGACGCGGATGGTGTTCGACAGCGGCGATCCACTGGTGGAAGCGGCCATCGCCGGCATCGGCATCGTGCAGGTAATGGATTTCGCGGTGGCCGACGCGCTGGCCGATGGCCGGCTGCAGCGCGTGCTGCAGCCGTTCGAAGGCCGCAGCCGTGCGTTGTCGTTGATCTACCCGCCGTCGCGGCAGCACTCACCGAAACTGCAGGTGCTGGCTGACGCGTTGCTGGCCGGGAACTGGTAGATCCACGCCATGCGTGGATGAGGATACAGAGCAGGAGCAGCCAGGCATGGCCTGGCTCTACTGATCGGCGAAGCACGGTAGATCCACGCCATGCGCGGATGATTCCACACGGGGTCAGAGCCCTTTCCGTGGGAAAGGGCTCTGACCCCTCGCCGGGCATGGCCCGGCGCTACCGATCAGACGAAGCTATCGGTGGCGCGCACCAGCGCGTCCACGTTCTCGGCCTCGAACGCCGAATGGCCCGAGGCCGGGGTGATTTCCAGCTTCGCCTTCGGCCACACCTTGGTCAGGTCCCAGGCATTGGCCAGCGGGCAGACCACGTCGTAGCGGCCGTGCACGATCACGCCCGGAATGTCGGCGATGCGGTGCGCGTCGCGCAGCAGCTGGTCTTCCACCTCGAAGAAGCCGCCGTTGACGAAGTAGTGATTCTCGATGCGCGCAAACGCCAGCGCGAAGTGCGGGTCTTCGTGGCTGTTGATGAAGTCGTCGTCCACGTGCAGGAAGCTGGTTGCGCCTTCCCACACCGCCCAGGCCTTGGCCGCTTCCAGGCGGGTGGTCTCGTCGTCACTGGTCAGGCGACGGTGGAAGGCCGAGATCAGGTCATGACGCTCCACCGACGGGATCGGCTTCAGGTAATGCTCCCACGCATCCGGGAACAGGCGGTTGGCACCTTCCTGGTAGAACCATTCCAGTTCCCAGCGGCGCAGCATGAAGATGCCGCGCAGCACCAGCTCGGTCACGCGCTGCGGGTGGGTTTCGGCGTAGGCCAGCGCCAGGGTCGAGCCCCAGCTGCCACCGAACACCTGCCAGCGATCGACGTTCAGGTGCTCGCGCAGCTTTTCGATATCGGCAACGAGGTCCCAGGTGGTGTTGTCCACCAGGTCGGCGTGCGGGGTGGAACGGCCGGCACCGCGCTGGTCGAACAGGATGATGCGGTACTTCGACGGGTCGTGGAACTGGCGCATCTTGTCGCTGCAGCCGCCGCCCGGGCCACCGTGCAGCATCACCACCGGCCTGCCGTCCGGGTTGCCGCACTGTTCGAAGTACAGCGTGTGGCGGTCGTCGACCTTCAGGGTGCCGACGTCGTAGGGGGTGATGGCGGGGTACAGCGTACGCATGCTTGCAGCTCCAGGGTGATGCCCTGCCGGGGCAGGAGAACCTCCATTCTAGGCCGGTCGCCGGCCCAGGGTGATGCGGTCGCGCTGCTCCAGGTCCTGCACGGTCTGCACGTCGGCGAAACCGGCCGCGTCGAACAGCGCGCGGATCGCCTCGCCCTGGTCCCATCCGTGCTCGATCAGCAGCCATCCACCGGGCAGCAGACGCGCCGGGCCACCGTCGACGATGCGGCGGATGTCATCCAGGCCATCCCGACCCGAGGCCAGCGCGGTGGCCGGTTCGAAGCGCAGGTCCCCCTGTTCCAGGTGCGGATCGTCGCTGGCGATATACGGCGGGTTGCTGGCAATCAGATCAAAGCGCGCGCCCTGCAGCGGCGCGTACCAGTCGTGGCCCCCCTGGGCGAAGCGCACGTTGCGCAGTTCATGGCGCGCGGCGTTGCGCGTGGCCACGGCCAGCGCGCCTGGGCTGGCATCGGTGGCCAGCACCTGCGCATGAGGCCGCTCGCTGGCCAGCGCCAGCGCGATCGCACCGCTGCCGGTGCCCAGGTCGGCCAGCTGCAGCGCGCGGTCCGGCGGCAGTCGTTCCAGCGCCAGCTCGACCAGCAGTTCGGTTTCCGGGCGCGGTATCAGCGTGGCCGGGTCGACCTCCAGGTCCAGCGTCCAGAAACCGCGGTGCCCGGTCAGGTAGGCCACCGGCTCGCCAGCCACGCGACGGGCCAGCAGCGCTTCGAAGGCGGCGAGTTCGGCAGCAGGCAGCGGATCGGTGGCGTGCGCGAACAGCCAGCTGCGCGGGCGCTCAAGCACATGCAGCAGCAGCAGTTCCGCCTCATGGCGGGCTTCAACGCCGCCGAGTCGGGCGCTGGCCTCGGCCACCACCTGGCGCAGGGAGGGTTCGGTTTTGACAGACATGCCGCAATTGTAAAGGCGAGCCCATGCTCGGCTGCCTCTGGAACAGCCGAGCGTAGGCTCGGCTCTTATCTCTTCCGACTCTGGCACCTTAGGTGCCGAGAGCCCGGCGCGGACGACCGTTCGGCTCTAGGTCTTTTCGATCGCTCTGTAGCAAGGATCTCCGCGCCGGTTTCTCCCTGATCCGCCCGAACAGTTG
>NZ_JCAFUL010000021.1:0-56644 GCF_059371315.1 Stenotrophomonas sp. YJH_SMC_8 | reverse complement strand
GCGGATCAGGGAGAAACCGGCGCGGAGATCCTTGCTACAGAGCGATCGAAAAGACCTAGAGCCGAACGGTCGTCCGCGCCGGGCTCTCGGCACCTAAGGTGCCAGAGTCGGAAGAGATAAGAGCCGAGCCATGCTCGGCTGCTTCTCGCGAAGAGCAGTCGAGCATGGCTCGACTCTACAAAGAGCAAACAGCAGCCGAGCATGGTTCGGCTCTACGAAAAGCGCTCGGCAAGCGCGTCGTTACAACTGGATCCAGGTGGCCTTGATCTCGCTGTACTTGTCGAACGCGTGCAGCGATTTGTCACGCCCGTTGCCGGACTGCTTGTAGCCACCGAACGGGGCGGTCATGTCACCACCATCCCAACCATTCACCCACACGCTGCCGGCGCGCAGCTGGCGTGCGACACGATGGGCGCGGCCCAGGTCACGCGTCCACAGGCCCGCCGCCAATCCATAACGGCTGTCGTTGGCCACGCGCACCGCTTCGGCCTCGTCGTCGAAACCAAGCACGGCCAGCACTGGCCCGAACACTTCCTCGTGTGCCAACGCGTGGTCCGGACGCACCTGGTCGAATACTGTGGGCTGCACATAGCAGCCGCCGGCCTCCACCTCGGCCCGATGGCCGCCCAGCAGCAGACGAGCGCCCTCGCCTTCGGCACGGGCGATATCGGCCAGCACCTTGTCCAGGTGCGCGGCGTCGACCAGCGCGCCCATCGGTGCATCGGCCTCCAGTGGATGGCGGGGCTGCATGTGCTGGCCATAGGCAATCACCTGGTGCACGAAGTCCTCACGGATCGAGCGCTGCACCAGCAGCCGCGAGCCGGCGGTGCAGACTTCGCCCTGGTTGAAGAAGATGCCCTGCGCCACGGCCTTGGCCGCTGCGTCCAGGTCCGGGGCGTCGGCGAACACCAGGTGTGGGCTCTTGCCACCGCATTCCAGCCAGACCCGCTTGAGGTTGGACCGTCCCGCATACTCCAGCAGCTTCGCGCCGGTGGCGGTGGAACCGGTGAAGGCCAGCACGTCCACGTCCATATGCAGTGCCAAGGGCTCGCCCACGCGCGCACCATGGCCGGGCAGCACGTTCAGCACTCCGTCCGGCAGGCCCGCCGCGGCGGCCAGCGCCGCCAGCCGCAACGCCGACAGGGGCGAACGCTCGGACGGCTTGAGCACCACCGAATTGCCCATCGCCAGTGCCGGGGCGATCTTCCAGCAAGCCATCAGCAGCGGGAAGTTCCACGGCACGATCGCCGCCACCACGCCGGCAGCCTCGCGCGTGACCAGCCCCAGCTCGTGTGGGCCGGTCGGCGCGATTTCGCCGTACAGCTTGTCCACGGCCTCGGCGGTCCAGGCCAGGCAGCGCACCACGCCGGGCAGGTCGATGCGGCGTGAATCGCGCACCGGCTTGCCCATGTCCAGGGTTTCCAGCAAGGCAAGCTCGTCGGCGTGTTTTTCCACCAGCCCTGCCAGGGCCAACAGCACGCGCTTGCGATGGGCCGGGCTGGCCTGCGACCAGTGGCCCGCATCGAAGGCACGCCGCGCCGCCCGCACTGCGCGCTCCACGTCCTCTGCGTCGCAGTCGGCGACCGCCGCCAGCACGCGGCCATCAATCGGGCTGATGCAGTCGAAGCGCGCACCGTTGGCAGCATAGACGTAGCGGCCATCGATGAATGCCTGGGTCGGCATCGAAAGCTGCTGGGCCAGTGCCTGCCAGTGGCTGCGGTCGGGAAAGTCGGCCATGCCGGGCTCCTCGGAACAGTTTCCCCGGTTATACCGGCGTGGCCGCGACTCCGCCGTGACGTGGCTGCGCTACATTCTCCCCATCGGACCCGATGGAGCTGGCATGAAGCGTTCCGCGAGCGACCTGCACGATCTGGCTACCCAACGCCCGGAGTCATTGGAGGCGTACTGGATGCCGTTCACCGCCAACCGCCAGTACAAGGCAGCGCCGCGTGTGCTGGTGCGTGCCGAGGGCATGCACTACGAGGATGTCGACGGCCGCCAGATCCTCGATGGCACGGCCGGCCTCTGGTGCTGCAACGCGGGCCATGCACGGCCGCGCATCGTCGAGGCCATCGTCGAGCAGGCGCGCACGCTCGACTACTCGCCCGCCTTCCAGATGGGCTCGCCGCCGGCATTCGCGCTGGCGCAGCGGCTGGCCGCATTGGCACCAACGCCCCTGAACCATGTGTTCTTCACCAGCTCCGGCTCGGAGGCGGTGGATACCGCGATGAAGATCGTGCTGGCCTACCACCGCCAGCGCGGCGAGGGCCAGCGCACGCGCTTCATCAGCCGCGAGAAGGCCTACCACGGCGTCGGCTTCGGCGGCATGGCACTAGGCGGCCTGCCCAACAACCGCAGGGCGTTCGGCCTGCAGCTGGGCGGCGTGGACTACCTGCGCCACACCCTGGACCTGCAGCGCAATGCGTTCAGCAGAGGCCTGCCGCGCCAGGGCGCTGAACTTGCCGACGATCTGGAGCGGCTGATCGCGCTGCATGACGCCTCGACCATCGCGGCGGTCTTCGTCGAGCCCATCGCTGGGTCCGCCGGGGTGATCCTGCCGGCGCCGGGCTACCTGCAGCGCCTGCGCGAGCTGTGCGATCACCACGGCATCCTGCTGGTGTTCGATGAGGTCATCACCGGTTTCGGCAGGGTCGGCATGCCCTTCGCCGCACAGCGCTTCGGGGTCACCCCGGACCTGCTGACCTTCGCCAAGGCGGTCAGCAACGGCGCGGTGCCGCTGGGCGGCGTGCTGGCCAGCGATGCGGTGCACGCTACGCTGATGCAGGCGCCGCCGCAGGCCATCGAGCTGTTCCACGGCTATACCTATTCCGGCCACCCGCTGGCCTGTGCGGCCGCGCTGGCCACTCTGGAGGTCTACGCCGAGGAGCGCCTGTTTGAGCGGGCCATCGAACTGGGCGAGTACTGGCAGGAACGGCTGCATTCGCTGCAGGGCCTGCCCAACGTGATCGACATCCGCAACTTCGGCCTGGTCGGCGCGGTCGAGCTGGCGCCGCGCCGCGATACTCCGGGCAGCCGTGGCTACGAGGTATTCCGGCGCTGCTTCCACGACGGCGGGCTGCTGGTGCGCTGTACCGGCGACATCATCGCGCTGTCACCGCCGCTGATCGTGGACAAGGCGCAGATCGACCAGATCGCCGGCACGCTGGGCGAGATGATCCGGGCCACCGCCTGAGCCCGGGCCGGCGGCGGCGAGCGGGTACAATGGGCGGTTCCGCTCCTGCTCGCTGCCGTGCCCATGGATATCGTCGTCAAAGAAGAACTCAAGGCCTATATCGACCCGCTGACCGCGGACGAACATGACGCGCTGGAGCGCAGCATCCTGGCCGAAGGCTGCCGCGATGCACTGGTGCTGTGGGGCGATGTGCTGGTCGATGGCCATAACCGCTTCGGTATCTGCCAGAAGCACGGCCTGCCGTTCAACACCGTGCAGAACACCCGCTTCCAGAGCATGGAAGACGTGCACCTGTGGATGATCGAGCAGCACCTGGGGCGCCGTAGCGTGTCC
The DNA here is from genome assembly GCF_059371315.1 of Stenotrophomonas sp. YJH_SMC_8. Taxonomy (NCBI): domain Bacteria; kingdom Pseudomonadati; phylum Pseudomonadota; class Gammaproteobacteria; order Lysobacterales; family Lysobacteraceae; genus Stenotrophomonas; species Stenotrophomonas sp. YJH_SMC_8. The sequence continues at coordinate 53,118 of NZ_JCAFUL010000021.1, read as the reverse complement.
GACTTCCAGCGCGGCGTGCTGGCGCTGCGCAAGCGCGACATCCTGGCCGCCCGCAAGCAGGTCGAGCAGGCCCAGCTGCAGCGCGAGAGCGATGGCACGGCAGAGACGGCCGATGAAGGCGGTGAAGACAGCCCGCCGTGGGAGCCGGCACCGAAGGTCAGCCGCGCCGAGCTGGCCCGCGAGGCCAAGCTGAGCACCAGCCAGGTCGGCATGATCGAACGCATCCACGCCCAGGCCGCGGCCGAGGTGGTGGAAGCGGTGAAGGCCGGTATGATCTCGATCAGCGCCGCCGCGGCCGTGGCCGACCTGCCTGAAGAAGAACAGCGCGCCGCCGCCGCCGGTGGCAAGGACGAGCTGAAGCAGGCCGCCAAGCGCGTGCGCGAGTCCAAGCGCAAACCGCGCGCGCCGAAGCCTGAACCGGCCGAGATGGATTTCGAGGAGGCGGATGAGGACGAGATCGCCAGCCGCGATGCCGAAGTGCTGTCCGCACTGGAACAGCTGGGCGAGGATGCACCGGCCCTGCGCCGTCGCGTGGTCGCCCTGACCCGCGAGAACGACACCCTGCGCGCGCAGCTGGCCGCGCTGCGCAAGCAGCTGGAAGCGCTCTGACCCCTTGGGTAGTGCCGGCCGCTGGCCGGCAACCCCATGAACGTATCGGGTGAACTGCAGATGCCGGCCAGCGGCCGGCACTACCCGGCGCTCATTCGGTGGCGGTTAGACTTCCGGCATGACGCCTGCCATCGATCCGCGCCGCGCTCAGCTGCGGCGCCTGAAAGCCCTCGCGCTGGGCCTGCTGCTGTTGATGCTGGCCGGTTTCGCGGTCAGCCACTGGCAGGGCGAACGCGGCATCTGGGCCTGGGTCTCGGCCTTCTGCGAGGCCGCGGCCGTGGGCGCGCTGGCCGACTGGTTCGCCGTGGTCGCGCTGTTCCGGCGGCCGATGGGCCTGCCGATTCCGCACACCGCGATCATCCCGCGCAGCAAGGAGCGCATCGGCGACAGCCTGGCGCTGTTCGTGCGCGACCAGTTCCTGGAGCCAGGTGTGCTGCTGGCCAAGCTGCAGGTATTCGATCCGGCCAGCCGCCTCGGCAGCTGGCTGGCCGACCCGGCACGCTCGCGCATGCTGGCCGACATGGCCCGCGGTTGGGCGTTGCAGGCGCTGGATTTCTTCGACGAAACGGCCGTACGCCGGCAGCTGCATGCCTTCGTGGTGCAGCAGTTGCGGCAGTGGAATGCCGCTGCCACTGCCGGTGAACTGCTGGCCCTGCTGACCGCCGATGGCCGCCATCAACGCGTGCTGGACGAGGGCCTGCAGCGGCTGGGCCGCTGGCTGGAACAGCCTGAGGTGAAGGAACGCGCCTCGCAGCTGATCGTGCGCTACATCCAGCGCGAATGGCCGACGCTGTCGAGCACGGTGAACTGGGTCAAGCCGATCGACGAGATCGGCGACAGCCTGGCCGAACGCCTGGCCCGCGCGGTGCTGGAAGAGCTGCAGCAGGTGCTGGCCGAGCCGCAGCATCCGCTGCGCCAGGACTACGAGACCTGGTTGCAGAACTACGTGCAGCGCCTGCGCGAGGATCCGGCGCTGGCCGAGCGCATCGAGCAGCTCAAGCAGGAAATGATCGACCACCCGGCCCTGCAGGAGTACGTGCAGGGGCTGTGGGCGCGCATCCACGCCAGCCTTCGCGCGGACCTGCAGCGCGAGGATTCGGCGCTGGTCGGCCACCTGCAGCGCAGCCTGGGTTCGCTCGGTGCCAGCCTGCAGGCCGACCCGGCGCTGCGCCAGGCACTGAACCAGCATCTGATGGAAGGTGCGCAGCGCCTGACCGGGCGCCTGCGCGAGGGCGTCACCACGCATATCGCGCAGACCGTGAAGGGCTGGGACGAGCGGCACCTGGTCGAACAGCTGGAACTGAGCGTGGGCCGTGACCTGCAGTTCATCCGCTTCAACGGCACCCTGGTCGGCGGGCTGATCGGCCTGCTGCTGCACGCTGCGACGGTCCTTTTCCGCTTCTGAAGCCTCCCTGCACGGGAGCGGGCGCCGTCACGCTTGATTAACGAAATGCGAATGCCTATCATTTGCTAATCGGTTGTACGCTTAGCCAAGCGGGGCACGGAAGCACCCACCCACCCGCCCCTTCGCCCGTGTACATCCCCCGACTACCGGGTCGCCCGCACTGCGCGGGTGGCGCACCGTCGATGGGACTCGCTGGGCGACGTGCGCGGAGCGCACGGCTGCTGCGTCTGCGCATTCCATCGCCTGTTTCGTCCTGCATGGAATCGCACCGATGGCAATGCCGCTGAACCTCCCTCGTCCCTCTCTGCTGGCCCTGGCCGTGACCGCACTGATGATCGCTCCGCTGGCACACGCCGACGGCACCGCCGAATCTTCCGCGCGCACGCTGGACACCGTGAAGGTGACCGCCGATGGCGAGATCCCGAACAGCTACACGGTGAAGAACGCGCGCAGCGCGACCAGGCTGGACCTGTCGTTGCGCGAGACGCCGCAGTCGGTGACCGTGATCACCCGCCAGCGCCTGGACGACATGGGCCTGTTTTCGCTGTCGGACGTGATGGGCCAGGTGACCGGCGTCAGCGTGTCGGTCACCGACAGCGAGCGCATCAACTATGTCTCGCGCGGCTACACCATCGACAATTTCCAGATCGACGGCATGCTCAACACGTTCGGTGGCTCGGTCAAGACCAACACCGACAACGTGATCTACGAGCGCATCGAGGTGATCCGTGGCGCCACCGGCCTGACCACCGGCGCCGGCGATCCCTCCGGCACCATCAGCATGATCCGCAAGCGCCCCACCGATACCTTCCAGATGGGCGCCAACCTCACCGTGGGACGCTGGGGCAACCGCCGCCTGGAAGCCGATCTCGGTGGTCCGGTTGCCTGGGACGGCCGCATCCGTGCGCGCGTGGTCGCAGCCAAGCAGCAGAGCGATTCATTCCGTGATGTCTATTCGCTCGACAAGGATGTGTTCTACGGCATCGTGCAGGCCGACCTGAGCGACAGCACGCTGTTCGAAGTGGGCTACGAATACCAGTCGCCGCGCACCACCGGCGTAACCTGGGGCGTGGTGCCGTACTGGGGCGCCGATGGCACGCCAGCCAACCTGCCTCGCTCGACCAACCTGTCGGCCTCGTGGAGCGCCTGGCCGATCGTGGAGAAGACCAGCTTCGCGCGGCTGGAGCAGCAGCTCGGCAACGGCTGGTCGGTGAAGGGCAATATCAGCCACGCCGTGCGTGATACCGACGGCAGCGTCTGGTACGGCGCCGCCGGCAATCCGCGTGCCGATGGAACCGGTGTCACCGCCTACATCTCGCACTTCAACGAGCACAGCACGATGGACGTGTTCGACGTCAACGTCGGTGGCCCGTTCCAGCTGTTCGGTCGCGAGCATGAACTGGTGTTCGGCCTGGGCCAGTCGGTGCGCAAGGGCGAGTCGGAAGGCATGGACTTCGACTACGACGATGCCTATGCCGTGGTGCCGGACTGGCGCCACTGGACCGGCAATGTGCCGGTGCTGCCGGTGACCCGCCTGGGCAGGCTGTCTTCGCAGAATGAACTGCGCCAGCGCGCAGCCTACGTTGCCGCGCGGCTGCGCCTGGCCGACCCGCTGCTGGCGGTGGTCGGCGCGCGCTACGGCAGCTGGGAAACCCGCAGCTGGGCCTATGGCTACGATGCCAATGGCAACCGCAACCGCACCACCCGCACCGGCTACAGGCCGGACGACATGCTCACCCCGTATGCCGGCCTGGTCTACGACTTCAATTCGATCTTCAGCGGCTATGTCAGCTACACCGACATCTTCAAGCCGCAGAACTACCGCGACCGCAATGGCAACTACCTGGAGCCGGTGGTCGGCAACATGTACGAAGCAGGCGTCAAGGCCGAGTTCTTCGGCGGCCTGCTCAATGCCTCGGCCGCCGTGTTCGAGGGCAAGCAGGACAACGTCGCCGAGATCGATGATTCGGTGCCGGTGAACTCGCTGCCCGATGGCAGCCAGGCCTACCGCTCCACCGGCAAGGGCAACAAGGTCAAGGGCTGGGAGATCGAAACCCAGGGCAGCATCGGCGAGCAGTGGAACGTCTCGGCCGGTTTCGCCCACACCGTCATCCGCAACAAGGATGGCGTGCTGCAGCGGACCACCGCCCCGCAGGATACCTTCCGGCTCAACACCAGCTGGCGCCCTGGCGGTATCGACGGCCGCTTCTGGCTGGGTGGTGGCGTGACCTGGCAGAGCAGCATCTGGAACACCAGCACCAAGCCCGACCGCAGCAAGGCCAGGATCACCCAGGACGCGTTCTACCTGGTCAACCTCGCCGGCGGCTACCGCTTCAACGAGAACTTCAGCGCCCAGCTGAACATCAACAACCTGCTGGACAAGAAGTATTTCAACAACGTCGGTTTCTACAACGGCGTGTACTGGGGCGAACCACGCAATGTCACCGTGACGCTGCGCTGGAAGCTCTGACCCTGATGGATGGCACCGGTTCTGCGACCGGTGCCAGGCCAGGGATGGCCTCCTCCGGCGCACTGCGGTGCGCCGGCCTTCTTCCACTGAAACCTGCAGGAACGCCGTGGACCGCTCGCCCGCAACCGCCAGCCCCCGCACCTTCTTCTCCAACCCGCGCTGGGGCGTGCTGTCACGTTCGTTGGCCGCGATCTTCGGCGGCTATGCGCTGGCCTCGGTGACCAGCGTGTTCTGCGCGGTGGCGCTGCCCGGCGCGCGCGGCCAGACCGTGCTGACCGGCATGCTGCTGGCGATCCTGGTCGCCGCCTGTGCCGCACTGTGGGCATTCGCCACCCGCAGCGCACTGCGCGCCTGGGTGGGCATCCTCGCCCCGGCCCTGCTGATGGCAGGCATTGCGCACCTGATGGGGGCCTGGGCATGAAGAACGGATTCCGCCAATCGATGGCCTGGCTGCACACCTGGACCGGGCTGCTGGTCGGCTGGTTGCTGCTGCTGATCTTCATGGCGGGCACGGCCAGCTATTACCGCGAGGAAATCAGCCGCTGGATGCGCCCGGAGCTGCCGGCCAACAAGGTCAGCATCGATGTGGCCGCACAGCGCGCGGTGGACTACCTGCAGGCCAATGCCAGCCAGGCCGAGAACTGGTTCGTCACCCTGCCGCAACCGCGCAACCCGGCCATGCAGATGTTCTGGCGGTTGCCGCCGGAACTGGCCGACCCCAGCCGTGGCCGCCGTGGTGGCTTCGGCGACGCCACGCTGGACCCGAACACCGGCCAGGCATTGAAGGCGCGCGAGACCCGTGGCGGCGACTTCTTCTACCGCCTGCATTTCGACCTGCACTACATCCCGGTGCTGTGGGCGCGCTACCTGGTTGGCTTCTGCGCGATGTTCATGCTGGTGGCGATCATCACCGGCGTCATCACCCACAAGAAAATCTTCAAGGACTTCTTCACCTTCCGCAAGGACAAGGGCCTGCGTTCCTGGCTCGATTTCCACAACGTCAGCGCGGTGATGGCACTGCCGTACCACGCGATGATCACCTACACCGGCATCGTCACCCTGATGATCATGTACCTGCCGTGGGGCGTGAAGGTGGCCTACCCGCAGGACGAGGACAAGTTCTTCTTCGAGGCCTTCGGCGGCATGCCGGAAGTGACCGCGCCGGCCGAAGGCCGCGCTACCCCGCTGCCGATCGCACGGTTGCTGGACAGCGCACGCGCGCATTGGCACGGCGTGGAAGTGGCCGGGTTCACCGTGTCCAATCCGGGCGCGGCCAATGCGGTGATCGACATCCGCCAGCGCGATGGCAAGCGCCTGTCCACCGACACCCCGGCCGTGCGCTACAACATGATCAGCGGTGCGTTGCTGGAAGAGACGCCGCCCTCCGGCGGTGCCACCGCCACCCGTGGCGTGCTGTACGGCCTGCACCTGGCGCGCTTCGCCGACTGGGGCCTGCGTGCACTGTTCTTCCTGTCCGGCCTGGTCGGCTGCCTGATGGTGGCCAGCGGCGTGGTGCTGTGGGCGGTGAAGGAGCGGCCGAAACATGCCAAGAGCGGACGCACCGGCTTCGGCCTGCGCCTGGTCGATGCGCTGAACATCGGTACCGTGGCTGGCCTGCCGATCGCGTTCGCAGCGTACTTCTGGGGCAACCGCCTGCTGCCGCTGGACATCGCCGAGCGCTCCAGCGCCGAGGCCAACGTGTTCTTCTATGCCTGGGGCGCGGCGTTGCTGGCCGCCTTCATCTGGCCCAAGCGGATGATGTGGGCATGGCAGCTGTACCTGGGCGCGGCCGCGTTCGCGCTGGTGCCGGTGGTCAACGCGCTGACCACGCATGCTCACCTCGGCGTCACCCTGCGCAACGGTGACTGGGTGCTGGCCGGCGTTGATCTGTCGATGATTGCCTTCGGCGCGATGCTGGCGATGTGCGGCTGGCGCATGCAGCGCTGGACGCCACCGCTGAGTGCGGCCGAGAAGAAGAAACGTGCGGCCGCTGCGGCTGCACCGAAGGCATCGGTGGACGCTGCAGAAACGACCGAAGCGGAGGCCAGCGCATGATGCTGCTGGCACTGACGCTCTCATTCTCTGCATTCACCGCGCTGTCGCTGGCGATGGAGAAGCACCAGCACGACCTGCATGGCAAGGCCGCTGCCGCACCGGCACGGCGCACGCAATGGCGGGTACTGGGCTGGGCGCTGCTGACGGTGGCCTTCGCACTGTGCGTGGCCGACCACGGCTGGGCGATGGGCCCGGTGCTGTGGCTGGGCGCGATGACGGTGGGCGGCGTGGTGCTGTCGTTCGGGTTGTATCCGTACCGGCCGACGTGGATCGCGCCGCTGGCGATCGCGCTGCCCGTGGCCGGGCTGCTGGTGGCGTTGCTGTAACCGCCATCCACTCATGGCGTGGATCTACCGGACCCACGCTCGCCGGGCATGGCCCGGCGCTACCGTTCTGCGCGCACGTGGGGAGTGCCGGCCGCTGGCCGGCATCCCCTTTCGGCTGGAATCACCCCAACCGCTTCAGTTCCCACGCGCGGTGGATACGCGCATTGCGCTCGAAGTCCGGGCCGATGGTGCGCGCGGTGATCTCGCGGCACTGGGCGAACTCGGCGATGGCGTTCTCTTCCAGCTTGAAGCGGCGGAAGTTGTTGGAGAAGTACAGCACGCCGCCGGGCGCCAGTCGTGCCACCGCCGCACGCAGCAGCTTCAGCTGCTCGCGCTGCACGTCGAAATCGTCGGCGCGCGCGGAGTTGGAGAACGTCGGCGGATCGCAGAAGATCACGTCGTACTGCCCACGGTCGCCTTCCAGCCAGGCCATTGCATCGGCCTGCACCAGCAGGTGCTGGTTGCCGCCCTGCCCGTTCAACGCCAGGTTGTCGTAGCACCACTGCAGATAGGTCGCCGACAGGTCGACGCTGGTGGTGCTGGCGGCACCGGCCACGGCGGCCTGCACGCTGGCCACGCCGGTGTAGCAGAACAGGTTGAGGAAACGCTTGCCACGCACCTGCTCGGCCATCATCCGGCGCAGCGGGCGGTGGTCGAGGAACAGGCCGGTATCCAGGTAATCGAACAGGTTCACCTGCAGCAGCGCGTTGTTCTCCCGCACCACGATGAACTCATCACGCTGCTCGAAGCGGCCGTACTTGCTGCCGCCCTTGCCGCGCTCGCGCGACTTCATCGAGACCTGCTCCGGCGGCACACCGAACACTTCACGCGCGGCGGCCAGCAGCTCGTTGCGACGACGGCGCACGTCGTTCTCCGGAATCGCGGCAGGTGCGGCATATTCCTGCACATGCAGGAAAGTGCGGCGCTTGCCACCGTCTTCCTCGTAGACGTCGATGGCCGCCGCATACTCCGGCAGGTCGGCATCGTAGGCGCGGAAGCAGGTGATGTCCTCGCGGGCGCGCCAGCTCTTGAACTTCTTCAGGTTCTTGCGCAGGCGGTTGGCCACCATCTGCGCGCCTTCGCTCAGCTCTCGCGGCTGCGCCGGATCGCGGCCCGGCACAGCGATCGGATCGCAGACGATCAGCGCGCATTCCAGCGCACCGTTGAACATCTGGTACTTCTTGCCGGCGCGCAGGCCGGTGGCGAAGGCCAGTTCGTCGTTGCCACACAGCAGGCTGGCGCGCCACTGCGGCACCGCCTTCTGCAGGGCATTGCCCAGTGCGCGGTACAGCGCCGGGTCGGCGGCCAGGCGTTCGTCATACGGCGGGTTGCAGACCACCGCGCCGATCTCCTGTTCCGGTGCGGCCAGGTCGGCCACGTCGGCACGGGTGAAGCGGATCGCGTGGGCGACGCCCGCCACTTCCGCGTTCTCGCGTGCCGCCTGGATCGCGCTCGGGTCGATGTCGCTGCCGTGGATGACCGGCTTCAGCGCGGCCAGGCCAGCGGCCTCGCGCTCGCGCGCTTCGCTCTGGATCGCCTTCCAGGCGGCCTTGTCGAAGCCCAGCCAGCGGCTCGGCGGCAGGCTTCCATGGCGCATCAGGCCGGGGGCGACGTCGGCGGCCATCAGCGCGCCTTCGATCAGCAGCGTGCCGCTGCCGCACATCGGGTCCAGCAGGCCACCACCGGCGGCATGCAGGCGCGGCCACTGCGCGCGCAGCAGCAGCGCGGCGGCCAGGTTTTCCTTCAGCGGTGCCTCGTGGGCGGCACCACGCCAGCCACGGCGGTGCAGCGGGCCACCGCCGAGGTCGATCGACAGCGAGGCACGGCCCTTGCGCAGCGACAGGTTGACGCGCACGTCCGGCAGGTCGGTGTTGACCGACGGGCGCTCCAGGCCTTCATCGCGCATGCGGTCGACGATGGCGTCCTTGATCCGCTGTGCGGCGAAGCGCGCGTGGGTGATCTTGTCGCCGGACACGTGCGCGTCCACCGCCAGGGTCATCTCCGGCTTGATGTGCTCGTGCCACGGCAGCGCACGCACGCCGTCGTACAGGGCCTGTTCGTCCGGGCACTCGAATTCGTCGATCGGCCACAGCACGCGGCTGGCCAGGCGCGACCACATCACGATCCGCAGCGCCTGCTCCAGTTCGCCCTCGGCATTGACGCCGGCAATGGTGGCAGTGGCCTTGCCAAGGCCCAGGGCCGACAGTTCATCGGCAAGCAGGTATTCCAGGCCCTTGGCACAGGAGACGAAGAATTTCACGGGATCGGTTCGCAGGTGGTCGGGCGCGGCACAAGGGCCGGGCCGGTCGGAAAGGAGGGCCGCAAGCACGGCCAGCAGGCCCGCGCCGGGGGCGGCGGGGCTGCCATTGTAGTCAAAGCGGGCGGGCGCGCCGTGCGCCCGGGCTTCACAGTTGCCGCAGCAGGCGCTCGAAGGCCTGCGCGGAGGCCTCCACATGGTGTTCCAGGCGGTGGCCGTCATCGACCAGCAGCAGCTGCGCTGCGCGCGCCTGCGCCCAGGCGATGACCCCGGCGGCCGGGACCACATCGTCGTGCCAGGCCTGCACCACCGTGGTCGGCACCGCGGCGGCATCCAGCGCCGGCATCGGGCCCATGGTGGTCGGCGGCACCATCAGGAACAGGCCGGCCACCGGCACCTGCAGCGAGGCGATGGCGGAGATATAGGCGCCCAGGCTCGAGCCGGCCAGCACCACCGGGCCCTGCCGGGCGGCGATGGCGGCGCGCTCGACCAGGCGGCGCAGGCGGGTCGGCACGTCGCCTACCCGGCTGACCTCGCTCATCGCGTCCAGGTCGGTGTAGTCGGGGCGCTCGTGGGTCCAGCCCAGGCGCTGTGCCACCTCGGCCAGCGCGGTGACCTTGGTCGCTTCCGGGCCGCTCTCGAAGCCGTGGGACAGGATGCAGTGGCCGCGGCTCACGCGCAGGCTCCGTGCGCGCGGATCGACAAGGAAAGGGAAGGCAGGTTCATGCCGCAATGCTAGCATCGCCGGATGCCCAACCCGCTCCTGCCCGGCCTGCAGCTGCAGCCCCTGCCCTACGAAGACCGTCTGCCGCTGCGCGACCCGGCCACGCTGGAGACGGTGGTGATCCACTGCACCGAGCTGCCCGATCTGGCGATGGCCCGCGAGTACGGCGAGCGCGTGCTGTACGACAGCGGCGCCGGCAACAGCGGGCATTTCTACATCGACCGCGATGGCCGCGTGGTGCAGTACGTGGCGCCGGAACGGGTGGCCCACCACGTACGCGGCATGAACGCGCATACGCTGGGCATCGAGCTGGTCAACACCGGGCGCTACCCGCACTGGTTCGACAGCCGTCACCAGGCGATGGACGAGGCCTACACCGAGGCGCAGCTGTTGGCCCTGGAGGCGCTGCTGCTGGCGCTGGTGGCGCGCTATCCGTCGCTGCGGCGGATTGCCGGGCACGACCAGCTGGACCTGGAGCAGGTGCCGGCCAGTGATGACCCGACGCTGACGGTGGCGCGCAAGCGTGATCCGGGGCCGCTGTTCCCGTGGGCGCGGGTGCTGGCGAAGGTGCCGTTGCAGCCTGTTGGGTAAGCGGCAGGGCTGCGCCCTGCACCCGCAGAAGCAACGGCCGAAGCAAGTGCAACAGCAGCATTCCGTGGGATGGCGGGGCGGGTCCGGTTGCGAGGGACGCCGTAAACCCATCCATGGGGGCTTGGCCGCGGCATCCATGCCGCGGACACCCTCGCAACCGGCCCCACCCCGCCTTCGACAGATCTCCGCCGCTGTTGGTAGGTGTCGACCTTGGTCGACACGGTTCATCCACGCCATGCGTGGATGGACGTTGAAGCGATCGGAACGGGCTTTTGTAGCTCGACTGCCCTTTGCGTGGAAATCGAGACGATAGAGTCAGGCGCCGGTGGCGACCGGGCGGGTGCTGTCGCTCACCCAGCCGCTCCAGGAGTCGGCATAGATGCGCGCACCGCTCAGTCCTGCGCTTTCCATCGCCAGCAGCAGGTGGCAGGCGGTCACGCCGGAGCCACACATCAGCACCACCTGCTGCGGATCGCGGTTGCCGATCACGCCCTGCAGTTCAGCGCGCAGTTCCTGTGCGTCGCGCAGGCGGCCGTCCAGTACGTTCAAGGCGAACGGACGGTTGACCGCGCCCGGCACGTGGCCAGCAACCGGGTCGAGGGGCTCCACTTCGCCGCGGAAACGTTCGCCCGCGCGTGCGTCGACCAACCAGCCCGGTGCATGTTTCAGGCGCGCGGTGATTTCATCGGCGTTGGCGATCTGGGTGGTGTCGAAACGGCCCGGGTAGGCAGGCAGCACCGCCACGTCACTCTGGCCGCTTTCCAGCGCGTGCCCGGCGGTCTGCCAGGCGGCGATACCGCCGTCGAGCACGGCCACCTTGTGGTGACCAATCAGGCGCAGCAGCCACCACAGGCGCGACGCGGCCATGCTGCCGTCGCTGCCGTCGTAGACCACCACCTGGGTGTCGGGGCCAATGCCCCACTGCCCCAGCTTTGCGGCAAAGGCATCGCTGTCCGGCAGTGGATGGCGTCCGTGGCCGACGCGCGACAGATCGGACAGGTCACGATTCAGATCGGCGTACACCGCACCCGGGATATGACCTGCCAGATACTGGCCGCTTCCCGCCTGCGGGTCGGCCAGCGAGGAACGCGCATCGACCACCCGCACCGCAGTGCTGGCGGTGGCGCGTGCATCGACCACGCGGATGCCCTCGCCCAACGCGGCAGCCAGGGTGGCGACATCGACCAGGGTGGTCCACGGCGGATCGATCGGGTTCATTGCACTTGCTCCAGGCGACGACGCAGGTTGTAGAGAATGGCCGCGGTGGCGCCCCATATGCGCTGGCCGGGCCAGCCATACTCAAGGACGTGACGGATGCGGCCGCGATGATTGATTTCGACCTGGCGCAGGTTGTCCGCCGCCATCAGGTAGTCCAGCGGCACCTCGAACACCTCGGCCACTTCGCTGGGCTGCGGTACCGGCACGAAGTCCGGATCGACCACCGCCACCACCGGAGTGACCCGGTAGCCGGTGATCGTCACGAAGGGATCCAGGTAGCCCAGCGCCTGCACCTGGCCGGGGGCCAGTGCGATTTCTTCCTGGCTCTCGCGCAATGCCGCCGCCAGTGCGTCGCGGTCGTCGGGCTCGGTGCGTCCGCCGGGGAATCCGACCTGGCCACCGTGCGTGCGCAGGGTTTCGGTGCGACGGGTGAGGATCACCTGCGCGCCATTGGCACGCGGCACGATGCCGGCCAGCACCGCCGCTTCCACCGGCGGACCCGGAGGCAACAGGTCGATCAGTTCGCTGCGGTTCCAGCCATCACCGGCCGGCGGTTCGGCCAGCGGGTGCAGCGCGCGCATCAGCCGTTCGTGGTCGGCCAGCGAACCGCGCAGTGACTGCTGCAGCTGTTGGCGCAATGGCTGCACGCGATGCAGGATGCGGTTGCGTTCGTCATTGCTCATCGACGACCACCGCGCGATTTCGTCGATATGCCGCCCGCACCCGCTGCACTGCCGGTGCGGATCCAGCGTGCACACTCCGATGCAGGGACTTGCGACAACACGCGCCGTTTCTTCCATTGTTTGCACCCGCCAACAGTAGCGCGAATGGGCGGGATTTGCGCGGGTGGCCCGGCCGGACGGTAGAGTCGACTGTCAGTCGACTGCTCTTCCATCTTCTTGCGGGGAACCCCGCGCTGCGCGCGATAGTCGACCAACGGTCGACTCTACCGTCAGGGACTGCGCAAACAAAAACGCGCCGGTGGGATCACCGGCGCGTTTGGTTTGCTGCTTCGATTTACTTGACGCTGACCAGCTTGATCTCGAACTGCACAGCCACGTTCGGCGGGAACGGGGTGCGCGGGTCGGCACCGTAGGCCTGGTCCGGCGGCAGGGTGACTTCCCACTTCGAGCCTGCCGGCATCTGCAGCAGGGTCTCGCGCATGGCCTTCATTTCGACTTCGCTGACCTTGATCGACGGGATCTGCTGGGCCGGGCGGGCTTCGGTCGGGCGCTGGCCGTACGGGAACGGACCGGCCACTTCCAGCTGCACGGTGCTGGCCTGGGTCGGCTTGGCACCCTTGCCGGCTTCGATCACGCGGTACTGGACGCCGCTCGGCAGCGACTGCACGCCGGCCTTGGCCTTGTTCGCCGCGATGAACTGATCGCTCTTGGTCTTGTTTTCGGCAGCAGCCTTTTCGTACTCGGCCTTGGCAGCCTGGGCACGGCCCTGCTCGCGCTTCTGGAACGCTTCAACGGCCGGCTTCAGCTGCTCGGCGGTGATCGCCGGCTGCTTCTTGGCGTAGGCATCCTGCAGGCCCTTCACCACCGAGTTGATGTCCAGCTGCTCACCACGACCGGTCAGCTCCGCCAGGTTGTTGCCGTAGTCGTAACCGAAGTAGTAGCTCAGCTTGCCCTTTTCGGACGAAACGTCCTGGGCGAAGGCATTGCCCGTCAGGGCCAGGGCCGCGACGGCGACCGCGATAGAACGCAACTTCATCAAACAGTTCTCCAGGGGTGGTAACTCAGGGACGTTCTGCGCCGCCCTGAGGCGACGGGTTAGGATAACGGGCGCAACGTGTAACCGCTACTCACGATGCAGGCTATGACCCGTCTGCGTTCGCGGAGTTCAATATCACTTTTTTTTAACGTTCCAGGAGTTTCCCCGTGGCCGATGCCCTGATCGCTGTTACCGACGACGGCGCCATCCGCACCGTGACCGTCCAGCGCCCGGACAAGCTCAACGCCCTCAATGCCGCGACCCTGCAGGCCCTGGCCGAGGCCTTCAGTGCTGCCGCCGCAGACCCGGAGGTGCGCGTGGTGGTGCTGACCGGTGCTGGCCCGAAGGCGTTCGTGGCCGGCGCCGACATTGCCGAGATGAACACACTCAGCGCGGTTCAGGGACGTGATTTCTCGCTGCTGGGCCAGGCCCTGATGCGCCAGATCGAGCGCATGCCCAAGCCGGTCATCGCCCGCGTGAACGGTTTCGCGCTGGGCGGCGGCCTGGAACTGGCCATGGCCTGCCACCTGCGCATCGCCGCCGATACCGCCAAAGTCGGCCAACCGGAAATCAATCTCGGCCTGATTCCCGGCTTCGGCGGCAGCCAGCGCCTGCTGCGCCTGTGCGGCCGTGCCGCCACCCTGGAGCTCTGCCTGCTGGGTGCACCGATCAACGCCGCACGCGCGCTGGAACTGGGGATCGTCAACGAGGTGGTGCCGGCCGACGCGCTGGACAATCGCGTGAATGACGTTGCCCGCCAGCTGGCGCGCTCGGCGCCGCTGGCCCTGCGCGGCCTGCTGGACGCGGTGCACGTGGGTGGCGAATGCAGCCTGGAAGCCGGGCTGGAATACGAAAGCGCGCAGTTCGGCCTGCTGTTCGCCACCGAGGACATGCGCGAGGGAACCAGCGCCTTCCTGCAGCGCCGCCCGCCGGCCTTCCAGAACCGCTGACGCCATGGCATCCCGACCCAACCCCGCGCAGCTGTTCGCCCGGGTCCAGGCAGACGATCTCGATGGCGCCCTGCAGGCCGGGCTGATGGACTATGTCGCCCGCGCCGACGACGCGCAGTTGCTGCCCGGCCACCCGGAACTCCCGCAGCGGTTGCAGCAGGCCCAGCAGCAGCTTCAGGCCGCCTGGGCGACACGCGAACGCTACCGCGCCCGCGCGGTACGGCTGGCCCGCCGCGAAGCCGAACGCGACGCACGGCGCACCCCGGCCCCGGCGCCGGACGTGAAGCCCGCCCTGCCCGCCGCAGCGGCCGCCATCCTCGCCCGGGCCAAGGCCCGCGCCATCGGCAAGGAGCAGTAATGGCCACCACGAAGAAGACTGCACGCGCTCCGGCGCGGCGTGGTGGCACGATGCCGCGCGCCGACGTGGTGGAGATGTTCACCCGCCTGCGCGAACTCAACCCGCACCCGAAGACCGAACTGGAATACAGCTCGCCGTTCGAGCTGCTGGTGGCGGTGGCGTTGTCGGCGCAGGCCACCGACGTCGGCGTCAACAAGGCCACGCGCCGCCTGTTCCCGGTGGCCAATACGCCGGCGAAGATCCTCGCGCTTGGCGAAGAAGGACTGAAGCAGTACATCGCCACCATCGGCCTGTTCAACGCCAAGGCGAAGAACGTGATCGCCACCTGCGCGATCCTGCTGGAAAAGCATGGCGGTGAAGTGCCGCGCGATCGCGATGCGCTGGAAGCGCTGCCGGGCGTGGGCCGCAAGACCGCCAACGTGGTGCTCAACACGGCGTTCGGCGAGCCGGTGATGGCGGTGGACACGCATATCTTCCGCGTCTCCAACCGTACCGGACTGGCCCCGGGAAAGAACGTGCGCGAAGTGGAAGACAAGCTGGTGAAGGTGATCCCCGCCGAGTTCCTGCTCGACGCGCATCACTGGCTGATCCTGCACGGGCGTTATGTGTGCAAGGCGCGCAAGCCGGATTGCCCGGGCTGCGTGATCGCCGATCTGTGCCGGTTCAAGGAAAAGACCACGGCCGAGGCGTGACGCAGTCTCTGTTGTGACCAGACGAAGACGGCGGGCACAAGGCCCGCCGTCTGTGTTTCAGGACAAGCATGCTTCAGGGGATCAGAACGACAGGTCGCCCCAGACGCCGAATTCCTTGGTCTTGTCGTTCTTCTTGTCACCGGCGTTGGCCAGGTGGGTGTACTTGTACACGGTCGACAGCTTGAGGTTCTTCATGACCGGGAACTCGACGCCGACGTTCCAGTACTTGTCGCTCAGGGTCGGGTCCAGGGTCTTGCTGACGTCGGTGTCATCGTAACGACCGAACACGTTGATGCCGCCGTCGGTCACGCGCACGCTGCCCCACACCGACCAGCCGCTGGACTTGTCGGTGGCAACGGTCATCACGTTGTTGAGGTTCTTGGCCTGGAAGTACTCACCACCGACGCGGAAATTGCTGTCGGCGTAGGCCACCATCGCGTTGGCGCGGGTGTAGGTGTTCTCGGAACTCTGGATGTCGGTTTCCTTGCCCAGCTTGCCGCTGTAGCCACCGACGGCAACCACGAAGTTCTCGTTCGGGGTGTAGGCCACGCGGCCTTCCACATCCATGCCCTTGCTGCGGGTCGGGTTCTTGTAGCCGGCGCCGGACACGACCGAGACGGCGTAGTTGAAGTTGTTGCCCAGGTTGCCGAAGCCATGCAGGCCCCAGTCGGACGAGTTGCCGTACTTCAGGCGGTCGGTCAGGGTGTTCTCGACATAACGCATGCCGTAGAACTTCTCGACGTACGGGATCCACGGCATGTCGGCGGCACCGACGCGCAGGTTGAAGGCCGGGTCGAAGCTGCCCTGCACGTAGGCCTTCTTGACGAACAGTTCGGTGTTGCCGATGGCCGAGCTGTACTGGAAGTCGGTGGTCAGGTTCGCCGACCAGATGTCGTTGAACTTGTGGTCGACGGTCAGGTAGAAGCGCTTGACGTCCAGACCGGTGCCGCTGGCGGCGGTGTCCTTGCCGTTGCTGGTCTTGTCGATGTTGGTCAGGTCGAAGAACATGCGACCGCCGATCTTGTTGTCATTGACCAGCTTGGCCAGCTTGTCGACGCTGGTCTGGGTCTTCTGTGCACCTTCCAGCGCCTGCGCCTGGGTGATGTTCACTTCGGACTGCGCGTCGGACTGCGCCTGCAGCGCCTGCGAATCGTTCTGCAACTGCTGGACCTGGGCCTGCAGCGCGGCGATCTGTGCCTGCAGCTGCTGCAGCTGTGCCTGGGATACGCCCGAGCTGGCAGGGGCTGCGAAGGCGTCGGCGGAAACCAGACCGAGGCTTGCAACGACCGCGGCGGCGAGCAAATGGGAACGCATTTTGGATCTCTCCAGAGGGTTGGAATGGCTTGGGCAGAACGCCACGCCGGCAGGCCGGTCAAGCGTTTTGCGAACGTTCCGTTAAAACCATGACAGTCGAATGACAAACTGCGCACCAAACACAGGTTTCTTCGTGCGGTCATGCGGACGACGCAATTGCACCGGCATCTGTGTCGAGGCCTTGCGGCACATGGCGTGATGTATCCGCTTCAACGTGCAACGCGGCCCCATGCATCCCTGTGCAGGACATGACATCGCTGCCGGATGCCCATTCCCGGGATGCGTGCGCGTCAGCGCGGAGGCCCCGACAACGGCATATGGAGGTTGGCGACGCGCCACCCCGCCGCCCTTCGACCGCGCGCGAAACCTTCACGGACACCGCGGCAGCGGCAGCGGCCAGCGCTGTAACGGTTGCGTCATACAACGGTCCCTGCGCTGTCATCGAACCGTTATGGAATGTGCGCCGGGCGGGTAACCCCGCATCCCAATCAACCCAGGAGCCACCCCGTGATCCACGCCTTCAAGTCGCGCGTTGCCGTTGCCGTCTTCGCAGCGTCGTCCGTGTTCGCCGCCAACGCCGCTGAAATCACCGGCGCGGGCGCCTCGTTCATCTACCCGGTGATGTCGAAGTGGTCGGCCGACTACAACGCCGCCACCAGCAACAAGGTCAACTACCAGTCGATCGGCTCCGGCGGCGGCATTGCGCAGATCAAGGCCAAGACCGTTGATTTCGGCTCCTCCGACGCCCCGCTGAAGCCGGAAGAGCTGGCTGCTTCGGGCCTGGCGCAGTTCCCGTCGGTGATCGGCGGCGTGGTGCCGGTGGTCAACGTGGCCGGCATCGCCCCGGGCGCGCTGAAGCTGGACGGCACCGTGCTGGCCAACATCTTCCTGGGCAAGATCAAGACCTGGAATGATCCGGCCATCGCCGCGCTGAACCCGGGCGTGGCCCTGCCGAGCGCCAAGATCACCGTCGTGCACCGTTCGGATGGTTCGGGCACCACCTTCAACTTCGTCAACTACCTGTCCAAGGTCAGCCCGGAGTGGAAGAGCTCGGTCGGCGAAGGTACCTCGGTCCAGTGGCCGGCCGGCATCGGCGGCAAGGGCAACGAAGGCGTTGCCGCTTACGTGAAGCAGATCAAGGGCGGCATCGGCTACGTCGAACTGTCCTACGCGCTGCAGAACAAGCTGTCGTACACCGCGATGAAGAATGCCGCCGGCAAGTTCGTGCAGCCGAGCGATGCGTCGTTCGCCGCGGCCGCCGCCAGCGCCGACTGGGCCAGCGCCAAGGACTTCTACCTGGTGATGACCAACGCCCCGGGCGCCGAGTCCTGGCCGATCACCGCCACCAACTTCATCCTGGTGCACAAGAAGCCGAAGAATGCTGCCAACGGCAAGGCCACCCAGGAGTTCTTCCGCTGGGTCTACAAGAGCGGCGACGCCCAGGCCCGCCAGCTGGACTACGTGCCGCTGCCGGACAGCCTGGTCCGCCAGATCGAGACCTACTGGTCGCAGAACCTGAAGTAAGCGTTCCCCCGCAGGAACGGGGTCGGCGGGTCCTCTCTCCCCCGCCGATCCCACCCGGGCGCGAGATCCTCGAGATCTCGCGCTCTTCTTGTTTTCTGGGGGTTGGTCGTGAAGAGCGTTGCGCCTGCGCTGATCCATGGGGGAGTCGGTGGGCCAGGGCGTGCAGGACACGCCGTAAACCCGTCCCTGGGGGCTCGGCCACGGCATCCATGCCGTGGACGGTCCTGCACGCCCTGGCCCACCGCCTCTCGACAGTTCATTGGGGGCGCGGTGGGGTCATGGAAGGCAGGAGCAAAGGCAGGAGCGCGTGTAGAGCCGAGCCCATGCTCGGCTGGGTGCTGGAGCGTGCGGACCAACGGTCCGCACCTACCGAGAGGACAGGGAGCAGTCGAGCATGGCTCGACTCTACCCAGCACCCCGACCGTCATACCGGTGCGCAGATCCGGGGTCTCCGGGCCCCTGCCAGGGGGCGGCCAACCCTGTGAAACCCTTGTCGTAACGTGATCCAGGACACCTCTGTCATGGTCGTAATACGGCTGTAACAAAAACATCATTTCATAGCCGCATCCGCCGACGACGTCGGCTCTTCCCCGCTATGGAGTGACCATGAAACTGCACTCGGCCGGCCTTGCCGCCCTTTCCCTGGCCATCGCCCTGGGCCTGTCGGCCTGCGGTGGCGACAAGCAGGCCGCGCAGCAGCCGGCTGCCGACGGTGCCGCCGCTCCGGCCGCCGCCGGTGCCAAGGTGACCGCCGAAGTGTCCGGCGCGGGCGCGTCCTTCATCTTCCCGCTGGTCTCCAAGTGGTCGGCTGACTACAACGCCAGCACCGGCGCCAAGATCAACTACCAGTCGATCGGTTCCGGCGGCGGCATCGCCCAGATCAAGGCCGGCACCGTCGACTTCGGTTCCTCCGACAAGCCGCTGAGCAGCGAAGAGCTGGCCCAGGCCGGCCTGGCCCAGTTCCCCTCCGCCATCGGCGGCGTGGTGCCGGTGGTCAACATCGAAGGCCTGGAAGGCGGCAAGCTGCGCCTGAGCGGCGCCCTGCTGGCCGACATCTTCCTGGGCAAGGTCAAGACCTGGAACGACCCGGCCATCGTCGCCGCCAACCCGGGCGTGAAGCTGCCGGACGGCAAGATCACCCTGGTCCATCGTTCGGACGGTTCGGGCACCACCTTCAACTTCTCCAACTACCTGTCCAAGGTCAGCCCGGAGTGGAAGAGCAAGGTCGGCGAAGGCACCTCGGTGCAGTGGCCGGACGGCGTGGGTGGCAAGGGCAATGAAGGCGTCGCTTCCTACGTGAAGCAGATCAAGGGCTCGATCGGCTACGTCGAACTGGCCTACGCGCTGCAGAACGGCATGCCGTACACCGCCATGCAGAACGCGGCCGGCAACTGGGTCGAGCCGAGCGCGGAGACCTTCGCCGCTGCGGCCGCCAGCGCCGACTGGGCCAGCGCCAAGGACTTCAACCTGGTCATCACCAATGCCCCGGGCGAGCAGGCGTGGCCGATCACCGCCACCAACTTCATGCTGATGCAGAAGCAGCCGAAGGACGCCAAGCGCAACCAGGACACCCTGGCCTTCTTCAAGTGGGCCTTCGAGAACGGCCAGGCCCAGGCCAACGAGCTGCACTACGTGCCGCTGCCGGCCGAACTGGTCAAGCAGATCGAGGCCTACTGGGCGTCCGACCTGAAGTGATGGACACGACGGTGCCCGCCCCGCGCGGGCACCGCCGCTTCCACGCCGTGCCGCCCCGCCCCTTCCTGGCCCTGCCGTCCCCATGAATGCCATCGCCCAGCCTGTAGCCGCCCCGTCCACGCGTGATGCGCGTGATGCCCGCAACGACAAACTGTTCCGATGGGTGCTGGTCGGCACCGTCATCTTCGTCCTGATCGCCCTGGCCTGCGCCGCGCTGTCGATGCTGTGGGGCGGCCGCCATGCCCTGCAGATGCAGGGCCTGAGCTTCTTCTTCTCCGCCGACTGGAATCCGGTCGAAAACAAGTTCGGCGCCCTCGCTCCGATCTACGGCACCCTGGTCACCGCGCTCATCGCGATGGTCATCGCCGTGCCGGTCAGCTTCGGCATCGCCTTCTTCCTCACCGAAGTCGCGCCGCGCTGGCTGCGTGGCCCGGTCGGTACCGCCATCGAACTGCTGGCCGGCATTCCCTCGATCATCTACGGCATGTGGGGCCTGTTCGTGCTGGTGCCGGTGATGACCGAGTACGTCACCCCGTTCCTCAACGAAACCCTGGGCGAATGGCCGATCATCGGCCCGATGTTCCAGGGCCCGCCGCTCGGCATCGGCATGCTCACCGCCGGTTTCGTGCTGGCCATCATGGTCATTCCGTTCATCTCCTCGGTGATGCGCGAAGTGTTCCTGACCGTGCCGACCCGCCTGAAGGAATCGGCCTATGCGCTGGGTTCCACCAAGTGGGAAGTGAGCTGGGACATCGTGCTGCCCTACACCCGCTCGGCGGTGATCGGCGGCATCTTCCTCGGCCTCGGCCGCGCCCTGGGCGAGACGATGGCGGTCGCCTTCGTGATCGGCAACAGCGTGCGCCTGTCGCCCTCGCTGCTGGAGCCGGGCACCACCATCGCCGCGCTGATCGCCAACGATTTCGGCGAAGCCACTGAAACCTATCGCTCGGCCCTGCTGCTGCTCGGCTTCGTCCTGTTCATCGTCACCTTCGTGGTGCTGGCCATCGCCCGCCTGATGCTGATGCGCCTGTCCCGCAAGGAGGGCAACTGATGTCCACCACCGCTGATTCGTTGTACCTGCGCCGTCGCATCGGCAATGTCGTTGCGATCACCGCCTCCTGCGCCACCGCGCTGTTCGGCCTGTTCTTCCTGGGCTGGATCCTGTTCACCCTGGCCTCGAAGGGCCTGGCCGGCATCAACTGGGATCTTTTCACCAAGATGACGCCGCCGCCGATGCAGGAAGGCGGCCTGGCCAACGCCTTCTTCGGCAGCGCGGTGATGTGCGCGCTGGCGATCGGCATCGGCACCCCGCTGGGCGTGCTGGCCGGCACCTGGCTGGCGGAGTACGGCAACGCCCGCAAGGCCGGCACCGTGGTCCGCTTCGTCAACGACATCCTGCTGTCGGCACCGTCGATCGTGCTGGGCCTGTTCGTCTACACCCTGTACGTGATGCAGACCGGCGGCAACTTCTCGGCGTTCGCCGGTGCCCTGTCGCTGGCCTTCATCGTGCTGCCGGTGGTGGTGCGCACCACCGACGAGATGCTGCGCCTGGTGCCCTCGCAGATGCGCGAAGCGGCGCTGTCGCTCGGCATCCCGCAGTGGAAGGTGATCGTGCAGGTGCTGTACCGCAGTGCATCGGCCGGCATCATCACCGGCATCCTGCTGGCGCTGGCGCGCATCTCCGGCGAAACCGCCCCGCTGCTGTTCACCGCCTTCGGCAACCAGTACTGGAACAACAACATCTTCCAGCCGATGGCCTCGGTGCCGGTGGTGATGAACCAGTTCGCCGGCAGCCCGTATGAATCCTGGCAGGTTCTGGCCTGGGCCGGTGCCCTGGTGCTGACTGTCTTCGTGTTGCTGGTCAGCCTTGCCGCCCGCGGCATCCTGCTGCGCAACCGTATCTCCCATGACTGACCTTTCCGTGGATAACGCCATGAACGACCTTTCCAACGCCGTGCCGATGCAGCGCATCGCCGTGCCGTCCTCGCACGAGAGCCTGCACACGCCGTCGCCGGTGAAGCTGGCTGCGCGTGGACTGGACTTCTACTACGACAAGTTCCACGCCCTGAAGGGCATCAACCTGGAGATTCCGGAAAAGCGCGTGACCGCGCTGATCGGTCCCTCCGGTTGCGGCAAGTCGACCCTGCTGCGCATCTTCAACCGCATCTACGCGCTGTACCCGAAGCTGGAAGCGCGCGGTGAGGTGCTGTTGGACGGCGAGAACATCCTGTCGCCGAAGTACCCGATGAACCGCCTGCGCAGCAAGGTCGGCATGGTGTTCCAGAAGCCGGTGCCGTTCCCGATGACCATCTTCGAGAACGTGGCCTACGGCATCCGCCACCACGAGAAGCTGAGCAAGGCCGACATGGCCGACCGCGTCGAGCAGGCGCTGCGCCAGGGCGCGCTGTGGGACGAAGTGAAGGACAAGCTGGGGCAGAGCGCGCTGGGCCTGTCCGGTGGCCAGCAGCAGCGTCTGTGCATCGCCCGTGCCGTGGCCCTGCGCCCGTCGGTGCTGCTGCTGGACGAGCCGACCTCGGCGCTGGACCCGATCTCGACCAGCCGCATCGAGCAGCTGGTGGAAGAGCTCAAGCACGAGTACACCATCGTCGTCGTCACCCACAACATGCAGCAGGCCGCGCGCGTGTCCGACTACACCGCCTTCATGTACCTGGGTGACCTGATCGAGCACGACCGCACCGAAGTGATCTTCTCGCAGCCGTCGCAGCGGCAGACCGAGGACTACATCACCGGTCGCTTCGGCTGATCGACGCTGTTCCTTCGCCATATGTCCCAGCCAGGCATGGCCTGGCTCTACCCGGATTGCAGACCATGAATCTTCCCAACGACCACATCGTCAAGAGCTACGACGAAGAGCAGCAGCGCCTGGTGGCCGAAATCGTGCGCATGGGCGAGATGGCCGTCGCCCAGCTCGAAGCGGCGATGGACGTGATCGAGAAGCGCGACGAGAACGCTGCCCATCGCATCATTGCCAATGATGAAGCGATCGACGCGCTGGAACAGCAGATCAGCCACGACGTGATGCGCCTGGCGCTGCGTGGGCCGATGGCGCGCGACCTGCGCGAGATCCTCGCCGGCCTGCGCATCCCGGCGGACATCGAGCGTATCGGCGACTACGCGGCCAACGTGGCCAAGCGCTCGATCGCGCTGGGCAAGGTGCCGCCGCTGCCGCAGATCCAGGGCCTGCGTGCGCTCGGCCGCCTGGCCGCGCAGCAGGTGCGCCGTGCCATCGCCGCCTACCGTGACAACGACGCCGATGCCGCGCTGGAACTGCGCGAGGACGACGCCCGCCTGGACGCGCAGTACACCGCGCTGTTCCGCGAGCTGCTGACCTACATGATGGAAGACCCGCGCAACATCACCCCGTGCACCCACCTGCTGTTCATGGCCAAGAACCTGGAGCGCGTGGGCGACCACGCCACCAACATCGCCGAGAACGTGTGGTTCCTGGTGCACGGCGAGCAGCCGCTGCCGCCGCGTGAAAAGCGCGACGAGACCTCCAGCACCGGCCAGATCTGACGCTGCACTGCAACAACGGAGTTGGGTCCAAGGTGGCCGCTGTCCTGGTGACAGCGGCCTTCTTTTTTGGGTTTCTCCGTGAATTCATCCACGCATGGCGTGGATCTACCGGAGGGCGTTTGGCGTGGATCTGCCGGGGCTTCGTCCGCGCGTGGTGTGGATCCGCCGGGCGGTCGGGGTAGATCCACGCCATGCGTGGATGCTCTGCCGCGGGCCACCGTTCTCCGCTTCTGTAACAAACCTCACGAAAATTTGAGTTCTTGGCGAGGATTCGTTGAGTAGGATCGCTGCACCATCGTTTCCACCGGCATCCCTGCCGGCCACCCGGGCACCCGCCCACACCACCCAGGAGCACGACCGATGAGCAGTTCCAACAAGACCCTGTCCCTGCTGACTGCTACCGCCCTGGCCGCCGGCCTGGGCATGACCGCCAGTGCCTCGGCCCTGAGCATGAGCGACCTCGCCCAGGGCTACCTGGTGGCCGGACAGGCAGCCAAGGCCAGTACCGACGCCAAGGCCGCCGACACCAAGATGGCCGCTGACGCGACCAAGCATGCCGAAGGCAAGTGTGGTGCCGACGGCAAGACCGCCGAAGGCAAGTGCGGTGCCGACAAGGGCAAGGCTGCCGGTGCGGCAGCTGGCGCCAAGGCAAAGACCGGCGACAAGAAGGCGGCCGAAGGCAAGTGTGGCGAAGGCAAGTGCGGTGGCAAGCACTGACGTCCGCGCCAGCGTCGTCAACCCGCGGTTGCCGCTTCGCGCGGCGGCCGCAGGGTTGGGGCTGCGCCGGGCGCTGTTGCAGGAGCTGCGCGATGCACCGGCCGGCGATTTCGATTTCCTCGAATGCGCGCCGGAGAACTGGATCCATGTCGGCGGCCCTGCCGGTGACGCACTGGCCGAGCTGGCGCAGCGCTATCCGCTGAGCTGCCACGGCCTGTCGTTGTCGCTGGGCGGCAGTGCGCCACTGGATACGCAGCTGTTGGAGCAGGTCGGCCAGTTCCTGGAAAAACACCGCGTGCCGCTGTACAGCGAACACCTGAGCTACTGCAGCGACGACGGCCACCTGTACGACCTGCTGCCGATTCCGTTCACCGATGAAGCAGTGCACCATACCGCCGCGCGCATCGCCCAGGTGCAGGACCTGCTGGGCCGCCGCATCGCGGTGGAGAACGTGTCCTACTACCTGGCGCCGGAGCCAGCGATGGACGAGCTGGCCTTCACCAATGCCGTGCTTGCCGAAGCCGACTGCGACCTGCTGCTGGACGTCAACAACGTCTACGTCAACGCCTGCAACCACGGTTACGACGCCGACGCGTTCATCGCTGGCCTGCCCGCAGACCGCATCGTCTGCCTGCACGTGGCCGGGCATCTGGACGAGGCACCGGACCTGAAGATCGATACCCATGGCAGTGCGGTGATCGACCCGGTCTGGGAGCTGCTGGCACGCACCTATGCGCGCATCGGCGCTCGCCCCACCCTGCTCGAGCGCGATTTCAATTTCCCGCCCTACGCCGAACTGCGCGGCGAACTGCAGACCATCCGCCGCCTGCAGGCCGCGCACGCGGAGGCTGTATATGGCTGATACCCCCGCCACGCTGCGCGCGCAGCAGCACGCGTTCACCGCACACCTGCGCGATCCACGGGCGGTGGCTGCACCGGCCGGGCTGGAACCGCGCCGCGTGGCGGTGTACCAGCGGCTGCTGTTCAACAACCTGCTCGGCCTGTTGAGCAACGGCTTCCCGGTCTGCGTGCGCCTGCTCGGCGAACCGGCCTGGAGCACGCTGGTCCGCCACTACTTCGCCACGCATCGCTGCCAGACACCATTGTTCACCGAACTGGCCGTTGAATTCGTGCAATGGCTGCAGGCGCAGCCGCAGCTGCCACACCCGGCGCTGGCCGAGCTGGCCCACTACGAGTGGGTGGAAACCGCGCTGTACCAGCTGGACGCCGGACCGCTGCCGGCGCCGGGCGACATCGATCCGTTGCGGGCGCCGCTGCAACGCTCGCCGCTGGCCTGGCCGTTGCTGTACCAGTGGCCGGTGCACCGCCTCGGCGCCGAGGATGCACCGACCGAGCCGCCGGCCGAGCCGACCGGCCTTCTTGTGCGCCGCGAGGCCGACGGCGAGGTTCGCTTCGCCACGCTCAGCCCGCTGGCGGTGTACCTGCTGTCCAGCATCGGCGAACAACCCGGCCTCGATGGCCGCAGCTACCTGCAGCAGCTGGCCGCGGCGCATGGATTGCCCGAGGACGCCCTGGCCGGACCCGGTGCCGCGTTGCTGCAGCAGTTCCTGCAGGCCGGCGTGATCGGCCCACTGCCGGCCACCGGCTGACACCCCCTTCCCCCGGAGATCCACCGATGAAGCTTCCGACCCTGGCCACTGCGCGTGGCCAGCTGGACCGTCTCGCCCCTTGGTTGGCCCCGCTCGGCCTGCGCCTGCTGCTGGCCTGGGAATACTTCGAATCCGGCCGCGAGAAACTGCATGGTCAGAACTGGTTTGCCGACCTGCAGGATGCCTTCCCGTTCCCGTTCGACCAGTTGCCGAGCGCGCTGAACTGGCAGCTGGCGACCTGGTTCGAACTGGTCGGCGCGGCCTGCCTGCTATTGGGCTTCGGCACGCGTTTCGCCGCCGCCAGCCTGCTGGTGCTGACCGTAGTGGCCACCTATGCGGTGCATTGGCCGATGGAGTGGAACTCGCTGGCCGACCTGGCCATGGGTTACGCGATCACTGACCAGGGCTTCGGCAACTTCAAGCTGCCGGTACTGTTCATGGCGATGCTGCTGCCGCTGATCTTCACCGGCGCCGGTAGGCTGAGCCTGGATGCGTGGTTGGCACGGAGGTCTCCCTCGGCCACGCCTGCGCGGCCAGCAGTCCGGTAAATGCCGACCTTGGTCGGAGCGCACCGTGCCAACCAAGGTTGGCACCTAACGGAATCCTGAGCGCGCGGTGCCCCGGCGTGTGTCGACCTTGGTCGACACACGCCGGGGCAGGGAACGCATGCACCGAAGGCTGGCCGGGCGCTCAGGGTCGCTCTGCTAGAATTCACGCATGAATGACCCGACTCCCGCACCTGCCGCCGCTCCCGATTCCGCAGTTCCCCAGGCGCAGCGCGCGATGTCACAACGCTTCCGCGGCTTCCTGCCGGTGGTGGTGGACGTGGAAACCGGCGGCTTCGACAGCCAGCGCAACGCCCTGCTGGAGATCGCTGCGGTGCCGATCGAGATGGACGAGAACGGCCTGCTCTACCCCGGCCAGACCGCCAGTGCCCACGTGGTACCGGCCGAAGGCCTGGAGATCGACCCGAAATCGCTGGAAGTGACCGGCATCATCCTCGACCACCCGTTCCGGCTGGCCAAGGAAGAGAAGGCCGCACTGGACCACATCTTCACCCCGGTACGCGCGGCGATGAAGAAGTACGGCTGCCAGCGCGCGATCCTGGTCGGCCACAACGCGCATTTCGACCTGGGCTTCGTCAACGCCGCGGTGGCCCGGACCGGCCACAAGCGCAATCCGTTCCATCCGTTCAGCGTGTTCGACACCGTCACCCTGGCCGGCATCGCCTACGGGCAGACCGTGCTGGCGCGTGCCGCCACGGCTGCCGGGCTGGGCTGGGATGCGAACGAAGCGCACAGCGCGGTGTACGACACCGAACAGACCGCACGATTGTTCTGCACCATCGCCAACGCCTGGCCGCGGTAGGACAGCCAACGGCGGCGCCCCTCGTGGCGGGATGAGGCATCCCGGTTGAGTCCGGGCGGGGTGGATTCGCGGGGGACGCCGTGAACCCATCCCTGGGGGCTTGGCCGCGCCATCCATATGGCTGGGCGCCACGGAAAGATCAGAAAAAACGAAGTCAGAAGCAGCGGGTCGCGCGGTAGATCCACGCCATGCGTGGATGAATTCAACCGATGCTCGTGCGATCGCGGCCGTCGCTCTTGGCGCGGTACAGCGCGCGGTCTGCGCGCTGGTACAGCAGCGCCGGGGTGCGGTCATCGGCATCCAGTTCCACCAGGCCTGCACTGAAGGTCACGCGCAGGCCCGCTACACCGGCCCAGTCGGGGTGGTCATGGAACAGGCCGCGCAGGCGCGCGCACAGCTGCGCGGCTTCTTCCAGGCGGGTGTCGTTGAGCAGCAGCGCGAACTCCTCGCCACCGGTGCGCGCGGGCAGGTCCGAGTCGCGGCAGGCCGCGGCGATCAGCCTTGCCACCTGCACCAGCACAGCATCGCCAATGCTGTGGCTGTGCCGGTCGTTGACGTCCTTGAAGTGGTCGATGTCCAGCACCACCAGGCACAGCGGGTGGCCGCTGCGCTGTGAGCGGGCGAAGTCGCGCGCCAGCGTTTCGTCGAAGGCACGGCGATTGGCCAGCCCGGTCAGCGCATCCTCGCGCGCCTGCCGCTCGAAGGCCTCGGCCTGCCGTGCAAGGCGCTCGGCCAGCTCGGTCTTTTCCTGGTTCAGCGCCTGCAGGTGCACGGTCTTGGCCTGCAGGTCGAAGGTTGCCTCGTCCACGCGTCGTGCCAGGCGCAGGTTGCTGGCCTTCAGCTGCTGCAGCAGCAGGCGGTACAGCACAACCAGCCCGGCCAGCAGCAACAGCCCGCCCAGCACCTGCACGCTGCGGCGCTGCCACCAGAACGGCTCCACCGTGAAGCTCCACACGGCTTCCTGCTGGCCCCAGGCCCCGCCCGGATGCGCTGCCGACACATGCAGGGTGTAGTCACCTGGAGGCAGGCCGACGAACTCGACGCTGCGCTGCGGGCCGCGCTCGACCCAGCCGGTGTCCAGGCCATCCAGCCGCGTGCGGTAGCGGATCCGGTCCGACATCAGGTAGCTCAGGCCCACATAGCTCACCGCCAGACGTCGGCCACCGGGAATGTAGTTGCGATCCGGGCCCTCCCAATGCACGGGTGCGCCATCCACCTGCACGCTCTCGATCGCTGCCGGCGGTGATGGGCGCTCACGGAAGCGCTGGAGGCGCTGCGGGTCGACGGTGCTCAGGCCACCGGCGGTGACCACCCAGAACGTGCCGTCCTGGCGCAGGATCGCCGACGGTCCGGAGCTGCCGTTGGCCTGTGCGTTGGCCATGCCGTCGATCTCGTTGTAGCGCTCCACCACTACCCGCGGTGCGCGGCCATCGGCCACGGCGTTGAGGGTGGCCATATCGGTGCGCAGCACGCCACGGTTGCTGCTGATCCACACATTGCCCAGGCGGTCCGGCACCAGCTGGAACACCGCATCCACCGGCATGCCCTGCTCCAGGCCGACGCGTGCCAGTTTTCCGTCGAGCCAGCGGTACAGGCCGCGGTCGCTGCTGACCCACATCGCATCGCCCAGCTGATGGAAGCCGAACACACTGCGGCCCCCGCCCATCGGTGCCAGGTCGATCGACTGCACGTGGTCGCCACGCAGCACGCGGATGCCCTCGATGGTGCCGATCCACAGATTGCCCTGGTGGTCATGCTCGAGTGCGGTGATGAGGCCACCGGGCATGCCCGGGGCATTGGGCACCTGCACCCGGTCGCCGTCGATGCGTACCACGCCCTTCTGCGTACCCGCCCAGACCCTGCCCTGCGGATCGACACTGATCGCGCGGATGTTGCCACCCGGCATGCCATCCGCGGCTGCATAGTTGTGGCGGAGGCTGCCATCGCGGCCCAGCCGGTAGACGCCATCGCCGAACGTACCGACCCACAGGTCGCCGTCCGGCCCCTGCGCCAGGCTCAATACCGATGGCGCCTTGCCACCGCGGTTGTGCAGGGGAACCGCACGGAAGCGGCCATCGGGCGTCTGCAGATCCAGGCCACTGGCACTGCCGACCCACAACTGGCGGTCGCGGTCCTCCAGCACCGTGCGCACATAGTCGCCACTGAGGCCATCGCGCTCGGTGTAGCTGCTGAAAAGTGTTTCGCGCAGGCGGTAAAGGCCACCGTTGGCCCCCACCCAGATGCTGCCTTCGGCATCCTCGCGCAGGCTGACAACGCGCCCGCCCGGCAGGTTCAGGCCGGCCGGCAACCGCTCCAGACCATGCGCCGAGATCCTCAGCAGGCCCTGGTTCTCGGTTCCCAGCCACAGGTCGCCGTGCCGGTCCTGCAGCATCGAGGTCATGTGCAGCTGTCCCGGCAGCCGGTGCACCAGCACCAGCTGATCGTCCTCCACGCGGTACAGGCGCTCGCCGGCGACGATCCACAGCGCGCCATCCGGCGCCCGGTACGGCCATGACAGGCCGGTGCCGGCCCCCAGGCCCCACGCCGCGGGTGCGCGCTTGAGCACGCCGTCGTTGTCGCGCAGCACCAGCCCGTCAAGCGTGCCGACCCAGACCCGGTCCTGCGCGTCGACCACCAGCTTGGTGAAGCTCATCGCCATCGGCAGGTCGGCCGCCGGTGCCTGGTAGACGATGCCCTTGTCCGGCGTCAGATAGCCGATGCCCTTGCCTTCGTACAGCAGCCACAGGCGCCCCTGGCTGTCCATCTGCATGGACTGGATCAGCACCTGCGGGGTGTCGGCCTGATGCTCCCAGACCCGCCACTGGCCGTCGTTGCCGCGATGGCTGACATTGCCGCGCGAATCACTGATCCACAGCCCACCCTGCCGATCGACCAGCAGTGCGCCGATGCCGTTGTCGCGCAGCCCCGGGCGGGTGCTGCGGTCGAACACGGTGAAATCCAGGCCGTTGTAGCGCACCAGGCCTTCCCAGGTGGCAAACCACAGGTGCCCCTCAGGGGTCTGCGCGATATCGCGCAGCGAGTTGTGCGGCAGGCCATTGCGCGAGGTCCACACATCGATGGCGTAGTCGCGCAGCGGCGGCGCACCCTCCTGCGCGGCCAGCGGCAGCGCCAGGACCAGCAACAGCCACAGCAGGCCGCGCTGCAGCGCCTGCCTGGCTTTCGAAACGCGGCGCTCCACCCAGCACCCGTTGTCCCCTGGCCTGCCCATCAGCTCGGCGGCAGTGGCCGGTGGCGGCTGCAGGGCATGGCAGCAAGCGGGAACGACCGGGCAACGCGGAACAGCGTGCCGGCAGAAACGGGCTGACTCATCGGGGAGAAACTGGGGAGATGCGCAGATGATAGGCCATACCCTGGCCCCGGCGTCATCGCCGTGTGGCCGGCAGGCTCAGCCGGCCCGTCCAGGCGGCACCACCTGCGCACTGGCCGGCCACTGCACCACCGCCTCCAGACCGCCCTCGGCACGGTTGCGCAGCCACAGGCGCGCGCCATCCTTCTCGGCCAGGGCGCGCGCAATGGTCAGGCCCAGCCCGGCGCCACCGGTTTCCCGCGAACGCGAGGTTTCCACCCGCACGAACGGATCGAACACGGCCTCCAGCTGGTCTTCCGCCAGGCCCGGGCCATCGTCGGACACCATCGCCGTGATCGCGCCGCCGCTGCGCTCCACCCGCACGCGCACGCGGTGGGCATACATCACGGCGTTGTCCACCAGGTTGGAGAACAGCCGGTGCATGGCCAGCGGGCGCAGCATCAGCACCGCACCGGTGCCACCTTCGAAGACTACGTCGGCACCGCCCTCGGCTGCGTCTTCCACGATGCTTTCCAGCAGCGAATCCAGATCCAGCGCGGCGCGCTGCTCGGCGCTCTCGGCGCTGCGGGCCAGCTCCAGGCCTTCGCGCACCAGTGCCTGCATCGCCGCCAGATCGCCGATCAGGCGTTCGCGCAGCACCTCGTCGCTGACGTTCTCCAGGCGCAGGCGCAGGCGGGTCAACGGGGTCTGCAGGTCATGGGTGATCGCCGCCAGCATCTGCGTGCGTTCGGCCAGGTGCCGCTGCAGGCGGTGCTGCATGGCATTGAAGGCCTCGGCGGCGCGCTGCACTTCACGCGGCCCGCGCAATGGCAGTGGATCGCGCTGCAGATCGTCGCCAAGATCCTCGGCGGCGGCCGCCAGCTCCTGCAGCGGCGCGCTGGCCATGCGCGCGACGATGTAGGCCAGCACAGCGATGGCCAGCACCAGCAAGGTCAGGAACCACGGGTCCACGGCCAGAATGCCGTTGTGGGCCACCGCCGGCGAATCCAGCGCCAGCTTCAGCAGCGTACCGTCGTTGAGCGTCACATCGACCGCGCGGCACTTGGGCGGAATGAAGGCCGGATCGCGCTCACGCGGATGCCGCCGGTGCCCCGGCGGCGGCGGCGGCAGCAGGTCCTGCAGCTTGGGAATGCAGGAACGGAACGAGGTGAAGTGCACATGCGCGCGCGACACCGGGCCGGGCCGGTCGTCCAGCACTTCCATCAGTGCGGTATCCGCCCGCCCCAGGCGCGCGCCGGGCTGCAGCGCACGCACGCTGGGCCCGCCGACTTCAAGCAGGCGCTCGCGCAGTTCGGGATTGCCGTCGAGCAGGTTGACGTAGCCCTGCAGGCGGTCGGCAATGCGGTTCAGGTTCTGCCGCTCGAACTCCTGCTGGCGTTTGGAGGTAGCCAGCATGGTCGCGCCGATCGCAGCCACGCTCATGCCCAGCAGCAGGATGACGAACAACCGCCCGACCATCGAGGACAGGAAATGGCGCAGGCGCTTCATGACGGCTTATTCCAGGTTCACCGAGGAGGCCAGCACGTAGCCTTCGTTGCGCACGGTCTTGATCAGGCCATCCGGGCCACCGTCATCGCCCAGCTTGTTGCGCAGGCGGCTGACCTGCAGGTCGATCGCGCGGTCCTGCGCCTCATAGTTGCGGCCACTGCTGAGCGCGACCAGCTGCTCGCGCGACAGCACCTTGTTGGCATGCGCGATGAACACCCGCAGCAGGCGGAACTCGGCGCCGGACAGCACAACCACGCGGTCGTCCGGGTCCACCAGGTGGCGATGCTCCAGATCAAACACCCAGCGCGAGAAGCGCGCGCGGCGCACCGCCAGGGGCTCGAGATTGGCCGGCAGCGCCTCGGTCCGGCGCAGCACGTTGCGGATGCGCGCCAGCAGCTCGCGCGGTTCGAACGGCTTGGCGAGATAGTCGTCGGCGCCCATTTCCAGGCCCAGCACGCGGTCGATCGGCTCGGCGCGCGCGGTCAGCATGATCACCGGCGTGTTCGAACGTGCGCGCAGGTCGCGGCACAGGGTCAGGCCATCCTCGCGCGGCAGGTTGAGGTCGAGCACGATCAGGTCCACGTGCTCGCGGTCCAGCAGCTGGCGCATGGCGGTGCCATCGGCGGCGGTGCTCACCTGGTAACCGGCACGGCCGAGCTGCTCGGCCAACAGGGTGCGGATGTCGTTGTCGTCGTCGACGATCAGCAGTCGATGCATCGTGTTTTCAGTCTCCATGGCGCGATCATCCCGTGTCGGCAGCTGAACCGCATCCGGGGCAATGCGTACCAGTGTATCCAGCCGCAGGCGGGATACCTCTGGTTACGTGTATTCACCGACAGTGTTACATAGAGACATACCCCGAGGATTGAGCCGTCCATCGCCCGGTCTTCACAATGCCCACCAACGCCGCCGCCGCGGCCCCGAGAGTGAAGCCACGACGTGACGTTCCGCCTGTTGCCCGCGACCCGCCGGGGTCGCCTGATACTGATCGCCCTGCTTGCCCTGATCGTTGCCGTGGCTGCCTGGTGGCTGCTGCGCAAGCCCGCCGCCCCGGCCGTGGCGACCACCCCGGTCAGCCGCGGCGACATCGAACAGACCGTGGATGCCACCGGCGTGATCGACGCCTACAAGCTGGTCAGCGTCGGCGCGCAGGCCTCCGGCCAGATCAAGTCGCTGAAGGTGCAGCTGGGCGACACAGTGAAGGAAGGCGACCTGATCGCCGAGATCGACGCCACCACCCAGCAGAACCAGGTGCTCAACGCGCAGGCCTCGCTGGACCAGGTCACCGCCCAGCGTGCCGTGCAGCAGGCCACCCTGCGCCAGGCCGAACTGGAGTTCGCGCGCCAGCAGCAGATGCTGGCCGCCGAAGCCACTTCGCGCCAGGAATATGATGCCGCCGAGGCCCAGCTGAAGACCGCCCGCGCCCAGTTGCAGTCCTACGAGGCGCAGATCAAGGGCCGCCAGACCGAACTGGGCACCGCCCGCGCCAACCTGGCCTACACCCGCATCACCGCGCCGATGGATGGCACCGTGGTGGCGGTGGTGGCCGAGGAAGGCCGCACCGTGAACGCCAACCAGACCGCGCCCACCATCGTGATGCTGGCGCGGCTGGACGTGGTCACGGTCAACGCCGAGATCTCCGAGGCCGACGTGGTCAAGATCAAGGCCGGCATGCCGGTGTACTTCACCACGCTGGGCGACCCGGACCGCAAGTACCACGCCACCCTGCGCCAGATCAATCCGGCACCGGCCTCGATCGCCAACGAGAACGCCTCCAGTTCCAGCAGCTCGTCCAGTTCCAGTTCCAGCAGCGCGGTCTACTACAACGCACTGTTCGACGTGGAAAACCCGGACGGCACGCTGCGCATCGACATGACCGCCCAGGTCTCGGTACTGCTCAGGCAGGCCAAGAACGTGCTGATGGTGCCGGCGGTGGCGCTGGGGCCGAAGCGCCGTGGCAATGAGCGCATGGTGCGGGTACTGGACGACAAGGGCCAGCCGCAGCCGCGCAAGGTGACGGTCGGCATCAACAACGGCGCCTCGGCCGAAATCCTGTCCGGGCTGAAGGAAGGCGAGCGCGTGGTGGTCGGCGAGGCCAATGCGGCTGCGGCCGGTGCCGGTAGCGGGAACCGTGGCGGCATGCAGATGCGGGTCGGCGGCCCGGGCATGGGTCCGCGCCGATGAGCACGACGGCGCCGCTGCTGCGCCTGCGCGACCTGCGACGTGAATTCCCGGCGGGCGATGACGTCATCGCCGTACTGCGCGACGTCAACCTGGATATCCACGCCGGCGAGATGGTGGCGATCGTCGGCCAGTCCGGCTCGGGCAAGTCGACGCTGATGAACATCCTCGGCTGCCTCGACCGCCCTACCCGCGGCAGCTACCAGGTGGCTGGCCGCGAAACAGGCCGGATGGAGCCGGACGAACTGGCCGAACTGCGCCGCGAACATTTCGGCTTCATCTTCCAGCGCTACCACCTGCTGGGAGACCTGGACGCGCGTGGCAACGTGGAAGTCCCCGCGGTGTATGCCGGCAGCCCTGGCCCGGTGCGCAACGCGCGGGCCGAGCAGCTGCTGCAGCGGCTGGGCCTGGCTGACCGCATGCACCACAAGCCGGGCCAGCTGTCCGGTGGCCAGCAGCAGCGCGTGTCGATTGCACGTGCCCTGATGAACGGCGGCGAGGTGATCCTGGCCGACGAACCCACCGGCGCGCTCGACACGAAATCCGGCGAGGAAGTGATGGCGATCCTCGGCGAGCTGCACGCCGAAGGCCACACCATCATCATCGTCACCCACGACATGAGCGTGGCCGAACACGCACAGCGCATCATCGAGATCCGCGACGGCGAGATCATCGCCGACCGCGCCAACCCGGAGGCGCCGACCTACCGTGCGCAGCGCGAAGCCAGTACCGGCGTTGCCCACGGCAACAGCTGGCGGGCGGCCCGGGATCGTTTCACCGAAGCCTTCCGCATGGCCCTGCTGGCCATGAACGCGCATCGGCTGCGCACCTTCCTGACCATGCTCGGCATCATCATCGGCATTGCCTCGGTGGTCTCGGTGGTGGCGCTGGGCAACGGCTCGCAGCAGCAGATCCTGCAGAACATCAGTGCGCTGGGCACCAACACCATCGACGTCTATCCCGGCCGCGGCTTCGGCGACATGCGATCGGCGCGCGTGCAGACCCTAAAAGCCAGCGATGCCGATGCCCTGGCCAAGCAGAGCTACGTGGACAGCGCCACCCCTAGCGTGTCGACCTCGGTCACCGCGCGCTACCGCAACCAGTCGTCCACCGCGCAGGTCAGCGGTGTCGGCGAGCAGTTCTTCCGGGTCAAGGGCGTGACCCTGCTCAGTGGCAGCTTCTTCGACAGTGACGCAGTGAAGGGCCTCGGCCAGGTGGCGGTGATCGACGAGAACACCCAGACCCAGTTCTTCCCCGATGTCGATCCGGTCGGCCAGGTGATCCTGCTCGGCAACGTGCCGGCACGCGTGGTCGGCGTGGCCAAGCGCCAGAGCTTCGGCTTTGGTGGCAGCACCAGCCTCAGCGTATGGGTGCCGTACACCACGGTGATGTCGCGCATGCTCGGCCAGAGCCACGTCTCCAGCATCACCGTGCGCGTGGACGACAGCACGCCGATGGATGCGGCACAGGAAGCGATCACCCGCCTGCTGACCCTGCGCCACGGCACCGAGGATTTCTTCCTCAGCAACAGCGCCGAGATCCGCGAGACCATCGAACAGACCACGCGCACGATGACCCTGCTGATCGGCGCCATTGCCGCCATCGCGCTGCTGGTCGGCGGCATCGGCGTGATGAACATCATGCTGGTGTCGGTGACCGAGCGTACCCGCGAGATCGGCGTGCGCATGGCC
Source organism: Stenotrophomonas sp. YJH_SMC_8 (assembly GCF_059371315.1). NCBI lineage: Bacteria > Pseudomonadati > Pseudomonadota > Gammaproteobacteria > Lysobacterales > Lysobacteraceae > Stenotrophomonas > Stenotrophomonas sp. YJH_SMC_8. The sequence goes on along the minus strand of NZ_JCAFUL010000021.1, from coordinate 17,291 downwards.
GTGGGCGCGCGGCAGAGTGATATCCGCCAGCAGTTCCTGATCGAAGCGGTACTGGTGTGCCTGCTCGGCGGCGTGCTCGGCATCGGCCTGGCCTTGCTGCTGGGCTCGATGATCGGCCGCTTCGCCAGTGACTTCCAGGTGCTGTTCTCCACCGCTTCGATTGTTGCCGCGTTTGCCTGCTCGACCCTGATCGGCGTGGCGTTCGGCTTCCTGCCCGCGCGCAATGCCGCGCAGCTCGACCCGGTCGAGGCCCTGGCCCGCGAATGAAGATGATGACCCGATTGCCCTTCCCTGCTCCTTCGCGCCTGCTGCTGGCCGGCGCCGTCCTGCTCGCGCTGTCCGGTTGTGCGTCGATCGGCCGCTACCCAGTGCACGACCCCGATGTGGCGGCCAGCTACGGGCGTGGTGATGCCACGCTCAATGCACCGGCCGACGACCCGCGCAGCAGCCTGGATACACCGGGCCGTGACATCCGCCAGGACACCTGGTGGAACGGCTTCGGCGATGAGCGGCTGGACCGTCTGGTGGCGCAGGCATTGGCCGCCAACAGCGACCTCGCTGCCGCCGGCCTGGCCGTGCAACGCTCACGCCTGCAGGCCGGGCTGGCCAGCAACGCGCTGTGGCCGCAGCCTTCGTCGTCCGGCGTCAGTGGCAATGCCAGCCGCGCCACCGACCAGGCCGACGACTGGCGCCGCAGTTATTCCACCGGCGTCTCGCTGGGTTGGGAAGTGGACCTGTGGGGCCGCCTGCGCACCCAGCGTGACATCGCCCGCTGGGAAGCCGAGGCCAGCGAGGAAGATCGCCAGAACACCGCGCTGCTGGTGATCGGCGACGCCATCACCCAGTACTGGAACCTGGCCTACCTCAACCAGTCGATCGCCACCGGCCAGGCCAACCTGGAGCGCCTGGAGCGCACCCGCGAACTGGTGCAGGCCCGCTTCGACGCCGGCGCGGTATCGCGGCTGGAAGTGCGCCAGGCATTGCAGAACCTGCAGTCGCAGCGCTCGGCACAGAGCGCGCTGGAGCAGCAGCGGGTTGAGGTGCGCAATGCCCTGACCGTGCTGCTGGACGGCACACCCTGGCCGCAGCAGGACGAACCGCAGGACCTGCTGGGCGCACACAGCCCGGGCATCAGCGAAGGCCTGCCGACCGACCTGCTCGGCCGCCGTCCCGACCTGCGCGCGGCCGAACTCCGCCTGCGCAACAGCCTGAAGTCCATCAAGGTGACCGCCACCCAGTACTACCCGGCATTGAGCCTGACCGGCAGCCTCGGCTCCAGTGCGACCTCGCTGGGCGACGTGCTGCGCAACCCGGTGGCCACGCTGGGTGCGGGCCTGTCGCTGCCTTTCCTCAACCTGCAGCGCGCGCAGCTGGATACGGATATCGCCGGCACCGCGTACCAGATCGCCGCGACCAACTTCCGCAAGACGTTGTACACCGCGCTCTCTGAAGTGGACAACGCGTTGTCCGCGCGCGAACAGTTGGCGCGCCAGGTAGCGGCCTCGCAGGCCTCGTACGACGAAGCGGTGGAAGTGGAGCGCGCGCAGGAAGTGCGCTACCGGGTAGGCGCTACCGATCTGCGCACGTGGCTGGAAGCACAGCAGACCCGGCGCGATGCCGAGCTGTCGCTGGCGCGCGTGCGCCAGGGGCAGCTGAACAACGACGTGACCCTGTTCAAGGCATTGGGTGGCAGCGCGGGGTAAGGTGCCGAACATGGGGTCAGATCCCTTTTCCAGAGGAAAAGGGATCTGACCCCGATGGGTGCCGTCAACCGCGCTGGCGCACGGCTTCGAACAGGCTGACACCGGCAGCGACGGAGACGTTCAGGCTCTCGATCTCGCCCGGCATCGGAATCTTGACCAGCCCATCGCAGTTCTCCCGGGTCAGGCGGCGCAGGCCGTCGGCTTCACCGCCCAGCACCAGGGCGATGTTGCCCTTCAGGTCCAGCTGGTACAGCGAGGCGGTGGCTTCACCGGCCAGGCCATAGATCCAGACGCCCTGCTTCTGCAGGTCCTTCAGGCAGCGCGACAGGTTGGTCACCGCCACCACCGGGATCAGATCGGCGGCACCGGCCGAGGTCTTGCGCACGGTGGCATTGACCGTGGCCGACTTGTCCTTGGGGATGATCACCGCGGTGGCACCGGCTGCCGCGGCCGAGCGCAGGCAGGCGCCCAGGTTGTGCGGGTCCTGCACCTCGTCCAGCACCAGCAGCAGGGCCTTGCCCTCGGCGGCGGTGACCAGGCCTTCCAGCTCGTTCTCGCTGTAGGTGCGGGCCGCGGCATAACGCGCAGCCACGCCCTGGTGGCGCACCGAACCGCCGACACCGTCCAGCGCCTGGCTGTTCACCTTGCGCACGTCAATGCCCTTGCGGCGGGCGTTCTCTTCGATTTCGGTCAGGCGCGGGTTCTTCGCACCGGCCTCGACCAGCACTTCGCGGACGTTGTCGGCGTCGTTCTCGATGGAGGAGGCGACGGCGTTGACGCCGACGATCCACTGGCTGTTCTTGCTCATGCGGGCGGGGACCGGAAAGGGGGTGGCTATGGTAGAGCATCGGCGGGCCGGGTGCTGCGGCAGCCCAACGGCCGCCGGGCATGGCCCGGCGCTACCCGCGCGTGCGCGGCGGCCAGTGCGGGGTGTCGTGGTCGGGGTGCTGGTGGGACACGATCGTCGCCAGGAAGTCCAGGGCCGCGATGTCCTCCTCGGTACGACGGGCCGGCAGGCTGGACAGCGTATCGACGAAAGGCAGCTTACGCTCGACTCCGTACTGGATCGTCGGCGGCAGGCGCTCGGGTTCGTCAAAGGCACCGGCGGCCACCGCCACGCCGTCCGGGGCCTCGTAGGTCAGCGGCGTACCGCAGTCGGCGCAGAAGCCCCGGCGTACCACGTTGGACGACTGGAAATAGCGCGGCTGGCCGCGGGTCCAGCTGAACTGCACGCCGCGCACCGAGACCAGCGGCGCGTAGTAGGCACCGAAGGCTTTCTGGCACATCCGGCAGTGGCAGATCGAACTGTCGGTCAGCGCGCCGCGCGCCTGGAAGCGGATCGCGCCGCACTGGCAGCCGCCGCTGTATTCGGGTTGGCCCTGCATTGCTGCTTTCCTCCGTAACGGCGTGCCAACCAAGGTTGGCACCTACCGGGTGAGGGATGTGCCAACCAAGGTTGGCACCCACCAGCTGAGGTAGGTGCCGACCGCTGGTCGGCACACCATTCAATATTGCTTCTTGGTGCGCTTGGCCGGCTTGCCACGCTCGGGCAGCGGCGGCAGGCCATCGCCTTCGTCCTCGCCCTTGTGTTCGACCAGGCGGAAGTCGATCTTGCGCTCTTCCATGCTGGCCTTAAGCACCAGGATCCGCACGCGGTCGCCCAGCCGGTAGCTGCTGCCGCGGCGTTCGCCGGTCAGCGTCTTGCGGGTGGCGTCGAACTTGTAATAGTCCTGCGGCAGCTGGGTAACGTGCACCAGGCCCTGCACCTTCGACTCGTCCAGTTCCACGAACAGGCCGAAGCTGGTCACGCCGCTGATCACGCCGTCGAACTGGCCGCCCACATGCTTTTCCATCCACGCGGCGCGGTAGCGCTCGTCCACCTCGCGCTCTGCCTCGTCGGCACGTCGCTCGCGTTCGGAACACTGCAGTGCCAGCGCGGCCATCTCGCGGGCGTTGTAGGTGAACTTGTCCAGCGGCTTGCCGGACAGTGCGTGCTTGATCGCGCGATGCACCAGCAGGTCGGGGTAGCGGCGGATCGGCGAGGTGAAGTGCGCGTACGCCTCCAGCGCCAGGCCGAAGTGGCCGTGATTCTCCGGGCTGTAGATGGCCAGGCTCTGGCTGCGCAGCAGCACCGATTCCAGCAGCGTGGCATCGGGGCGGTCGCGGATCTTCTTCAGCAGCTTGGTGTAGTCACCCGGGCGCACCTTCGACCACGGCGGCAGGCTCAGCTTGAACTCCTTGAGGAACTCCAGCAGGTCGGCGTACTTGGTTTCCGGCGGCTTCTCGTGGATGCGGTACGGGGCCGGCACGTGGCGCGACAGCAGGTACTTCGCCGCCTCGACGTTGGCCGCGATCATGCATTCCTCGATCAGCTTGTGCGCGTCGTTGCGCACCAGCATGCCGGCCTGGGTGACTTCACCGCGGTTGTCCAGCACGAAGCGCACTTCGCTGCTTTCGAACTCGATGGCACCGCGCTTGGCGCGTGCCTTGGACAGCACCTTGTACAGTTGGTGCAGGCGCTGCACCTGCGGCAGCAGGTCGCCCATCCAGGCCTTGGTATCGGCATCGTCCTCGCCCACCGCCTTCCACACCTGGGTGTAGGTCAGGCGCGCGTGCGAGTTCATCACCGCTTCGTAGAAGCGCGAATGCGTGACCAGGCCGTCGCGGTCGATCTGCATGTCGCAGACGAAGCACATGCGGTCGACCTTCGGCATCAGCGAGCAGATGCCGTTGGACAGCGTCTCCGGCAGCATCGGCACCACGAAGCCCGGGAAATACACCGAGGTCGCGCGCTTCTGCGCTTCCTCGTCCAGCGGCGTACCGGGGCGAACGTAGTTGGAGACATCGGCAATCGCCACCACCAGGCGGAAGCCATCGGCATTCGGTTCGCAGTACACCGCGTCGTCGAAGTCCTTGGCATCCTCACCGTCAATGGTGACCAGCGGCGTGCTGCGCAGGTCCACGCGGTCGCCGATCATCGCCGGCTCGACCACCATCGGCACCGAGGCGGCTTCGTCCAGCACCTCCTGCGGGAACTCGAACGGCAGCTCGTGGCCGTGGATGGCGGTCTCCACCACCAGCGAGGCGGTCAGCTTGTCGCCGAGCACGGCGATGATGCGGCCGATCGGCGGACGGCGGCTGTCCGGCGCCTGGGTCAGCTCGCAGACCACCAGCTGGCCGTCACGCGCGCCACCGGTCTGGTCCGGCGGCACCTGCACGTTGCGCTGCACGCGCTTGTCGTCGGGCACCACGTAATTGATGCCCATCTCGATGCTGAAGCGACCGATCAGGCGGGTCATGCCGCGCTCGAGCACGCGTGCAATGCTGCCTTCGCGACGGCCACGGTGGTCGATGCCAGTCACGCGGGCCAGCACCTTGTCGCCGTGCATCACCTTGCGCATTTCATAGGGCGGCAGGAACAGATCGTCGCCACCCTCGACCGGGCGCAGGAAGCCGAACCCTTCCGGGTTGGCGATCACCACGCCGGTCACCAGGTTCAGGGTCTGGATCGGGGCGAAGCCGCCACGGCGGTTCTGCACCAGCTGGCCATCACGAACCATGGCGCCGAGCCGCCGCGACAGCGCCTCGGCACGGTCCGGTGCGGTCAGTCCCAGGCGTGCGCCCAGTTCCTCGGCGGTCTGCGGCCCTTCGCAGCGTTCCAGCAGGGCCAGGATGGCCTCGCGGCTGGCGATGGGTTGTTCGTATTTCTCCGCTTCGCGCGCGGCGTAGGGATCGTCGATCACCTTGCCGGTCGGCGGCAGCTTGCGGCCCGGCGCCGGGCCGGGGGCAGTGGCATCGGTATTGCGGACCTTGCGGCCGCGCGGTGGTGCGCCGCCTTCATTCAATTCGGGGAACCAGCCCGGCAACGGCTTGCCCGGCTTGGTGGTGCGGGCTGCGCCCGCCTTGGCGCCCTTCTTCGGGGCCTGGCTGCGGGACTTGCTCCCGCCCTTGCTTGGTTTTTTGGTAGTCATCGCCCTACATGGTAGCCGTTGATGGCGTGCAGAACGGGTCAGCGCCCGCCCTGGAGGCGTTGGATCAAATAATTTCATGAAGTCGTTGACAGTCCCCGGATTCATCTTCACAATTGCGCCTCTGGAACGCCCAGGTGGCGGAATTGGTAGACGCACTAGTTTCAGGTACTAGCGGGTAAAACCGTGGAGGTTCGAGTCCTCTCCTGGGCACCAACGAAAAAACTCCTCGCTTCGGCGGGGATTTTTTTTGCCCGCAGTTCGGCGTTGTGGCCCCTGGGGTCAGAGCCCGTTTCGCGAGCGAAGCAGGATCCGCCCCCGGCTTCGATCGGCGCCGGGGTCGGATCCCTTTCCGCGAGGAAAGGGCTCTGCCCCCATCGCAGTAAAAAGTGTTGACACCCCCGTCACAGCACCCCATAATCTCGCTCCTCGACGCCCAGGTGGCGGAATTGGTAGACGCACTAGTTTCAGGTACTAGCGGGTAAAACCGTGGAGGTTCGAGTCCTCTCCTGGGCACCACGTCGAGAATGAGAAAAACCCGCGAAAGCGGGTTTTTTCATGCCCGGAATCCGGCATCAGAACAGCGGCCGCAACACCAGCTCCAGCCCAAGCAGCAACAGGAACCCGAGGAAGCAGGCGCGGAACACGCGCGCACTGATGCGCTGCCGGATCACCTGCCCCAGCCACATGCCCAGCAGCGCCGGCAACACCGCCAGTGCGCTCAGGCCCAGCTGCTGGATGCCGAATGCGCCGTGCAGCACCAGGCCGGTGGTCAGCGAAATCGTCGACACAGTGAAGGCCAGCCCCAACGCCTGCACCAGCTCCTCGCGCTGCAATCCCAGCGACTGCAGGTATGGCACCGCCGGCATTACGAACACGCCGGTGGCGCCGGTCACCACGCCCGACAATGCCCCCACCAGCGGCCCCAGCCAACGCTCGCGCCGCTGCGGCACTCGGAACACCGGTGCAAGCAGGGCATAGAGGGCATAGACCACCAGCGCCAGGCCCAGTGCAACGCGCGACCAGGTGCGATCGACCCGCACCAGCAGCGCTGCCGAACCCAGTGTCACCACCACCACCGCCAGCATCATCGGCCACAGCCGCCGCACTGTGTGGCCCAGCGACGGCCCGGACAACAGCTGCCATGCATTGGTGACGAAGGTGGGAATGAACAGCATCGACGCCGCCGCCACCGGCGACAGCGTACTGCCGAGCAGCCCCATCGCCACGGTTGGCAACCCCATGCCGGTCACGCCCTTGACCACGCCGGCCAGCACGAACACCACCACCAGCAGCACGTAGAAGTACATCGATTCATTCATGCCTTCATTGGATCGGTCGGCCGCTCGGCGCACAATGCGGTCTTCCCGGCCTCGCCTTCGGCTGATCCGAAGGCGCAGGCGTTGCGATGAGGGCATCACATGCGGATGGATATCGCCGACCTGCGACTGTTCCTGGCCATTGCCGAAGCCGGCAGCATCACTGCCGGCGCGGCCCAGGCGAACCTGGCCCTGGCCTCGGCCAGCGAACGCCTGCGCACGATCGAAGCCGACGCCGGCACCGCGTTGCTGAACCGGCATCCGCGCGGCGTCAGCCTGACCGAAGCCGGCGCCGCCCTCGCCCACCATGCACGTTTGATCCTGCAGCAGCAGGCGCAGCTGCGCGGTGAACTGCAGGCGTTCGCGCACGGCGCGCGCGGCACCCTGCATCTTTATGCCAACACCGCAGCACTGACCAACTACCTGCCCTCGCGGCTCGCGCCGTGGCTGGCCGAACGCCCGCGCCTGCACGTGGAACTGCTGGAGCGCACCAGCCCCGAAGTCGTGCGCGCGATCCGCGCCGGCCAGGCCGAGGCCGGCATCATCAGTGATGCGGTCGACGCCACCGGCCTGCAGCAGCATGTGGTCGCGGAAGACCCGCTGGTGATGCTGCTGCCTGCAGGCCACCGCTTCGCATCGCGGCGCAGCGTGGCCTTCGCCGATGTTGCCGGCGAGACCTTCGTTGCCCTGGCCGATGGCAATGCACTGCAGACCTACATCGAAGACCAGGCGCGCGCCATCGGTCGCCGGCTGGACGTGCGCATCCGCATGAAGACCTTCGAGGGCGTTTGCATCATGGCCGGCCACGGCATTGGTGTCGGTATCGTGCCGCGTACCATTGCTCGCCAGCATCGACGCAGTACGCATACCATTGCGGTGCCGCTTGCAGATGCGTGGGCACAACGCCGCCTGTGCGCCTGTTTCGCCGAGTGGGCGCAGCTGTCACCGGCGATGCGCAGCCTGCTGCATCACCTGGGCGTGCAGCCTCAGAAAAAAGTGTGAAATGTTGTTGACACACTCTCTGCCGTACCGCACAATTCATCTCCTGAGTCGCCCAGGTGGCGGAATTGGTAGACGCACTAGTTTCAGGTACTAGCGGGTAAAACCGTGGAGGTTCGAGTCCTCTCCTGGGCACCACGACTCAAGATGATCGAACCCGCGAAAGCGGGTTTTTTCGTTTCCGGGGTTTGGCGATCCTGGCATCGCAACCGCCACTCGGACTGTCGTATCTCGCACCACCCAGGCGTCGCCTGCTGGTGCATACCTCCTCCCGGCGCGTCGTCACCAGACCTTGAACGGCCCCCTTTTGGGGCGCATTTCACGTTCCCCGTTCAATTCGTACTTTTCCTAGTCGAGATCCACCCGATTCCTTTTCGGTGGGAGGCAGATTTACGGGAGCCGGTTGCAGGTCTATCGCCACGACCTGACCAGCACCCTCCCCCTTCCCCAAAGGACGCACCAATGCAGCGCAGCATCATCTGCCCTCACTGCCATACCGGCTCGAACCACGGCGTACGCGTTTGCGTGGGATGCCAGGCCGAGGTCCACTACGGCGCGTCGAAGGAGGCTGTAATGCTGGTCTTTGTCGCCGCCATCATCTGCGGCGCCCTGGTCGGCAGCCGATTGCAGGCCACTGCTGGCTGGCTCACATGCGGCGCCGTACTTGTGGCAGGAATGTGGGCCATTTCCCGATTGTTCTGCGATCGGGTGGTGTTCAAGCGCGTCTATCGCACGCGCTGAACCTGCGCCGCCGCACGCCCCTAATGGCAGGGCACGTGTGACCCGCGGTGCACAAACAAAAACCCCGCCTCGCGGCGGGGTCAAAATACAGCACGGTGTTTCCAGGGAGTTTCAGTGTCCACCACCGGCGGCCGCACCTGCGCCTGCGCCGAATGGCGGCTTAGCCAGCCACAGGAACGTAATGATCGCCAGGAAGATCCAGCCCAGCAGGAAGAAGATGTCGTTGAAGCCCATCTGCGATGCCTGGTGGTTGATCATGTTGTTCAGTACCGCTGCGCCATGTTGCAGGTCGCCCTGCCCCATCGCCGTCACCTGGTCCTGCATGCCCGGCTGATAGGCCGAGATGTGCTCGGTCAGGTCGGCATGGTGCACCTGGGTGCGCCGTGCCCACAGCCACGTCGTCAGCGACGCCGCGAAGCTGCCACCCAGCGTACGCAGGAAGGTGGCCAGGCCGGAGCCCGCCGCGATCTCGCGCCCATCCAGGTCCGACAGCAGGATCTGCAGCACCGGCATGAAGAACAGTGCGACACCAATACCCATGATCAGCTGTACGCCGGCCACGTGCTGGAAATCGACCTGCAGATTGAAACCCGAACGCAGGAAGCTGGTCATCGACAGGAACACGAAGGCGATGGTCGCCAGCATGCGCATGTCGAAGCGCGATGCATACTTGCCCACGAACGGCGTCATGATCACCGGCAGCACGCCGATCGGCGCGGTCGCCAGGCCTGCCCAGATCGCGGTGTAGCCCATGTCACGCTGCAGCCACTGCGGAATCAGCAGGGCCACGCTGAAGAACGCCGCATAGGCCACCACCATCGCCAACGTACCGGCGCGGAAGTTGCGGTGCCGGAACAGCTTCAGGTCGACGATCGGATCCTTGTCGGTCAGTTCCCAGATCAGGAACACCGTCAGCGTCACCACCGCCACGCAGGCCAGCACCACGATCTTCATCGACGAGAACCAGTCCTCGTCATTGCCCAGATCGAGCACCAACTGCAGCGCACCGACACCGATCACCAGGGTGACCAGGCCGACATAGTCCATCTTCGGCTTCTCGATGTGCTCCGGGCGCCCCTTCAGCTGGTTGCCCACCACCAGCGCGGCGAAGATGCCCAGCGGCACGTTGATCAGGAAGATCCATTCCCAGCTGTAGTTGTCGGTGATCCAGCCACCGAGGATCGGGCCGCAGATCGGCGCCACCACGGTGATCATCGCCAGCAGCGCCAGCGCCTGTCCGCGCTTCTCTCTTGGATAGATCGAGACCAGCAGTGACTGCGTGATCGGGTACATCGGGCCAGCCACGAAACCCTGCAGTGCGCGCGACAGCACCAGCATGCCCATGCTCTGCGCCAGGCCGCACAGCAGCGAGGTGATGACGAAGGCCAGCGTGGCCCAGATGAACAGCTTGCGTTCGCCGAAGCGGCGGCTGAGCCAGCCGGTCAGCGGCAGCGCGATGGCCGTGCTGACCGCGAACGAGGTGATGACCCAGGTCGCCTGCTGCGAGCTGGCGCCGAGATTGCCGGCGATGGTTGGCAGCGAGACGTTGGCGATGGTGGTGTCGAGCACCTGCATGAACGAGGCCATCGCCAGGCCCACGGTGCACAGGGCGACGCTGGGCGGCAGGAACCCGGAGGCCGCACCCGGCGCCGCCGGAGCGCCGGGCGCGGCTGGAGCTTGTGCGGACATGGCGACCTCAGCCCGCCTTCGCCTGCTGCTGCGGCAGGTTGCCCTGGATGATCGTGTGGATCACCTCGTCGGCATCATGCAGCTGCTTGGCATACACATCGGTGTCGAACACGGTGCCCTTGGCGGCAGCGCTCGGCAGCACTTCGCCCTTCTGGTCGCGCAGGCTCACTTCGGCCTTCATCGACAGACCGATGCGCAGCGGGTGCTCGGCCAGCTGCTTGGCATCGATGGCGATGCGCACCGGCACGCGCTGCACGATCTTGATCCAGTTGCCGCTGGCGTTCTGCGCAGGCAGCAGCGAGAACGCCGAACCGGTACCCAGGCCCAGGCTCTGGATGCGGCCCTTGTACTTCACGTCACCGGCGTACAGGTCCGACTTCAGCTCCACTTCCTGGCCGAGGCGCATGTGGCGCAGCTGGGTTTCCTTGAAGTTGGCCTCGACCCACATCTGTTCGGTCGGTACCACCGCCATCAGGGCGTTGCCCGGCTGCACGCGCTGGCCGACCTGCACCGAACGGCGGGCGACGTAGCCGGTGACCGGCGCGACGATGCCGGCGCGGGCGTTGTTGAGGAAGGCCTGGCGCAGCTGCGCGGCTGCCGCCTGCACGTCCGGCTGGGTGGCGATCACGGTGTCGTCAACCAGTGCGCGGTTGCGCTCGACGGTCTCGCGCGAACCGGCCACGGCCGCTTCGGCAGCAGCCAGCTCGTCGCGGGCGTGGGCCAGCTCTTCGTTGGAGATGGCGCCGGTGGCGGCCAGGTCCTTGCGGCGGGCGAAGTCATCACGCACGCGCTTCAGGGTCACCTGGCGCGCGTTCAAGTCCGCCTGTGCGCCTTCCACGCTGCGGTACAGGCCACGGGTCTGGCGCACGGTCTTGGCCAGGTTGGCTTCGGCCTGCTGCAGTGCCACCGAGGTGTCGGACGGGTCCAGCTGCACCAGCAGCTGGCCGCGCTCCACGCGCATGCCGTCATCGGCGTTGATGGCGACCACGGTGCCGGCCACCAGCGGGGTGATCTGCACCTGGTTGCCCTGCACGTAGGCGTCGTCGGTCTCTTCGAACCAGCGGCCGAACATGAAGTACCACAGCGCCAGTGCGGCAAGCAGCAGCACGACGATCACGAACAGGCCGCGCAGCAGGTTGCCGCGGCGGTTGGGGGCGGCCGGGGCCGCGGTGTCTTGGGTCTGGCTCATGGCGGGCGTCTTCAGGAATGCGAGGAATTGGAATGGGAGGCGATCGGTGCGCGGTCGGCGTCAGCGGGCTGGAAACCACCGCCCAGCGCCTTGCTCAGGCGCACCGAGGACTGCACCTGCTGCGACTGCAGCCCGGCCAGCTGCTGCTGCGACTGCAACAGCGTGGACTGCGCGGTCAGCACGTCCAGGTAGCTGCCGATGCCGGCGCGGTAGCGCTGCTGGGCCAGATCGAAGGCCGAACGCGCGGTGTCCACCGCCTGCTGCTGCGAGTGCGCCTGCTGCGCCAGCGAACGCACTGCGTTGACCTGGTCGGCAACGTCGCGCAATGCGTCGAGCACGGCCTGGTTGTAGTTGGCCACCGCCAGGTCGTACTGCGCATCGGTGTTGGCCAGGTTGGCGCGCAGCTTGCCGCCCTCGAAGATCGGCAGGCTCAGCGCCGGGCCGATGTAGGCGAAGGTGGAGCTGCTCTTCAGCAGGTCACCCACGTTCGGGGCGACCACGCCGGCCAGCGCGGTGAGGTTGAAGCTCGGGTAGAACTTGGTCCTGGCGACCTTGATCTGCTTGTCGGCCGCTTCCACGCGCCAGCGTGCGGCGACGATGTCGGGGCGACGGCCAAGCAGTTCGCTGGGCAGCACGCCCGGCAGCTGCAGCGCCATCGGATTCAGCGGCTGCGGGCGCTGGATCGACAGGCCACGGTCCGGGCCCTTGCCGACCAGTGCCGCCAGTGCGGTGCGGGCGGCATCGATGCGCTGCTGCGCAGCCTGCACCTGCTGCTGCGCGGCCGGCACGCGGGCTTCGGCCTGGCGCACCTGCAAGTCGCTGTCGATACCGGCGCTGCGGCGCTGGCGGGTCAGCTGAAGCGACTTCTGCGAACGGGCCAGCTCTTCCTCGGCCACGTCGTTGAGCTGCCACGCGTAGGCCAGGTCGGCATAGGCCTGGGTGATGCCGGTGGACAGCTTCAGGCGTGCGGCCTGGGCCTCGACGGTGGCCGCATGCGCGCCATCCACGGCGGCTTCCCAGGCGGCACGCTTGCCGCCCCACAGGTCCACGCCATAGCTGAAGTCGAAGGCGACCTGGCTGCTGCCGCCGTAGCGGCCGCCCATCTCGCTGCCGACCATCGACTCGGGCAGGCGCAGGCCGGTGTAGCCACCGGACACCGACAGGCTGGGCAGCTCATCGGCACGCGCAGTGCCAACCTGGGCCTGGGCCTGGCGCAGGCGCGCGTCGGCGGCATCCAGGCTCGGATGACCGGCAAGGCCTTCGGCAACCAGCGCGTCCAGCTGCGCATCGCCCAGTGCCTTCCACCAGTCCTGCGCCGGGAAGCCGGTGGCGCTCAGGTCGGTGTCGGCCAGGGTGCGTTCGCTGTGCAGGCTGTCCACATCGAGCACGTGGCCCTGGGGGTTGAGGCCACGGCTGCTGGCGCAGGCGGCCAGGGCCAGGGCCAGCGCTGACACCAGCAGCGCGCGCCCGGACCGGCGGAGAGTGGAATGCGGGATCGGGTTCATGGGGTCGTCAGGGAATCGCGGATTCGGGTAAGGAGGGACAGCAGCAGCGTGCGCTCGTCGGCGGAAAGATCACGCAGCGCGTAATCCATCACCGCGTCGCCGCGCAGCTTCAGCCGCGCCCACAGCGCGCGGCCTTCATCGGTCAGCACGATCTGCAGCGCACGCCGGTCCTGTGCATGCGGTTCGCGGCGGACGCAGCCCAGTGCCTCGAGCTTGTCCAGCAGGCGAGTGACCGCGCTGGGTACCTGGTCGATGGCCTGGGCCAGTTCGTTGGCCGTGCACGGGGCCATGTGCGAGAGCACCTTCAACCCGATGTAGTGGGTGAAGCCGATACCCAGGTCTTCTTCAGCCATGGACGCGTCGAGTTGCCGGACCAGGCCGTCGCGCACTTGGCGCAGCAGCAGGCCAAAGCTGGGGGGAGTGGTTGCAGGACAGATCATGGGGGAGCATTCTCTTCCAAAAAAAATATTTCTCAATGGAAATATTCGATCTGGCATCGAATGCTGTGTTGCAGCAGTGGGCTGGATCAGTGACGGCGCACACCTTAATGGCCAGCTCAGCTGGCCCGGTAGTACAATTAAGCCAATGGATGACACATTTCAGCCAGCGGATATGATGAACAAGGCAGAAATCCCCCCTCCGAAACGCCTGCTGCGCGACGACGCACTGGACTGGTTCGAGCGCAACGACGGCCCGCCGGTGGTCGCCTTCCGCTTCGACAGCCCCCTCGGCCTGGTCCGGGAAGTGGACTGGCACCACCACCAGCGCGCCCAGCTGATCTGCGTCGAACGCGGCCTGCTGACCACCCGCACCTCGCACGGGACGTGGTCGCTGGCGCCGGGCTCGGCCGGCTGGATGCCGCCGCTGGAGCCGCATACGGTGACCCTGGACGGTCCGCTGCGGGGCTGGGGCATGGCACTGGCCGCACCGGCCTGCGCCACCCTGCCCGCCGATCCCTGCGTGCTGGGCCTGTCCAAGCTGGCGCAGGCGCTGGCCGACCGCATCTGCGAATGGCCGCTGGGCTACGACACCACGCCCGAGCGCCAGCACATCATCGACGTGCTGCTGGACGAGATCCGTACCGCGCCGCGCCAGCGCATGCACCTGCCGATGCCGCATGACCGGCGCCTGCTGAAGATCGCCTCGCAGTTGCTGGCCGACCCGTCCGACGAGCGCAGCCTGGCCGAGTGGGCGCACTGGGCCGGTCTGTCGCCGCGCAGCCTGACCCGCCACTTCCGCGACGAGACCACGCTCAGCTTCGCCCAGTGGCGGCAGCAGGCCCGGCTGTCCGAAGCCCTGCGCCAGCTGACCGACGGCCGCAGCGTCGCCGACATCGCCCATGCACTGGGCTTCAGCAGCGCCAGCGCCTTCGTCACCGTGTTCCGCCGCCACTTCGGGCTGCCGCCGGGGCGCTACCTGGCGCGGGCCGGACATGGCCTGGAAACCGGGCTGGACCCTGCGCGCGGCTTGGCATCCCCCGCCGCATCCGGATAATCACAGGATTGCGAGCGGCGACCGCCGTCGCCGCCTCCCGACAACAGGTAACAACGCCGCATGACCGAACTTGCCCGCCCCGTGTTCCACGGATTCGAACAACTGCCGCTGCGCGAGTACGCCGAACGCGCCTACCTCGACTACTCGATGTACGTGGTCCTGGACCGCGCCCTGCCGTTCATCGGTGACGGCCTGAAGCCGGTGCAGCGCCGCATCATCTATTCGATGAGCGAGCTGGGCCTGAATGCCGCGTCCAAGCCGAAGAAGTCCGCGCGCACCGTCGGTGACGTCATCGGTAAGTACCATCCGCACGGTGACAGCGCGTGCTACGAGGCGCTGGTGCTGATGGCACAGCCGTTCTCGTACCGGTATCCGCTGATCGAGGGCCAGGGCAACTTCGGCTCCAGCGACGACCCGAAGTCGTTCGCGGCGATGCGTTACACCGAATCCAAGCTGACCCCGATCGCCGAAGTGCTGCTGGGCGAACTGGGCCAGGGCACCACCGACTGGGCACCGAACTTCGACGGCACCCTGCAGGAGCCGACCTGGATGCCGGCGCGGCTGCCGCACCTGCTGCTGAACGGCACCACCGGCATCGCCGTGGGCATGGCCACCGACGTGCCGCCGCACAATCTCAACGAGATCGTCAGCGCGCTGCTGCACCTGCTGGACAACCCCGAGGCCACCGTGCGCGACCTGTGCGAGCACGTGCAGGGCCCGGACTACCCGTCCAGCGCCGAGATCATCACCGCGGCCAACGATCTGCGGAACATGTACGAGACCGGCAACGGCAGCGTGCGTGCACGTGCGACCTTCACCAAGGAAGCCAACAACATCGTGGTCACGGCGCTGCCGTTCCAGGTGTCGCCGTCGAAGGTGATCGAGCAGATTGCCGCGCAGATGCGCGCCAAGAAGCTGCCGTGGCTGGAAGACATCCGCGATGAGTCCGACCACGCCAACCCGGTGCGTGTGGTGCTGGTGCCGCGCTCCAACCGCGTCGACGCCGAGCAGCTGATGGGCCACCTGTTCGCCACCACGGACATGGAGCGCAGCTACCGCGTCAACCTCAACGTGATCGGGCTGGACGGCCGTCCGCAGGTGAAGAACCTGAAGATGCTGCTCAGCGAATGGCTGACCTTCCGCAGCAACACCGTCACCCGCCGCCTGCAGCACCGGCTGCAGAAGGTCGAGCGCCGCCTGCACCTGCTGGAAGGCCTGCTGGTCGCCTTCCTCAACCTGGACGAGGTGATCCACATCATCCGTACCGAGGACGAACCGAAGGCAGCGCTGATCGCGCGTTTCGGCCTGTCCGAGGAACAGGCCGACTACATCCTGGAAACCAAGCTGAAGCAGCTGGCCCGCCTGGAAGAGATGAAGATCCGCGGCGAGCAGGACGAGCTGGCCAAGGAGCGCGAGAAGATCCTCGGCATCCTCGACAGCAAGGCCAAGCTGAAGAAGCTGATCCGCGACGAACTGACCGCCGATGCCAAGAAGTTCGGCGACGCACGCCGCTCGCCGCTGGTGCAACGCCAGGCGGCGCAGGCCATCGACGAGACCGAGCTGGTGCCGAGCGAGCCGATGACCGTGGTGCTGTCGGAGAAGGGCTGGATCCGCGCCGCCAAGGGCCACGACGTCGATGCGTCCGCCCTCTCCTACCGCGACGGTGATGCCCTGCAGGGCGCGGTGCGCGCACGCAGCACCCAGCAGGTCGCGTTCCTCGACAGCGAGGGTCGCGCCTACTCGACGCCGGTGCACACCCTGCCTTCGGCCCGCGGCAACGGTGAACCGCTGACCGGCCGCTTCTCGCCGGCACCGGGCACCAGCTTCGTGACCCTGGCCAGTGCCGAGCCGGATGCCCGCTTCGTGCTGGCCTCCAGTCATGGCTATGGCTTCGTCACCCGCTTCGAGAACCTGATCGGTCGCAACAAGGCCGGCAAGGCGATGCTGAACCTGTCGTCCGGCTCGTCGGTGCTCACTCCGTCGGTGCTCGCCAACGTGGCCACCGACCGCATCGTGGCGGTGACCAGCTCGGGCAACCTGCTGGCGATCGCCGCCAACGACCTGCCGGAACTGGACAAGGGCAAGGGCAACAAGATCATCGAGATCCCGAAGGCCAAGCTCGCCACCGAACGCGTGGTTGCCATCGTGGCGATCAGCCCGGGGCAGACCCTGCAGGTACGCAGCGGGCAGCGCACGATGGGGCTGAAGTTCAACGAGCTCGACGCCTACCTCGGCGCACGCGCCACCCGCGGCCACCTGCTGCCGCGCGGCTGGCAGAAGGTCGAAGGGTTGTCGGTGGAATAAGGGCTGGGGCCCTGCCCCTGGTGGGTGTCAACCTTGGTTGACACGCCTTGCCGGGGATCAGACACGAAAAAGCCGGGGCAATCCCCGGCTTTTTCGTTGTCGGCTGGCGGGCGGTGGAGCAGCTGGCGGGCGAAGGCTGGCTGGCGGTGCTCCGGTGCTGGCGGGCGACAGAACGCTGTGCTGCTGGTAGAGCCGACTGTCAGTCGGCTGCTCTTTTGCTCCTGGTAGAGCCGACTGTCAGTCGGCTGCTCTTTTGCTCCTGGTAGAGCCGACTGTTAGTCGGCTGCTCTTTTGCTCCTGGTAGAGCCGACTGTTAGTCGGCTGCTCTTTTGCTCCTGGTAGAGCCGACTGTTAGTCGGCTGCTCTTTTGCTCCTGGTAG
>NZ_JCAFUL010000020.1:0-66617 GCF_059371315.1 Stenotrophomonas sp. YJH_SMC_8 | reverse complement strand
CTAAACGGCGTCAAACGGGCATTTTTATGGTGGTTCATCCGGGCTCTTTGGGGGCTGGACAGGTGTGGTAACCACCATTTTCCAAAGATGTCCCGGATGAACAACCTACCGAGAGATCACAACTAACAGTCGACTCTACCCAGTCGACTCTACCCAACGGCTCTACCCCTGCCCGCCCAGCAGCGGGCAACCGACCGGCAGATGCATCCGCACCCTGTCCGGCACGCACTCGATGCGGAACCGCTGGGCCTGCGCCGGTTCACCGTCCAGGTTGAGCGTCAGCGGTCGCTGCGATTCGATCTGCAACCACGGCAGCCGCGCGCGCGTGGCCAGCTGTTCCAGCGCAGCCTGGGTACCGGACTTCAGCATCTGGCCAAGGGTAGCGGTGACTTCGCCTTCCAGCTCCGGCAGCACCGTCACATCCAGCAGCCCATCATCGATCAGTGCCTGCGGGCACAGCTGCTGGCCGCCGCCCGCCTGGCGACCGTTGCCGATGCCCAGCGCGATGAAGTCGCCTTCCCACGCGAAATCCGGTCCCGACAGGCGTGCGTTGATCGGCTCGATGCGGCCGAGCTTGGCGATGCCGGTGATCACATAGGCCAGCCCGCCCAGCATCTTTTTCAGGCCAGCGTCGGTCTCCACGGTGACCTGCGTGCCGAAGCCACCGCTGGCGAGATTGGCGCACCACCACGGCGTGCCATCGGCGTCCACGCGCAGCAGATCGATGGCACGCGGCGCGGTCTGCCCGATCAACGCGAAGGCCTCCTTCGGTCCAGCCGGAATGCCTGCCGAGGTGGCGAAATCGTTGGCGGTGCCCATCGGGATCAGCGCCAGCGAGGGCAGCGCATCGGCCGATTCCTCGCGATGCGCCAGTGTTTCCGCGACCGCGCTGAGCGTGCCGTCGCCACCGGCAGCGACGATCACGTCCACGCCATGCTCGATCGCCTCGGCCACGTAGCGTTCGGCGTCGCCGTCCTCCCAGGTCACCCGCACTTCCAGCTGCACGCCCTGCCCGCGCCAGTGGCCAACAGCCTCACGCAGGTCATCGTTGCCTGCGGATTTGCCGTTGAGGATCAGGCGCCAGCGCGGGGTGGTCATGCGGTGCTTCCAGAGTGGGGCCGCACAGGCTATCAATCACGCGTTCGCGGCCAGTGAACGCCAGGCGATAGATCCACGCCATGCGTGGATGTCATGCAGATGTCATTGCCGGCCCGGAGAATGGAAGGCCATAGCAGGGACGACGGATGGAGGCAGGATCAGCCTCCCACGCATGCAGCGAGGCCACGCCAGTGATTGGCGTGGCTTTTTTTTGTGCAAGGGGATCGTGCGAACCAAGGTTCGCACCCACCGGGTTGCAGTTAGGACCCACCGGATTGCGGTTCGCCCCCCATCCAGGTCGAGGCGCGGACGCAGCAGAGCTACGCCATGCGTGGCTGCCTTGCGTATCAACCGTTGGCGAAATCGTGCAGCGCCTGGCCCTGCAACCGGTACACGGTCCACTCGTCCTGCGGCTTCGCACCGGCAGCGGTATAGAACTCGATGGCCGGGGTGTTCCAGTCCAGCACCGACCATTCGAAGCGGCCGCAGCCTTCGGCCACGGCCTGGCGCGCGATGTACTTCAGCAGTGCCTTGCCGGCGCCGGCGCCGCGCTTTTCCTGGCTGACGTAGAGGTCTTCCAGGTAGATGCCCTTGCGGCCCAGCCAGGTGGAATAGTTGTAGAAATACACCGCATAGCCGATGGCCTCGCCGTCGGCTTCGCAGATCAACGCGCGTGCGGTCGCATCGGCGCCGAACAGGCTTTCGGCAATACCGATCTCGTCGGTCTGCACCGAATGCTCGGCCTTCTCGTAGATGGCCAGCTCGCGGATGAAATGCAGGATCAGGCCAGCGTCGGCCACGGTGGCCGGACGGATGTTCAACACGGCCACCGTACCCATGGCTCAGCCCCTTGCCGCAGCAACGTTCGCGCGCATCTGCGCGATCACGTCCTGGTAGCTGGTCTTGGCGTTGAAGATGGCCGAACCGGCAACGAAGGTGTCGGCGCCGGCGGCAGCGATCTCGCCGATGTTGTCGGCCTTCACGCCGCCATCGATCTCCAGGCGGATGTCCTTGCCGCTGGCGTCGATCATCTTGCGCACCACGCGCAGCTTGTCCAGCGCCGAGGGGATGAAGGCCTGGCCGCCGAAGCCCGGGTTGACCGACATCAGCAGCACCAGGTCCAGGTCATCCAGCACCCAGTCGAGGATGTCCACCGGCGTGGCCGGATTGAGCACGATGCCCGGCTTGCAGCCCAGCGAGCGGATCAGCTGGATGGTGCGGTGCACGTGGCGGCTCGCTTCCGGGTGGAAGCTGATGTAGGTGGCACCGGCCTCGGCAAAGTCCGGGATGATGCGGTCCACCGGCTCGACCATCAGGTGCACGTCGATCGGCGCGGTCACGCCGTGCTTGCGCAGGGCCTGGCAGACCATCGGGCCGATGGTCAGGTTCGGCACGTAGTGGTTGTCCATCACATCGAAGTGGACCCAGTCGGCGCCGGCGGCGAGGACGTTGTCGACTTCCTCGCCGAGGCGGGCGAAGTTGGCGGAGAGAATGGACGGGGCGATGAGGCAGTTGGACATGGCCGGGGCCTTCGGAACGGGGAAAGGGTTCTCCCGCCCGCAGGCGGGACTATGGGGTCAGCGCTTGCGCAGGGTCTTGATGCGGTCGTAGGCGGCGTTGATCCGCCGCGACTTCTGCTCGGCCTGCTGCTGCAGCTCGGGGGCGGCGCCGCCCAGCTTGTCGGGGTGGTACTGGGAAATCAGCTTGCGGTAGGCGCGCTCGACCTCGGCATCGGTGGCCTCGGAGGTCAGCCCCAGCTCCCGGTACGGGTTCTCCTTGTTCAGGCGGAACCAGTCCGAATCGAAGGCATGGCCGAGCAACAGGCCGACCACCGCACCGAACAGCGGATTGGGCCGGAACAGCAGGGCGCCGGCGATGAATCCGAGCAGTTTTCCGTACCAGCGCATGGCGCTCCGGGGTCGACCGACGAAATGGACACTCATTTTACGTCACAGCGGGCCCGGACGGCTTTACACTAGGCCGCCCGCTGGTCAGCGGGCCCGCCGGGTCCGTTGGGCAGCCGTATCGACAACGCCCCAGGAGTGCCCGTGCCAACCACGCTGTTGCAATCCGATCTCCCCGGCCTGCCCTTGCGCCATCGCGGCAAGGTGCGTGATGTGTTCGATATCCCGCGCGAGCGGCTGCCTGCAGGGACCCCGCCGGGCGACTACCTGCTGATGGTCGCCACCGATCGCCTGTCGGCGTTCGACGTGGTGCTGCCCGACCCGATTCCGGGCAAGGGCGAGATGCTCTGCCAGGTGTCCAACTTCTGGTTCGCCAAGACCGCGCACCTGATGCCCAACCACCTGACCGGCATCGACGTGGCCAGCGTGCTGCCCGAGGGCGTGGACCCGGCCCTGTATGCCAAGCGCGCGGTGGTCACCCGCAAGCTGAAGCCGGTGCCGGTGGAAGCGATCGCCCGCGGCTACCTGATCGGCAGCGGCTGGAAGGACTACCAGCGCACTGGCAAGGTCAGCGGTATCGACCTGCCCGACGGCCTGCGCCAGGCCGAGCAGCTGCCCGAGCCGATCTTCACCCCCTCGACCAAGGCCGCCGTGGGCGACCATGACGAGAACATCGATTTCGATGCGATGGTGAAGCAGGTCGGTGCCGATCTGGCCGAGCGCGTGCGCGACGCCACCCTGCGCATCTACAAGTTCGCCGCCGACTACGCCCGCGAGCGCGGCATCATCCTGGCCGATACCAAGTTCGAGTTCGGTACAGACGCCGATGGCCGCCTGTACATCATGGACGAGATGCTGACGCCGGATTCCTCGCGTTACTGGCCGGCCGACGAGTACGAAGTGGGCACCAGCCCGCCGAGCTACGACAAGCAGTTCGTGCGCGACTACCTGGAGACGCTGGACTGGGGCAAGACCGCCCCGGGCCCGAGCATCCCGGCCGGGATCATCGAGCGCACCCGCGCCAAGTACGCCGAGGCGCTGCAGCGCCTGGCCGGGATCAGCGTCGACTGATCCGCCTGCGCCCCCGGCCGGAAAGGCTGGGGGCGTTCTGAAGGCGCGGCCGCCGACGGCGGTGCATCGGCTGGGATGCGTTCGACTGGGATGAAATCGGCCGCGATACGGTCGACTGGGTAGAGTCGACTGTTAGTCGACTATCGCGCGCAGCGCGGGGATTTTCGCCGTCGAAACGAAGAGCAGTCGACTCTACCCGGTCGGCCCCGCCCCATCGGCCCCACCTCATCGGTCCCACCTCATCGACCCCACTCGTCGGCGCCAGCCATTCGGCGCCCCCTCACCGCCTGGCCCCGGCGGGAGTATGCTGGCCGCATGCAGACCTCCACCGAGCTTGCGCGGCCGATCGACCGCTATTTCGCCAGCTATTCCGACGACCACCAGAACGTGATCAACCAGCGCATCCACGTGGTGGCTGTACCGGCCATCCTGTGGTCGGTGGTGGCTCTGCTGTGGTGCCTGCCGCCGCTGATCACCTGGTTCCAGTACGGCATCTGGTCGGCGTTCGCGATGTTCAGCGCCTGGTGCTTCTACAACAAGCTGTCGCGCCCGCTGGGCATCGGCATGCTCATCCAGTTCTTCGTGTTCGGTTGCCTGTGCCGCCTGCTGGAAGCAGAAATCGGCCTGCAGGCCCTGCGCTGGCTGGCGGTAGGTGTGTTCGTGGTGGCCTGGGTGGCGCAGTTCATCGGCCACACGTTCGAGGGCCGCAAGCCCAGCTTCCTGACCGACCTGACCTACCTGCTGATCGGCCCGGCGTGGGTGATGGCCAAGCTCTACCGCAAGCTCGACTGGCGCTACTGACGCGCCGGCGGCCGGCAGCGGCCGTCGTTTCCTGAACGGGCAGATCCCGTCACCCGCACTCCACGGCGGCCCTGCCAGCCTGCCCCGGTGACCCGCTCCCCACCGCCCGCCCGTCGACGGCAGCCCCTGTGCGACAGGGCCTGCGGTCTCCCTGCGTGGGCGTAGGGTGTCTCCCGAGGGCAGCCGGCGAGGCGATGCAGGAACGCGATGTTGCGCCGCAGAAAAAATGAATCAGCGAACGTTACATGCAATTGATCGCTGTTCGATGGGTTTCGGCGACATTTCGCAGCCTGTTATCCTCCCTGACCTGCTCGTGAATCATGGATTCCCTGCATGCTCCCCAGCCTGCCCCTGCTGCTGGCCCTGCCGTTCCTGATGGCAGCGGCCGTTGCGGCCTTCCCCCGTAGTTCGCGCTCGACTGCTGCCTGGCTGGCGGCGCTGGCGCCGTTGGGCGGATTGGCCATCCTCGGCTGGCTGACGCCCGCTGTACTTGATGGCCAGGTGGTCCGCACCCTGGTGCCCTGGTTGCCGCAGATCGGGCTGGACTTCACCCTGCGCCTGGACGGGCTGGCCTGGATGTTCGCCGGGCTGGTGCTGGGCATCGGCGCGCTGGTGGTGCTGTATGCGCGCTACTACCTGAGCCAGCAGGACAACGCGCACCGCTTCTACTGCTACCTGCTGCTGTTCATGGGCGCCATGCTGGGCATGGTGCTGTCGGGCAACCTGCTGTTGCTGATGATCTTCTGGGAAATGACCAGCATCAGCTCGTTCCTGCTGATCGGCTTCTGGTCGCACCGCCAGGACGCCCGCGAAGGCGCGCGCATGGCGCTGGTGATCACCGGTGGCGGCGGCCTGGCCCTGCTCGGTGGCGTGCTGCTGATCGGCCGCATCGTCGGCAGCTTCGACCTGGACGTGGTTCTGGCCGCCGGCGAGCAGATCCGCGCCAGCGCGCTGTATCCGTATGCCCTGTTCCTGGTGCTGGCCGGCATCTTCACCAAGAGCGCGCAGTTCCCGTTCCACTTCTGGCTGCCGCACGCGATGGCCGCGCCCACCCCGGTCTCGGCCTACCTGCACTCGGCCACCATGGTGAAGGCCGGCGTGTTCCTGCTGGCGCGCCTGCATCCGGCGCTGGCCGGCAGCGACCTGTTCTTCTACACGGTCAGCGGCATCGGTGCGATCACCCTGTTGATCGGCGCCTGGAACGCGATCTTCCAGCACGACCTGAAAGGCCTGCTGGCCTATTCGACGATCTCGCACCTGGGCCTGATCACCCTGCTGTTCGGCCTGTCCACACCGATGGCGGTGGTGGCCGGCGTGTTCCACATCCTCAACCACGCCACCTTCAAGGCCTCGCTGTTCATGGCCGCCGGCATCATCGACCACGAGACCGGCACCCGCGACATGCGCAAGCTGGGCGGCCTGCGCAGGCTGATGCCGTTCACCAGTGCGCTGGCGATCATCGCCTCGCTGGCGATGGCCGGCATTCCGCTGCTCAACGGCTTCCTGTCCAAGGAAATGCTGTTCGCCGAGGCACTGACCGCCGGTGGCGGCCCGGGCGCGATGCGCACCGCGGTGTCGATCGCCGCGCTGCTGGCCGGCGTATTCGGCGTGGCCTACAGCCTGCGCTTCGTGCACGACACCTTCTTCGGCCCTGGCCCGCATGACCTGGACCGCGTGCCGCACGAGCCGCCGCGCTGGATGAAGGTGCCGGTGGAACTGCTGGTGGTGATCTGCATCGCAGTAGGCGTGGCGCCGGCACTGACGGTGGCGCCGGTGCTGCATGCCGCTGCTGCCTCGATCCTCGGCAACGCCATGCCCGAGTACAGCCTGGCGGTGTGGCACGGCTTCAACCTGCCGCTGGCGATGAGCGCGATCGGCGTGGTCGGCGGCGTGGCGCTGTACTTCGGTCTGCGCAGGCTGATCAACCTGCACGCGGTGGAAACCCGCACCACCGGCCGCAACGTCTTCCACGCGCAGCTGGATGCGATTTCCGCGCTGGCCATGCGCCTGACCAACGGCATCGCCAATGGCAGCCTGCAGCGCATGCTGCTGGGCCTGGTGCTGGTGGCCATCACCGTGGCCGCCGCGCCCTACATCGCCAACCCTGCCTCGCCGAACTGGACCAAGCCGCAGCCGATCCCGCTGCTGGGCTGGGCGCTGTGGCTGGTGATGATGGCCTGTGCGGTCGCCACCCTGCGCGTCTACAAGCAGCGCCTGCTGGCGGTACTGCTGGTCGGCGGCGTCGGCCTGATGGTGGCGCTGACCTTCGTGTTCCTGTCCGCACCCGACCTGGCGCTGACCCAGCTGCTGGTCGAGATGGTCACCCTGGTGCTGATGCTGCTGGGCATGAACTACCTGCCCGCGCAGTCCGGGCCGGAGCGGCCGCGCTGGCGCAAGCGCCGCGACGCGGTGATCGCGATCATCGCCGGTGCCGGCCTCGGTGCGCTGGCCTATTCGGCGATGACGCTGCCGCCGAACACCATGGCCGGCGAACTGCTCGCCCGTGCCCTGCCCGAGGCGTACGGCCAGAACGTGGTCAACGTGATCCTGGTCGACTTCCGCGGCTTCGATACCTTCGGCGAGATCACCGTGTTCGGCATCGCCGCGCTGGTCGTGCACGCGCTGCTGCGACGCACGCGGATGGCCCCGGAGCAGATCATGCCCGGCCCGCCGATCAAGCTGCCGGTACCGGCCGACCTGGCGCAGATCATGTTCCCGCTGACGCTGACCGTGTCGATCTTCCTGTTCCTGCGCGGCCACAACGCACCCGGTGGTGGATTCATCGCCGGCCTGGTGCTGGCGGTGCCGCTGCTGATCCAGTACGTGATCCAGGGCACTGCCTCGGTGGAATCGCGCTTCGGCTTCGACTACATCCGCTGCATCGGCATGGGCCTGCTGATCGCCCTGCTCAGCGGCAGCGCCTCGATGCTGTTCGGCGTACCGTTCCTGACCAGTGGCCACCTCGACCTGCACCTGCCGCTGATCGGCGACGTGCCGCTGGCCAGCGCGATCGGTTTCGACATCGGCGTCTACCTGGTGGTGTTCGGCGGCGCCATGCTGATGCTGTCGATGATGGGCACGATCAAGCCCTCGCGTACCCGTACCGCCCGCAAGGGTGAGATCGACCTGCAACGCCGTTCGGCCCGCACCGGGGAGATGCACTGATGGAACTGGCCCTGGCTACCGCGATCGGCGTGCTGACCGCCATCGGCATCTACCTGCTGCTGCGTGCGCGCAGCTTCGATGTGATCCTCGGCATGACCTTCCTGTCCTACGCCACCAACCTGCTGATCTTTGCCGGTGGCCGCGTGGTGCTGGGCAAGGCGCCGGTACTGCAGGAAGGCGTGGACAGCCACCTCGGCAACTACACCGACCCGTTGCCGCAGGCACTGGTGCTGACCGCGATCGTGATCGCCTTCGCGATGACCGCGGTGAGCATCGTGCTGGCCATGCGCAGCCGCAGCGACAACCA
This sequence comes from Stenotrophomonas sp. YJH_SMC_8, assembly GCF_059371315.1. NCBI lineage: Bacteria > Pseudomonadati > Pseudomonadota > Gammaproteobacteria > Lysobacterales > Lysobacteraceae > Stenotrophomonas > Stenotrophomonas sp. YJH_SMC_8. The sequence continues at coordinate 58,271 of NZ_JCAFUL010000020.1, read as the reverse complement.
CAGCGACCACGTGGACGCCCACGAGCCCGACGACGACCTGCAGGATGAGAGCGTGCCGCCGCGCCAGGGCGAGGACCGCGCATGAACCATCTGGTGATCCTGCCGATCCTGATTCCCCTGCTTGGCGCCGCGCTGTCGCTGTTCGTCGAACATCGCCGCTACGGCCCCAAGGTGCAGCGCGCGGTGGCGTGGACCTCGCTGTCGGCGCTGGCGCTGGCAGTGGGCCTGCTGTTCGCCACCACCGCCAGCGGTGACATCAACGTCTACCTGCTCGGCGACTGGCCGTCGAGGCTGGGCATCGCGCTGGTGGCCGACAGGCTGTCGGCGTGGATGCTGCTGACCACCCTGCTGCTGGCCATTCCCTGCCTGCTGCATGCCTGCTCGGGCTGGGACCGCCGCGCGCCGCATTTCCATGCGCTGTTCCAGTTCCAGCTGGTCGGCCTGAACGGCGCGTTCCTCACCGGCGACATCTTCAACCTGTTCGTGTTCTTCGAGGTGATGCTGATCGCCTCCTACGGCCTGCTGCTCAGCGGTGGCCGCGGCCTGCGCATGCGCATCGGCCTGCACTACGTGGTGTTCAACGTCACCGCCTCGACCCTGTTCCTGATCGCGCTGGGCCTGCTGTACGCCTCGCTGGGTTCGTTGAACATGGCCGAGCTGTCGCAGCGCATCGCCGAGGTGCCACCGGCGCAGCTGACGCTGGTCAAGGCCACGATGGGCCTGTTGCTGTTGGTGTTCTGCGCCAAGGCCGCATTGATGCCGCTGTACCTATGGCTGCCGGAAGCCTATTCGCGCGCACCGGCGGCGGTGGCCGCGCTGTTCGCGATCATGACCAAGGTCGGCCTGTACTCGGTGCTGCGCATCCAGATGCTGTGGTTCGGCGATGACGCCGGCGCGATGGCCGGCTATGGCCGCGACTGGCTGATGTGGGCCGGCGTGGCGACGCTGGTACTGGGCGGCCTCGGTGCGCTGGCCGCGACCCGCCTGCGCGTGCTGATCTCGTACCTGGTGATCGTATCGGCGGCCACGCTGTTCATCGCCTTCTCGGTCGGCACCCCGCAGGTTCTCTCGGCCGGCCTGTACTACCTGCCGCACAGCAGCTTTGTCGCCGCCGCGCTGTTCCTGATCGCCGACCTGATCCGTCGCCGCCGCGGCGGCGCCAGCGACCGCAAGGAAGTCGTCGCGCCGATGCCGGGCAAGGAAACGCCGGCGGTGCTGTTCCTGATCGGCGCGGTATCGGTGGCCGGCCTGCCGCCGCTGTCCGGCTTCCTGGCCAAGGCCGCCCTGCTGGCCGGCATGCCTGAGCAGTACACCGGCCCGGTCTGGACCGCGGTGCTGGTCAGCAGCCTGCTGGTGATCATGGGCCTGACCCGCGGCGGCATCCGCCTGTTCTGGCGCGTGCCGCCGGTCGATCCGGAGGCACCGAAGCCGCGCAAGGCACGCCTGCGCCGGGTCGAGTTGTACGCCGCCTGCATCCTGCTGGGCTACGGCATCGGCATGACCCTGGCCGCCGCCCCGCTGATGCGCTACACCGACGCCACCGCCGCACAGCTGCTGCACCCCAGTGAGTACGTGCAGCAGCTGCGCGCGACCACGCCGGAGATCCGCCAGCCATGACCGCCCAGCGCTCCCTGTTCCGCCGCATCATTCCCTCGCCGATGCTCAGCATCATGGTGGTGGCGTTCTGGCTGTTGATGTCCGACAGCTTCACCCTCGGCCAGATCGTGCTGGGCCTGCTGCTGGGCGTGGTGGTGCCGTTGTTCGCCGCGCGCCTGGACCGCGAGTTCGCCCGCATCGGCACGTTGCGGCCGCTGCCCAAGCTGCTGTGCGTGACCCTGTGGGACATCCTGATGTCCAACATCCGCGTCGCCCTGCAGGTGCTGGGCCCGGAAAAGAACATCCACCCGGGTTTCATCTGGCTGCCGCTGGACATCGCCAACATCCACGGCATCGCAGCGCTGACCAGCATGATCACGCTGACTCCCGGCACGGTCTCGGCCGCGCTCAGTGACGACCGCAAGTACCTGCTGGTGCACGTGCTGCACCTGGAGGACCCGCAGGACCTGATCGATACGATCAAGCGCCGTTACGAGGCGCCGTTGATGGAGATCTTCCCATGACCGGTTTTGAAGTCATCCAGACCACGCTGGTGGTGTGCATGCACGTGGTCGGCCTGGCGATGCTGCTGGCCACCTGGCGCCTGCTGCGCGGGCCGACCGTGCCCGACCGCATCCTCGCGCTGGACACCCTGTCGGTGACCGCGATCGCCGAGCTGATGCTGTTCGGCATGTACCTCAACTCGCCGATCTACTTCGAGGCGGCGCTGATCATCGCCATGCTCGGCTTCGGCAGCACCGTGGTGCTGAGCAAGTTCGTGCTGCGCCGGGACATCGTCGAATGATCACCGCGATCCAGATCGGCCTGTCGATCCTGCTGCTGTTCGGCTGCTTCTTCATCCTGGTCGGCGCACTGGGCCTGGTGAAGCTGTCCACCTTCTTCAAGCGCCTGCACGCACCGACCAAGGCCAGCACGCTGGGCGTGGGCTGCGTGCTGGTGTGCTCGGTCTGCTACCACATCTTCCTGGGCCAGGACCCGCAGCCGCGCGAGCTGCTGATCACCGTGTTCCTGTTCATCACCGCACCGATCAGCGCGCACATGATGGCCAAGGCCGCGCTGTCGCTGCTGATGGAAACCCGCCCCAGCCTGCCCGGCAACGAGCCGGCTGCTGAAGAACAGATGCCTCCGCCGGAACCGGTGCGCGAGGAAGAAGAGCACGCACAGGGCCGGTAACCCTGTACGGGTGGGTGCCGACCGTTGGTCGGCACGTCATCGGTGGTAGGTGCCGACCTTGGTCGGCACGGCACCAACCGCATCCACGCATGGCGTGGATCTACATGGCCGGGGCGCCCACCAGCAGCATTTCCAGCACGAACCAGCCGACGAACGCGACCAGCAGGATCGCGCCTTCACCGCGGCTGACCTTCAGGTCGCCACGCAGCATCGGGTACAGCACCAGCGCGAACGCCAGCAGCGCAGGCAGCTCCAGGCGCACGAACGAGGCCGGCAACGCCAGCGGCTGCAGCACTGCCATCGCACCAATCACCAGCAGCAGATTCACCACGCTGGAACCCAGCACGTGGCCCAGCACCATGTCGCCATGCCCGCGACGCGCGGCGGCGATGGCGGTGGCCACCTCCGGCAGTGCAGTGCCGATCGCCACCGGCAGCAGGCCGACCAGCAGGGGCGTCCAGCCCAGGGCTACGCCGAAGTCCGCGGCGGCGCCCACCACCAGGCGCGCGCCCCAGTACAGCGTCAACGCGGCAATCAGCACGCGCAGCACGTTCAACGGCAGGCTCGTGCGGCTCAGCGCGGATTCGGCAATGGCTGCCTGCACCTCCGCGCCTTCGCTGCGGCCACGGCGCAGCAGCACCACCTGCACCACGATGAAGCCGGCCACCAGCACGCCACCTTCCCAACGCACCAGACGGCCATCCAGGCCGAACAGGATCAGCAGTACGCCAGCCGCCAGCAGCGACCACCACAGCACCGTCTGCAGGCGCGCGCGCAGCAGCAGCGGTGCGGCGATGGCTGCCGCCGCCAGGGTCAAGCCCAGGTTGACGATGCTGCTGCCCACCGCATTGCCCAATGCCAGCTCCGGCTGGCCGACAGCCAGCGCGCGCGCGTTGACTGCCAGTTCCGGCAACGAGGTGGTCACCCCGAGCAGCAGCAGGCCGGCGGTGAACGGGCTGGCCCCGAAGCGCTGGGCCAGGCCGGACACAGCCTTGACGATGGAGTCCCCGCCCAGCGCCAGCAGCAGCAGGCCAAGCAGGAACCAGGCAATGGCAATGGCGATCATCGAGCACTCCCCCAGCGGTCGTGGCGCGATTCTACGCGTGGCCCACCCGTTGCGGGTGAGCCACGCTTGCGGTGGTCACAGGCAGCCTTCCACGTAGTCCACCTGCGGGGTCTGGCCGACCCGCCATCCGTCAACCTTGCCATCGCGGGACAGCGAGAAGTCGATGATGGCCGCGCCGTCCTGTGCCGGGCGCACGCGCAGGTGCTGGGCCTTGTCGTCGTACTTGTCGGGACCGACGTCGGCGCGCTCGGGATACAGCAGCTGCAGTTCACCCAGGGTCATGCCGACCTTGCCGCCGCCCGGGGCGACAATGCCGGTGCTGGTCACTTCGTAGCGCACCAGCTTGCGGCCCTCGATCATCAGACGCGGGTCCTCGGCCCCCTGCGGGTGCAGGTAATAGCACTCGTCGCTGCTGTCGTCGGCCGGCAGTGGCTTGCCGGCCGCGTCAGTGCCCAGCCCCTGCAGCGGCGTGCCGAAGCCGGTGCGGACCTCGGCGATGCCGGCACCCAGCTTTGCGCCAGCGAAGCCGTCCAGGCGCGCCGGGCCCTGTTCTACGGCCGGTGCAGGCACGGCAGGAGCAGGAGCGGCAGGTAAGGGAGTCGCATCAACCGCGGCGGGCGCCTCGGCGGTGCGGTTGCAGGCGGCAAGTGACAGCAACAACAGACCGGCAATCGGAAGGTGCTTCATCGGTGCGGTTCCCTGGCACGAAGGTGGCTGCACGCTAGCGCAATGAGCGTGCAGGCGCTGCATTGTCATCGCCGTTTCATCGCCCTCGTTCAGGCTCGGCGTGCACCGACTTGGCTGTCCCTTCCATGCAACCGCGCAAGACCGATCTCGCCCGAACCGCGCTGCAGGCCCACCGCGCGCCGCTGGACATGCGCCAGCGACGGCTGCTGATCCTGTGCGACGGCCAGCGCACTGTTGCCGACCTGACCGGCCTGCTCGGCCAGGAGGCCCCGGCGATGGTGATCCAACTGGTGCAGGCGGGCTATCTTGCGACCGGCACGGCAACGGTGGCGGCGCCCCTTCACGCGGTTGCAGAACCGGTCAATACGGCACCGGTGAAAGTGCCAGCGACCACCACCGCCACGCCGGTCGAACGTCGCCGCTCGCTGGTAGCGGCGCGCATCTACGTGCTGGGCATCCTGGAAATGCAGCGGCATCCACAGGCAGCGGCGCTGTTCCGCGACCTGCAGCAGGCGCGTGCGGGGGATGAGGTACTGCAGCGGCTGCAGTCGGCAATGCAGTTGCTGCCCGCGCTGACTTCGGATGGCTATTGCCAGCGCGTGCGGCAGCGCCTGCTGGAGGCATTGCCATTGGAGCATTGCGACGCGTTCGCCGAGGTGGCGTAAGCGTAGGATACGGAGGCAATCATCCACGCATGGCGTGGATCTACTGCTTCATATCCCGACCGCCTTTCGGTAGATCCACGCCATGCGTGGATGCGGTTAGGATCCGTGCTGACCAAGGTCGGCACCTACCACGGGCGGCGTTCGGTAGATCCACGCCATGCGTGGATACGGTCAGGATCCGTGCCGACCAACGGTCGGCACCCACCGAGGGCTGCGTTCGGTAGATCCACGCCATGCGTGGATGCGGCCAGGATCCGTGCCGACCAAGGTCGGCACCTACCGAGGGCTGCGTTCGGTAGATCCACGCCATGCGTGGATGCGGTCAGGATCCGTGCCGACCAAGGTCGGCATCCACCAAGCTAGCGGGTTGACCGGAAATTGTTGCGCAGGCCGTTCCAGCACTGCTGGTAATCGCCCTGGCGGTGGCCGGCGGCCAGCGCCTGTGCGGTCGGGCGGATCACTGCGCGGGTCTCGAACATGAAGGCCATCGTGTCCTTGATCACATCGGCCTTGGACAGATCGGCACTGGAGGCCTTGTCGAAGGTCGGCGCGTCCGGGCCGTGGCCGCTCATGCAGTTGTGCAGCGATGCACCTCCGGGCACGAAGCCTTCGGCCTTGGCATCGTACGCGCCATGCACCAGGCCCATGAACTCGCTGGCGATGTTGCGGTGGAACCACGGCGGGCGGAACGTGTTCTGCGCCACCAGCCAGCGCGGCGGGAAGATCGCAAAGTCCATGTTGCTGGTGCCCGGGGTGTCGCTGGGCGAATGCAGCACCAGGAAGATCGACGGATCCGGGTGGTCGTAGCTGATCGAACCGATGGTGTTGAAGCGGCGCAGATCGTAGCGGTACGGCGCGTAGTTGCCGTGCCAGGCCACCACGTCCAGCGGCGAATGGTCGATCGGCGCACGCCACAGGCGGCCCTCGAACTTGGCGATCAGCTCGAAATCGCCATCCACATCCTCGAACGCCGCGTGCGGGGTCTCGAAGTCGCGCGGATTGGCCAGGCCGTTGGAACCGATCGGGCCGAGGTCGGGCAGCTTCAGCAGCGCACCGTAGTTCTCGCAGATGTAGCCGCGGCTGGGGCCATCGGGCAGTTCAACGCGGAAGCGCACGCCGCGCGGGATCACCGCGATCTGCTGCGGCTCGATCTCGATCACGCCCAGCTCGGTCAGCAGGCGCAGCGCGCCCAGCTGCGGCACGATCAGCAGCTCGCCGTCGGCGTCGTAGAAGTAGCGGCCGACCATGTCGCGGTTGGCAGCGTATAGGTGGATGCCCACGCCGGCATGCGCATCAGGCGAGCCGTTGCCACCCATCGTGTACAGGCCTTCGACAAAATCGGTCGGCAGCTCCGGCAGCGGCAGCGGGCTCCAGCGCAGCTGGTTCGGCGAGGCCGGCTGTGCGCCGAAATCACACTGCAGCTGCGACTGTGCGAACGGGGTGAACTCGCCATGGGTCACCGCCGGGCGGATCCGGTACAGCCAGCTGCGGCGGTTGCTGCCGCGCGGTGCGGTGAAGGCGGTGCCGGTCAGCTGTTCGGCGTACAGGCCGTGGGCCACCTTCTGCGGTGAGTTCTGCCCGACCGGCAGCGCGCCGGCAACGGCCTCGGTGGCGAATTCGTTGCCGAAGCCGGACTGGTAGCCGCGGGCGGTGATGGCGCTGGACATGGGGGCTCCTGGGTACGGCAAAACCGGAACGGAAAGCAGCCGAGCATGGCTCGGCTCTACAGATGGGCAGGCGCCGGGACGGGCCCGGCGCTACCGATGACCTTACAGCACGCCGCGGCGGATCTGGTCGCGCTCGATGCTCTCGAACAGCGCGGTGAAGTTGCCTTCGCCGAAGCCTTCGTTGCCCTTGCGCTGGATGATCTCGAAGAAGATCGGGCCGATGCAGTTCTGGGTGAAGATCTGCAGCAGCTTGCGCTGGTGGGTTTCCGGATCGGCATCGATGAGGATCTTGTTCTTCGCCAGGCGCGGCACGTCTTCACCGTGGTTCGGCACGCGCTGGTCGATCACGTCGAAGTAGGTCTCCGGCGTGTCGAGGAAATCCACGCCCTGCGCACGCATGGCTTCAACGGTCTCGTAGATGTTCTCGGTGAAGCAGGCGATGTGCTGGATGCCCTCGCCCTTGTAGGCGTCCAGGTACTCGTTGATCTGGCTCTTCGGGTCCGACGATTCGTTCAGCGGGATGCGCACGATGCCGTCCGGCGCGGTCATCGCCTTGGACACCAGGCCGGTCTTCAGGCCCTTGATGTCGAAGTAGCGGATCTCGCGGAAGTTGAACAGGCGCTCGTAGTAATCCGACCACTGCTGCATGTTGCCGAAGTACAGGTTGTGGGTCAGGTGGTCGATGAAGGTCAGGCCGAAGCCGAACGGATGCAGGTCGGCGCCGGCGATCGGCTCGTAGTCGCCATCGAAGATGCTGCCGGCCGCACCGTAGCGGTCGACCAGGTACAGCATGCAGTCGCCGATGCCCTTGATGACCGGGGCACTGACCGCCTTGCTGTCCGGCTTGAAGGCGATGGCTTCGGCGCCGTTGCCCAGCGCGGTCTGGTAGACCTCCTGGCCCGGCTTCTTGAAGCGGATGGCGAAGCCGCAGGCGCATGGACCGTGCTTTTCGGCGAAGTCGGCGGCGAACGAATCGGGGTCTTCATTGACCAGGAAGTTGACGTCGCCCTGGCGATAGACGGTAATCGGACGCTGCTTGTGCTTGAGCACCGCGCTGAAGCCCATCTTCCGGAAGTACTCGTGCAGCTCCTGGCCACGGCCGGCCGGGGCGGCGAATTCGACGAACTCGAAGCCGTCGATGCCCATCGGGTTCTCGAAGGTGGTGACCTGCATGCCGGGGTTGGGGTGCGAGGCGGTCGGGACTGCGGTATTCATGGCGTGGCTCCGAATCGGTACCGCATCGGTACAAACCAGGTGCGGGCAGGTAGGGACCCGGCGAGAATGCAGGGTCTGGACCTACCCCTTATAGTTACACTTGAAACCACCAGCAAGGTGCACCGCAACATGAGCCCCGCCGATCCTGCCTCGACCCGCCTGCGTGCCTCGCACGTCCTGCTCGACCTGGAACAGTTCCTGCCGTACCGGCTGAGCGTGCTGTCCAACCGGGTCAGCGGCAACATCGCCAAGCTGTACGGTGATCGTTACGGTCTGGCGATTCCCGAATGGCGGGTCATCACCATCCTGGCGCTGTACCCGGGCTCCTCGGCCAGCGAGGTCTCCGACCGCACGGCGATGGACAAGGTGGCGGTCAGCCGCGCCGTGGCCCGCCTGCTGGAGCGCGGCTTCATCAAGCGCGAAACGCATGGTGACGACCGCCGCCGCTCGGTGCTGGCGCTGTCGGCAGCCGGCTTCGAGGTGTACGAGACCATCGCGCCGATGGTGATCGAGATCACCCGCAAGCTGATGTCGGTGCTGAGCGAGGAGGAGGAGCAGCTGCTGGAAAAGCTGATCCTGCGCCTGGCCGGTGATGGCCTGGAGCGGATGGGCGAAGGGGTCTGAGAAAAAGGGGGACGGAAGGAATCAAGTCGTTTGGGGCCCAAGTCGCGGGTGCCGACCCTGGCTGTTAGCAGAACAGCGGCTGGGCGATTGTCGTCCGTCCCCTTTGACCTGACGGGACCCGCTCTTTGGCGGGCTGTGGGCTGGCCGCAAGCGAGGCCATCGGACGCATTCACTTCCCGCAGATCCCGTCCTGAAGTGTCGCCCTCGCCCGCCGGCATTTCCTCATTGGCCCGGTGCGGCCCGTTTCCGCGAGGCGGGTGTATCGAAACGGGCTGATCCAGTGAATTCTCCTATTGGACTGTCCGTGTGTGCGGGCTGACGGTAAGCGTTCAACGGGTATCAGCCCGGCCATGGATCCACATCGGACGGGCTCCCTCATGGATGATTCAACGCTGCCGCATGGCGAGAAATTGCTGGACGATCTCAGAGAGCTGATCTGCGCGGCGCGCAACAGGATGCACAGGACCATCAACGCCGAGCTCACTCTGTTGTACTGGCGGATCGGGCATCGCATCCACGCTGATCAGTTGAGGGGGCGACGGGCCCGCTACGGGGAGCTTGCCTTCACCCGGATAGCCAAGGCGCTGACGACCGAATTCGGTACCTCCTTCGGTGAGAAAAGCCTGCGCAGGATGGTGCAGTTCTCCACGGCATTTGCAGATGAACAGATTGTCGTATCGCTGATACGACAATTGAGCTGGACCCACTTCATCGCGTTGATCCCGCTGGCGGATCCGCTCAAGCGCGACTTCTATGCACAGATGGCCGCCACCGAGGGCTGGAGTGTACGCACGTTGCGCCGGCGCATCGATTCGATGCTGTACGAGCGCACGGCGCTTTCCAGCCAACCAGAGCAGACCATCGCCGATGAACTGGCAGCCCTGCGCGGGAATCAGCAGCTGTCACCGGGACTGGTACTGCGTGATCCCTACGTACTGGATTTTCTTGGCCTGAAGGACAGCTGGGACGAGCAGGACCTTGAAAGCGCGATCCTTCGCGAGATGCAGGGCTTCCTGCTCGAACTTGGCACAGGCTTCAGTTTCGTCGCCCGCCAGAAGCGCATCCAGATCGACGGCGATGACTTCCACTTGGACCTGCTGTTCTACAACCGGCGTCTGCGCAGGCTGATCGCCATCGAACTGAAGATCGGCGAGTTCAAGCCCGCCTACAAAGGGCAGATGGAACTCTATCTGCGATGGCTGGACCGCTACGAACGTGAGGACGGCGAGCAGGCACCGTTGGGCATCATCCTCTGCACAGGGAAGAAGGCCGGCCAGATCGAATTGCTGGAGCTGGACCGCTCAGGCATCCACGTCGCGGAATACCTGACCACCCTGCCCTCTCGTGAGGTCCTCAAGCAAAGATTGCAGACCGCGATGGAGCGGGCCCGGCAGCAACTGCAGGCGGCAACACCCGGCCCCCGGTAGATCCACGCCACGCGTGGATGGCGACACAACGGTGCAGCTTCGGCGGGGTCAGAGCCCTCTCCTGCGGAAAGGGATCCGACCCCGAGGCGCGCTGGGTCAGCTCAGATGCTTGCGCCGTGCGTGGATCCACGGCACGGCCAGCGCCGCGATGGCGCCACCGGCGAAGCCGAGCGAGGCGGCAACTGTGGCCGCTTCGACCGCCCCCGGTAGCGCCAGTGCCGCAGCCACCAGCAACAGTGACGGCAGGCCGACGAAGGTGCCGAGGAAGAAGTGCCAGCGCGGTGACCAGGTGTTGAGCTGCAGCAGGCTGACCGGCTGCCAGGCTTCCGACGCGGCGTCCTCGGCGATCTTCGCCACTGCCTTGGCCAGGTCCACTTCCGGCAGCGCGCGTCCCAGGCGGACGGTGGCCAGCAGTTCGGCCACGGCCTCCACCGGCGGGAAGCTGGACGGCCACGCCACCGGTGCCGGCACGCCGTAGGCGGTCAGCAGCGGCACGCTCAGCCACGGTGCCACCAGCGGGCGCATGCGACGGCGACCATGCACGCACCAGATCTGTTGCTGGCCGTGTGCGGTAACGCTGTACAGCGCCAGCTCGTTGGCGGGCGGATAGCCCAGCATGGTCACCCGTGCCGCCAGGCTGTCCTGCCCCATCGCACGCAGGAAGCCCGGGCGGCTGCGCCCTTCCTGCATCCACGCCAGGCCCAGTGCCCCAACCAGATACGCCTCGGCCACGTCCTTGCTGCCAGCGGTGGCGCGTTCGTCACTGGCCAGGTACCAGGCCAGCGATTTCGGTTCGGCGACGTCGTCCAGGCCCCAGCGGCTGTCGTCACCCAGCACATGGCGCACCGGCAGGCGCGCCGGAGCGGTCTCACCGCGCTCGCCCGGCTGCAGGAACGGCAGCACGCCCTGGATGAAGGTGGACAGCTCGATCGCACGCACGCCGTGGCCCTGCCATTCCGGCGGCAGCAGCCCGGCCAGCTGGCCGTCGGCGGCCAATGCATCGAGCCGGGACTTCTGCTCGACCAGCTTCTGTACCGCGCCCTTCAGCACCACGTTGTCGGGCAAGGCGATCTGCGGCAGGCGGTGGCGTGGCGGTGCCAGTTCAACAGCGTCCTCGCCGGTGCCGGCGTCATCCAGCAGGGCCTCCTGCGGCGGCAGGGTCACGCCCTCGCCTGCCCCACCCTCGGCCAGGTTGCTGGCGGGTTCGGGCAATCGTTCGGCGTGGTCGCTGTGCATGGGCGTTCCGGTAGGGTGCATCGACGGGATGTCGACTGAGATCCTTGCCGGTAACGGCGAGCGCGTTGCGATATTGAGATGCCGATTCCGGGAATGTGACCGCAACCACAGTAGATCCACGCCATGCGTGGATGCGACCCGACCTCAGTGCCGACCAACGGTCAGCACCCACCAGATCAGAGGCAAGCCGCCAGCCAGCGGCCGGCACTACCGGTCAGGTGCCCATTGCTTCAGGAAGGCGCTCACCCGCGCAGGCTGGAACGCCTCACCCCTGCGCAGCTCGCCGGTGGCCTGCGAGACCAGCAGGCTTCCATCGGCATCGAGCACCAGCAGGCGCGGATAGTCGTGCTCCATCACCGGGAACTGGGCGAAAAAGGCGGTGTTGGGCTGCTCGTCGCTGGCGTTGACCTTCACCCACACGTAGTGGGCATCGCGGAAGCGGCGCAGGTCGCCGTTGCCTTCCACGATCTCGTCCAGCGCATGGCAGCGGTCGCAGGCGGCATTGCCGACTTCCAGCAGGATGCGCTTCTTGCCGCGCTGGGCTTCCACCTTGGCGGTGGCCAGGTCGTCGGCGGGGTCGCGGGCCGGGTCGAACTGAGCGCCGAGCCCGGCGATGGCGGCGATGTCCGCCGCCACCGGGGTGTTGCCCGAGGCCACCGGTTCGCTGGGGTCAGCGACCGGTGGCTCGGTGGGCCGGGTATCCAGGGGCTGCGTGGGCTCGGCGGCGGCAGGCGGTTGCGGTTGGGAACAGGCGCCGATCAGCGCCGCACAGACCACCACCACTGCTCCACCGAGCTTCATGCGCATGCCATCTACCCTCTCATCGTTACTTGACGCCGTGCATCAGCTTGTTGATCAGCGGGGCGATCAGGAACAGCACCACGCCGGAGCCGATCAGGGCCCAGAACCCGAAGGTATACCCCTTCAGGGCCGACTCGACCGTCATGCCGCCTTCACCACTGACCACGCCGGCGAAGATGCCCGACAGGTTGTTGCCGATGCCGGTGGACAGGAACCAGCCACCCATGCCGAAGCCGACCAGGCGCACCGGGGCCAGCTTGGTCACCATCGACAGGCCGATCGGCGACAGGCACAGCTCACCCACCGACTGGATGACGTAGACCATGAACAGGGTCCAGAACGGGATCTTGCCGTCCACGACCATCTGCGACAGGGCGAACATCAGCAGCGCGAAGGCAGCGCCGTTGAACAGCAGGCCCAGGCCGAACTTGCGCGGGATGGACGGATTGGAACGGCCCATGGCCACCCAGATCCAGGCGATGATCGGGGCCAGGGTGATGATGGCCACCGAGTTGACCGACTGGAACCAGGCGGTCGGGAAGGTCCATTCACCGAACTGGCGGTTGACGATGTTCTCGGCCAGGAAGGTGAACGAGCTGCCGGCCTGTTCGAAGAACATCCAGAACATCACGTTGAAGGCGAAGATGATCAGCATGGCGATCACGCGGTCGCGCTGCACCTTGCCCTCGCGGATGCCCTCGATCAGCAGCACTACGGCCAGCGCGGTGAACATCGCGCCCAGGATCCAGGCCAGCGCGGTGGCGCCGGTGGCCAGCAGGAAGTAGGCGATCGGAATGGCCACCACGGCACCGATCAGCACCATGATGATGCGGCCGAAACCTTCAGCGCCGGCCGGCGGTGCGCCGATGCCCTTCAGGCCGGCACGACCGATGTAGAACCACACCAGCGAGATCAGCATGCCCACGCCCGAGGCGATGAACACGACCTTGTACGACGGCATTTCCGAGGTACCGAAGACCTTGCGGGCCAGGTACTCGGTCAGCACCGGGGCGATCATCGCGCCGATGTTGATGCCCATGTAGAAGATGGTGAAGCCGGAATCACGGCGCTCGTCCTTCAGGCCGTACAGCTTGCCGACCATGGTCGAGATGTTCGGCTTGAACATGCCGTTGCCGACGATGATCGTGGCCAGGCCGAGCTTGAAGATGTGCTCCTGCGGCAGCGAGATCATGAACAGGCCGGCGGCCATGATGACCGCGCCGGTCAGGATCGAACGCTGGTACCCCAGCACCCGGTCGGCCACGTAGCCACCGAAGATCGCCGCGGCGTACACCAGCGCCAGGTAGGCACCGTAGATGCGGCTGGCGTCGCCTTCACCGGCGGCGTTGCCGTTGTAGAACTGGGCGACGATGTACAGCACCAAGGCCCAGCGGATGCCGTAGAACGCAAAGCGCTCCCAGAACTCGGTCATGAACAGCATCCACAGCGGGCGCGGATGGCCCAGCGTGGTCTTGAAGTCCGGCAGGGCCGGCTCTGGGGTGTTCGCAGTGGCGTTTACGCTCATGCGGGTTTCCTGGTTCGGTGGATGACGAGCACGTCCGCTGTGCAGTTGGAGCAACGCGCGAGGATCACCGACTTCTGGCGTTCACGTCAAATACACGCCGTTTGAGGCAGGTGCCGGCCTGCTCGCTGAACTTGCATCTGAAACGATCCAGCCCACGGCCGGGATCCAAGCTGAATACGGATCAGCCCTGTTCTGCCGGGGGCCCGGCCTGCAGGCTGGTGCGCACCTGGAACAGCTCGGGGAAGAAGGTCAGTTCCAGCGCCTTGGCCAGGAAGCCCACCCCGGACGAGCCGCCGGTGCCGCGCTTGAAGCCGATCACCCGCATCACCGTGCGCATGTGGCGGAAGCGCCAGAGCTGGAACGCGGTCTCCAGGTCCACCAGGTCTTCGCACAGCGCGTACTCGCGCCAGTAGCGGTCGGTGTCCTGGTAGATGCGCTCGAAGACCGGCTGCAGTGCGTCGTCGGCTACATGCGGCTGGGTCCAGTCGTGGTTTTCATACACGGCCGGTACGGCGTGGCCGAAGCGGGCCAGGTACTTCAGGAACTCCTCGTACAGGCTCGGCGCCTCCAGCACGGTGCGCAGCTGCGCCTGCCCGGCCGCATCATGCTCGAACACCTGCAGCATCTGCGCGTTCTTGTTGCCCAGCAGGAACTCGATGTAGCGGTACTGCAGCGACTGGAAGCCCGACGAAGGGCCCAGCACGTCGCGGAAGCCCATGTACTCGGACGGGGTCAGCGTTTCCAGCACCGACCACTGTTCGGTCAGCTGGCGCAGCACCTGCTTGCTGCGCGCCAGCACCTTGCGGCACTGCCAGACTTCATCGCGCTGCAGGAAGCCGATTGCGGCACGCAGCTCGTGACCCAGCAGCTTCAGCCACAGCTCCGAGGTCTGGTGCTGGATGATGAAGAGCATCTCGTCGTGGTGCGGCGGGTTGGACAGCGGCTGCTGCGCGCTGAGAAGCTGGTCCAGCCGCAGGTAGCCGCCGTACGTCAGGCGCCCCTGCAGGTCGGTGTGGATGCCGGCTTCGAGATCGCGTTGGTTGTTGTCGACGGACATGGGTGCGGCCAGATCGGGGGCGGCAAGGGTAGCGCGTTGCCGCCATGCTGGCAGCCGCCACGTCCATACCGGGGCGTCCGGTTGGCCGTGGAGCATCGGCCGATGACGGGCCTGCGCGTGGAACCCCACATGCCGTTGTACTGGCGGTCAGCCAGAAGCGTATTCTGATGCTTTGCAGCAACGACTGAATACGTTGTTGTTATTGGCCCCCCACCCGCCGGCAGGGGTAAAACGGGGAATCGCCGTGTTGCGGCGCAGGAAGGCTATTCCGTACGCGTTCCTTAACATGGCGATTCATATCATTTGTAACTTCTCTGTCGAAGGTGCAGTACGCAATGACGGTTGCCGCTGAATTCAAGATCGAATACCTGCAGTACCTGGACGCGGACGGCAAGCTCGTCCGCGATGACCTGCCCGCGTCGCTGCGCGACCCCAAGGTCCTGGTACCGCTGTTCAAGCAGATGCTGTACGTACGCACGTTCGACAGCAAATCCATCGCGCTGCAGCGCACCGGCAAGCTCGGCACCTATGCCGCCTGCCTGGGCCATGAAGCCGCACACGTGGGCATCGGCGCTGCGATGCAGAAGGACGATGTGTTCGCACCGTCCTACCGCGAGTACGGCGCGATGTTCATGCGTGGCGTGCGTCCGCACGACGTGCTGATGTACTGGGGCGGCGACGAGCGCGGCAACGACTACGGCGGCAATGCGGCCAAGGACTTCCCGTTCTGCGTGCCGATCTCCACCCAGTGCCTGCATGCCGCAGGCGCCGCGCTGAAGTTCAAGCTCAACAAGGAACCGCAGATCGCCGTGGCGGTGTGCGGCGACGGCGGCAGCTCCAAGACCGACTTCTACGCAGCACTGAACTCGGCCGGCGCCTACAAGCTGCCGCTGATCCTGTGCATCGTCAACAACGGCTGGGCCATCTCGGTTCCGCGTTCGGCCCAGACCGGTGCCGAGACGCTGGCGCAGAAGGGCCTGGCCGGCGGCCTGCACTGCCTGCAGGTGGACGGCAACGACCTGATCGCGGTGCTGGCGGCCATGGAGCAGGCGCGCGAGCGTGCGCTGGCCGGCGACGGTGGCACCGTGCTGGAACTGATGACCTACCGCCTGTCCGACCACACCACCGCCGATGACGCGCGTCGCTACCGCGACGACGCCGAAGTGAAGGATGCCTGGCAGCGCGAGCCGATGCTGCGCCTGCGCAAGTACCTGACCGCCGCCGGCGTGTGGAGCGAAGAAGAAGAAACCGCCTGGATCGCCGAGTGCGGCACGCGCGTGGACGAGGAAGTGAACCTGTACCTCAACACCCCGGTGCAGCCGGTCGAGGCGATGTTCGACTTCCTGTATGCCGATCCGCCGCCGGACCTGCTGGCCCAGCGTGCCCAGGCGATCGCCCTGGAGAAGCGCCATGGATGAGATCAAGAACGGCGCGCCCGGCGCGCACACCAACGCCGCCGACAGCGCTGCTGTCGCGCGCGGAGAAGAGAGCATGACCACCACGCCGATCACCCTCATCGAAGCCATCACCCAGGCCCTGGCCTGGGAGCTGGAGCACGACCCGTCGGTGCTGGTGCTGGGCGAGGACGTGGGCGTCAACGGCGGCGTGTTCCGCGCCACCGCCGGCCTGCAGCAGCGCTTCGGCTCCGAGCGCATCCTCGATACCCCGCTGGATGAGACCACCATCGCCGGCCTGACCATTGGCCTGGCCGCGCAGGGCATGAAGCCGGTGGCCGAAGCCCAGTTCGATGGCTTCATGTACCCGATGGTCGACCATATCGTCTGCCACGCCGCACGCCTGCGTTACCGCACCCGTGGCCGCCTGCACTGCCCGATGGTGCTGCGCGTGCCGTGGGGCGGTGGCATCCGCGCGCCGGAACACCACAGCGAAGCCAACGAGGCGATCTTCACCAACGTGCCGGGCCTGCGCGTGGTGCTGCCGTCCTCGCCGCAGCGTGCGTACGGCCTGCTGCTGGCCGCGATCCGCGAGCCGGATCCGGTGATCTACATGGAGCCCAAGCGCATCTATCGCCAGTACAAGGAAGTGGTCGTCAACGACGGCGAGGCCTTGCCGCTGGACGTCTGCTTCGTGCTGCGCGACGGCACCGACGTGACCCTGGTGACCTGGGGCGCGCAGGTGAAGGAAGCGCTGGAAGCGGCCGACAAGCTCGCCGGCGAAGGCATCAGCGCCGAAGTCATCGACGTGGCCACGCTGCGTCCGCTGGACTTCGCCACCATCGCCGAATCGGTGGCCAAGACCGGTCGCTGCGTGATCGTGCAGGAGGCCCCGAAGACCGCGGGCTTCGGCGCCGAGATCGCCGCGCGCCTGGCCGAGGAATCGATCTACGACCTGCTGGCCCCGGTCGAACGCGTTACTGGCTACGACACCCACATTCCGCTGTTCCGCCTGGAAATGAAGTACCTGCCGAGCGTTGAGCGGATCGTGGCTGCAGCCAAGCGCGCGGTGGCGGCCGGCTGACATGCGGGCCCGCCTTCTGGGGGCTTACCGCAGCCAGTATCCCAACCCGCTCCGGTTCCACACCGGCCAGATCGTCGAAGTAGGTGTCCGTGACGAGGAATGGCCGGCGTTTGCCTGGGTACGCACCAACGATGGGCGCGCTGGATGGGCGCCCATCGCCTGGTTGCAGCTGCTGGACGAGGGTCGCGCCGAAGCACTGTGCGACTACGACGCCCGCGAGCTGGATGTGGAAAGCGGCGAGATGGTGAAGCTTCATCACGAACACGGTGGGTGGTGGTGGTCCGAGCGCGCCAATGGCGCGACGGGCTGGCTGCCGGCCCGCGAACTGGAACTGCTGGAAGAGAACTGCAAATGAGCCAGACCAAGAACTTCAACCTGCCCGACCTGGGCGAAGGCCTGCCGGACGCGACCATCGTCGAGTGGTTCGTCAAGGAAGGCGATGTGATCAAGCTGGACGAGCCGCTGGTCTCGATGGAGACCGCCAAGGCCGTGGTGGAAGTGCCCTCGCCGTTCTCCGGCAAGGTGCTGAAGCTGTCCGGCGGCGCCGGCGACATCATCCCGACCGGCTCGGTGCTGGCCAGCTTCGAACTGGACCCGAACCTGCCGCAGCGCGCTGATGGCCAGGACACCGGCCACAGCCATGGCCACGCAGCGCCGGCCGCGCCGGCAGCCGCACCGACCCCGCCGCCGCTGCCGGCTGCGCCGGTCGCTGCGGAAGAAGCCAAGCCCGCCGCTGCCGAACGCGATGACGCCGGTACCGTGGTCGGCGCGATGCAGAGCTCCAATGCCGTGCACGCCGAACAGGCGCTGGCCGTCGGTGGCGTCAAGGCCGTGCCGGCCGTGCGTGCGATGGCGCGCAAGCTGGGCGTGGACCTGAGCCGCGTGCCGGCCACCGGCACCGATGGCGCCGTGACCATGGCCGACGTCAAGCAGGCCGCCGCCAACGGCAGCGCCAAGCTCGGCGCTGCTCCGGCGCCGGTCGCTGCCGCCGCGTATGCCGCACCGGCCCCGGCGCAGGTGTCTGCCCCGGTGCAGAGCGAAGCCCGCACCCCGCTGTCTGCCGCTGGCAAGCCGATGCGCACCCAGCCGCCAGGCGTGGTCGCCAAGGGCCAGCCGGAACCGCTGAAGGGCGTGCGCCGCAACATGGCCCGCGTGATGGCCGACGCGCACAGCAAGGTCGTGCCGACCACGCTGAACGACGACGCCGACATCCACGCCTGGCTGCCGGGCAACGACGTCACCGCGCGCCTGGTGCGTTCGATCGTGGTGGCCGCGCAGAAGGTGCCGGCGATGAACGCGTGGTTCGACGGTGAAGCGCTGACCCGCACCCTGCACGCGCAGGTCGACATCGGCATCGCCGTGGACACCGACGACGGCCTGTTCGTGCCGGCCCTGCGCAACGCCGACATGCTCGACGCACGCGGCATCCGTGAAGGCGTCAACCGCCTGCGCGAGCAGGTCGAATCGCGTTCGATCGCCGCCTCGGAACTGAGCGGCTACACCATCTCGCTGTCCAACTTCGGCATGTTCGCCGGTCGCTACGCGACCCCGGTCGTGGTGCCGCCGTGCGTGGCCATCGTCGGTGCCGGCCGTGCCCGCCACCAGATGACTCCGGTGATGGGCGGCGTGGAAGCGCACAAGGTGATCCCGCTGTCGGTCACCTTCGACCACCGCGCAGCCACCGGCGGCGAAGCCGCACGCTTCCTGCGCGCGATGATGGACGACCTGGCGCTGGCCAGCTGATCGGTGGGTGCCAACCTTGGTTGGCACATGAGCTGGAGAAACGCCGGGCACTGCCCGGCGTTTTTTTGTGCCCGCATCCACGCATGGCGTGGATCTGCCAAATGCCTGCGATCAATCGCGAGCGACCATGCCCTCGGCGCGGCTGTAGACGCGCAGGCGGTGCCCGTCAGGATCCGCTCCGACGAAGGTGTGGCCGAACTCCAGCGTCACCGGCGCCTGCAGAATCTCCACACCGAGAGCGCGCCACGCATCGTGCGTCTGCTGCACGGCGACGGGGTTGGCGACCACCATCGCCAGTTCCGCGGCACCGGCCTGCGCGGACACCGGTGGCTGCACGTCATCGCGCTGCCACAGGCCCAGCGCGGCACCATCGCCGAGCAGGAACAGGGCAAAGCCGGGCGACTGCTCGACCGGCGGCTTGTCGAGGATGCCGCTGTAGAAGGTGGCGCTGGTGGCGACGTCGCGCACGTACTGCAGCAGGGTGCTGGGCTTGAACATGGGGAAGCTCCGTTGTTGGGAGCGATCATGGTGGTATGGGCCTGCTGACAGTTTCTGTCGGTAGAGTCGACTGTTAGTCGACTGCTCTTCCTTCGGCCTGCTTGAACCCCCGCGCTGCGCGCGATGGTCGACCGTCGGTAGAGTCGACTGTTAGTCGACTGCTCTTCCTTCAGCCTGCTTGAACCCCCGCGCTGCGCGCGATAGTCGACCGTCGGTAGAGTCGACTGTTAGTCGACTACTCTTCCTTCAGCCTGCTTGAACCCCCGCGCTGCGCGCGATAGTCGACTAACAGTCGACTCTACACCCCTTGCTCCCCGCTGTTGCTGTGGCTATGAGCGATCCAGCCAGTCGGGTGCAATGCCCTGCGCCTTCTGCCAGCGCCGCAGCAGGGTGGCGCGTGGCACGAGGTAGTGATCCTCCAGCACGCGCACCTGGCGGATGCGGTCCAGCCTGAAATGGCGGAAGTCCTCGCGGCCCTCGCACCACGCCGCCAGCATCGGTACTTCATCGAAGTAGGCCAGCGCGAACGGCCACACAATGCGCTCGGTGCGCTGGCCGTGCGCGTCCTGATAGCCGAACTGCAGCCGTTGCTGTGCACTTACCGCTTCACGCACTGCCTGCAGACGAACCGCGGGAACCTTGGCCGCAGCGCGCGAAGGGCCAACGCGCAGGCCGCTGTCACGCAAGGCTTCCCGACGCGCTGCTGGCAACACGTGCGCGATACGCGCCAGGGCGTCACGCGCAGCCTCGGCCAGCGCAGGCTCGGTGCGGGCCGCGACCCAGCGCAGGCCCAGCACCAGCGCGTCGATCTCGGCCGGTGGCAGGGTCATCGGCGGCAGGGTATCGCTCGGCGCCAGCTGGTAGCCGACGCCGGCCTCACCGCGCAGATCGGCGCCCTGCTCGCGCAGGGTCTCGATATCGCGGTACAGCGTGCGCAGGCTGATGCCCAGCGCTTCGGCCAGCGCCTGCCCGGCCACCGGCCGTCGATGACGGCGCAGCAGCCGCAGCAACTGGGTCAGGCGCAGCGCACGTGACATCAGCCGACCAGCGCGCTCGATGCAACCACGTGCTCACCCGGTTGCGGGGCCAACGCGGCCTCGACCAGTGCCTTGGCGATTTCGCTCGCTGGGTTGATCCGCCATGCCCGTGGCAACACGGGCCCCAGCACGCCGAGTACCTTCAGTGCCAAGCGCTCGCCGCGGCGGACCTCGTTGCGCTCGCCCCCGATCAGCCCTGGGCGGACCAGGGTCAACGAACTGAAGCCCAGCGCACGAAGATCGCGTTCCAGCTCGCCCTTCACCCGGCTGTAGAAGATCGACGACTGCGGGTTGGCGCCGGCCGCGGAATTGAGCACATAGGTTCGGGCGCCCTGTGCCTGTGCGAGTTGTCCGAACGCCAGCGGGTAGTCATGGTCGATGCGGTGGAAAGCCTCGCGGCTGCCGGCCTGGGCAATGGTGCTGCCGAGCGCGCAGATGATCGCGTCCACGCGCGCCCATTCGGGCGAAGTGGGCAACGCGTCGAAGGCCAGCACCGGGTTCTCCAGCTTCCCGTGGGTCAACGCCAGCGGGCGGCGGGTCGGGGCAACCACAGCGCTGCAGCGCGGGTCGTCCAGCAGCCGGGACAGGGTCAGCCCGCCGACCAGGCCGGTCGCCCCCAGCAACATCACGCGCATCACCACCTCCACTGCGGCATCCTGTCGCCCATCGTAGCCGTTCAAGCCATCGGCAGCCGCGCCGATATGCTGGAACCTGCCCCTGCCAGCCCCAGGATTCGCTCCATGACGGACCAGCCCGACCACCGCCCTGCCCCCGGTACTGCCCTTGGGCCGCCGGCACGCGTGCGTGCGGTGGTGGACGATGGGCTGGGTGACCGCGTGGTGCTGCAGGGCGGCGGTGGCGTGGCCCTGCAGCAGCTGTTCGCAGGCGCAGACGCGCCGGAACCGCTGTTGGCGGCGTTCGCCAACGGCATGGCCACGCTGCCCGGCGAACTGGGTGACATGGGTGACCGCCTGCAATCGGCGCAGGCCAGCGCCGATTGGCCGCGCTACGGCCGCGCGATGCGGCAGCTGATCGACAAGTACATCCGCACCATCGAGCAGCATTCGCCGGACGGCCAGCCGGAAAGCCTGCGCCTGTCCGAGCAGCTGCGGCTGCTGCTGGGTGGGGCGGTGGTAGCCCTGCTGCAGCACGACCCGGACCTGCGCGAGCAGGCACAGGCGCTGGCCATGCGCCTGCGCCAGTGGCAGCCGGGCACGGCACTGGAACCGATCGAACAGGGCGTGCGCGAGCTCGGCCACCAGGTCGGCGTGCGCGCCGAGAGCTGGCAGGAGCAGCAGGCACTGCTGCTGGAACTGTTCGCGCTGCTGCTGGAGAACGTGAGCGAGCTGCTGGACGACCGCAGCTGGCTGCAGGGCCAGATCGCCGCGGTACGCCAGCTGCTGGACGGGCCGCTGGAGGCCGAGGCCGTCGAGCGAACCCGCGCCGAGCTGCGCGAAGTGATCTACAAGCAGGGCCTGCTGCGCCAGGGCATCGACGATTCGAAGGCCGCGATGCGCGGGCTGATGGGCGAGTTCATCGAGCGCATGGATGGCATGGCCACCAGCACCGGTGAATACCACGACCGCATCGGCAGTTACGCGCTGCAGCTGCGCGAAGCGCGCAGCATCGCCGACCTCAACCAGCTGCTGCAGGACGTGATGCGCGACACCGGCAAGGTCCAGCAGCAGGCTGCACAGGCCCGCGATCACCTGGCCAATGCGCGGCAGGAAGTGGAACGTGCAGAGCAACGTATTGCCGAGCTTGAGCAGGAGCTGCGCGCCGCCGGTGACCTGGCACGCATCGATCCGTTGACCCAGGCACTGAACCGCCGCGGCCTGGACGAACTGCTGCAGCGCGAGCTGGCGCGCGCCGCGCGCAACAACTCACCACTGGGCGTGGCGGTGATCGACCTGGATGATTTCCACCAGACCAACGACGCGCACGGGCATGCCGGCGGCGATGCGCTGCTGCAGCACCTGGTGTCCGTGTGCAAGCTGCTGCTGCGCGCCACCGACGGCATCGCGCGGCTGGGCGGCGATGAATTCGTACTGGTGCTGCCGGAAACCCAGGGCGCCGACAGCATGGCCACCGTGCAGCGCCTGCAGCGTTCGCTGGCACATCGCGTGCTGACCGTGCAGGACCAGCGCGTGCCGGTGCATTTCAGCGCTGGGCTGGCGCAATGGCAGCCCGGCGACGATACCGAGACCCTGCTGCGCCGCGCTGATGACGCGCTGTATGCCGCCAAGCGGCAGGGCAAGAACCGGGTGCAGGCGGGGTGATCGTGGAATGGGGTCAGATCCCTTTTCCAACGGAAAAGGGATCTGACCCCGAGGGTCTACAGGCTTACTTCCCGCGCAGCTTCTGGAACCCGGTCACCGCCGCCAGCACGATGGCGCCGGCGATGATGCCGACCACCATGTTGCCCACCGCGCTGACCAGCCAGCCCCACGGGCCTTCGCCCCCCATCGCCTGCACCGCGTGGTGCAGCGCCGGCACGTTGTGCACCAGGATGCCGCCGCCCACAAGGAACATGGCGATGGTGCCGGCCACCGACAGGAACTTCATCAGCCACGGTGCCGAGGCCACCAGGCCACGGCCGAAGGCAGCGATGGCGCCGCCCTTGCGCGACAGGTACAGGCCGACGTCGTCGAGCTTGACGATGCCCGCCACCAGCCCATAGACGAAGACCGTCATCGCCAGTGCAACCACGGCCAGCGTGACCACCTGGTTGGTGAACGGTGCGGTGGCGACCACGCCCAGGGTCAGCACGATGATCTCGGCCGAGAGGATGAAGTCGGTGCGGATCGCGCCCTTCACCTTGTCCTTCTCCCACGCCACCATGTCCACCTGCGCGTCGGCCAGCGCCTTGCGCCGCTCGGCCTGGCGCTCGGCATCGTCATCGGACGAATGCAGGAAGCGATGTGCCAGTTTCTCAACGCCCTCAAAGCACAGGAACGCGCCGCCGATCATCATCAGCGGCACGATCAGCGGCACGTTCCAGCCACGGCTGTGCAGCCAGGCCTCCAGCGCGCTGATCGCCAATGCTGCGGGCACCAGGATCACCTTGTTGACCAGCGAGCCCTTGGCCACTGCCCATACCACCGGCAGTTCGCGGTTGGCGTTGACCCCGGTAACCTGCTGCGCGTTCAGCGCCAGGTCGTCGCCCAGCACGCCGGCGGTCTTCTTCGCCGCGACCTTGGTCAGGACCGAGACATCGTCGAGCAGGGAGGCGATATCGTCGAGCAGGGCGAACAGGCTGGCACCGGCCATGGGGCGTCCAAGAAAGGGAATGAGCGGATTCTGACCGATTCGGCGTTGACTGCGGAAGAGATCGGGTTCACCACGTGACGACCCCGCCCCGGCCAGACTGGAGCGTGATCCCGTTTCGCCGGGCATGGCCCGGCGCTACCGGCCGTCGTCCGCAAGGAGTCCCGCTTGAGCAACCCGCCCACCGCCAATGGCAATCCTCCGCTGGTCAAAGGCATGAGCCGGCGCAGCCAGATCCTGCGCCTGCTGATGCGCTATCGCCATTCAGGCGTGTTCTCGGGCATGAACCTGGATGCCGCAGGCAATCCGGCCGACGTTCCCGCAGACGGCAACCCGGAACAGTTCGTCAGCGACCTGGAAGCGCTGGGGCCGACCTTCGTCAAGCTGGGCCAGATGCTGTCCACGCGCCCGGACATGGTGCCGGTGGAGTTTGCCACCGCCCTGGAGCGCATGCAGGAAAAGGTGGCCGAGATTCCCGTCGAGCGCATCCATGCGATCGTCGAGCAGGAGCTGGGCGCACCGGTGAACAAGCTGTTCGCCTCATTCGATCCCGAGCCGCTGGGCTGTGCGTCGATCGCGCAGGTACATCGCGCGGTGCTGCACGACGGACGCCAGGTGGCGGTGAAGGTGCAGAAGCCTGAAGTCGCTGCACAGCTGCGCTCGGACCTGGAGGCGCTGCGCAGCTTCGCGCTGGCCGCCGACCACCTGACCCAGGTCGGCCGCCGTGTGCGCCTGCGCGACTGGCTCAACGAGTTCGCCAAGACCCTGATGCAGGAGCTGGACTACCACGCCGAGGCCGAGAACCTGGCCCGCTTCGGCCGCCACCTCAAGCCGTTCCGCCGCCTGTGGATTCCGCAGCCGCTGTGGGATTACAGCAGCCAGCGCGTGCTGACCATGGAACTGGCCACCGGCGTGCGCGTGGACGCGATTCCCGATGTGCGCCGCACCGAACAGTCGATGGATCCGCTGGCGGCGGCGCTGATCCGCGGCTACCTGGACCAGATCTTCGTGCATGGCGAGATCCATGCCGACCCGCATCCGGGCAACCTGAGGGTGATGCCCGATGGCCGGCTGGCGATCTTCGATCTGGGCATGGTCGCGCACATGCCGCCGCGCCTGCGCGAGCGCCTGTTGAAGATCCTGTTCGCCGCCGTCGATGGCCGTGGCGAGGAAGTGGCCGATGATCTCATCAGCATCAGCACGCGGCTGGAGGCGTTCGACGAGGAACGCTATCTGCGCGAGACCGGCCAGTTGATCGCGCGTTACGCCGCCAGCGGCACTTTTTCCGAAGGCCGCGTAGTGC
This sequence comes from Stenotrophomonas sp. YJH_SMC_8, assembly GCF_059371315.1. NCBI lineage: Bacteria > Pseudomonadati > Pseudomonadota > Gammaproteobacteria > Lysobacterales > Lysobacteraceae > Stenotrophomonas > Stenotrophomonas sp. YJH_SMC_8. The sequence goes on along the minus strand of NZ_JCAFUL010000020.1, from coordinate 33,185 downwards.
TGGACATGGTGCGCATCGCCACCGCCTGCGGGCTGCGCACGCCGCCGGAACTGAGCCTGCTGGGCAAGGCACTGCTCAACCTGGAAACCGTATGCCGGTTGCTGGCACCGGAGCTGGAAACACGTCGCATCGTCGAGCGCCAGCTGCAGCACGTGATGCGCGCACGCCTGAAGAAGTCACTGTCCGCGGCCAACATCGCCAGCGAGGCGATGGAGCTGCAGCAGCTGCTGCGCGATGGGCCGCGCAAGCTCTCGGACATCATGGCGCTGCTGGCCGAAAACCGCCTGCAGATGAAGGTGACCGGGCTGGAGGAATCGCGGCTGATGGAGAATCTGCAGAAGATCGCCAACCGCGTGGCGGCCGGCATCATCAGCGCGGCACTGATCATGGCCGCGGCAATGATGATGAAGATCGACACCGGCTGGCACCTGTTCGGCTACCCGCTCATTGCGCTGATTCTGTTGTTCATCGGCGTGGTGCTCGGCCTTGGCATCGTGACCAGTGCATTGCTGTTCGATCGTCGTGCACGGGCACGCGAAGAGCGCGGGCATCGCTAGCGCATCAAGGAAAACACCCGTATTCACGCGGTTTTTAATGCAATCCAACGGAGCCTTTCACGCTCGTTTTACCTTCTGATCGCGATCCCGCGCGCGTCATTTCAACAAACATTTCAGTCAGGTTCGTGCATGCACTATCGGGTCATCGGCCTGTCACATGCATGTGCTTGCGGCAGCACCGGTCGGATGGACACGCGTCGGTACGACGTCCATCACCACCACCCCGTCACTGCCGAAGCTGCCTATGCTCTGGATACTGCTGCTGTCGTTGTTGCTGCTGTGCTGGTTGTTCCTCGCGTCCGACAAGTGGGTGTGGTGGAAGGCCAGTGCGTTCTCGCTGCTGCTGCTCACGCTCAGTGCATGGTGGCTGATCGACAAGCTGTCCGGCGATGGGCTCAATGCCGCCACCCTTTATCACCTGGGCGCCGACATGGAAGGCGCCGGCATCTCCGACTTCAAGGGCTATATCGCTGGCTTCATCGTGCTGGCGCTGGTCTCGCTCCTCCCGCTGTTCGCCACACGGGTGAAACGCTGGCGCCGGCCCGGCCATGGCGGTGCCTGGTTTGCCGGCTTCACCGCAGTATGGGTGGCCACGATCATGTTCAGCCCGTTGGCCCGCGACGGCCAGCGCATGTATCAGCAGCTGCGGCCGGTCGATTTCGCCCGCATCGCACCCGAGTACCAGGTGCCGACGCAGCCACTGCAGCGTCCGCGCAACATCGTCTGGATCTATGGCGAAAGCCTGGAACGCACCTACCTGGACGAGGCCGTGTTTCCCGGCCTGATGCCCAACCTCAACCGCCTGGCGTCCCAGTCGCTGGACGTGCGTGGCCTGGCCTCGGCCGAAGGCAGCGGCTGGACCATCGCCGGCCTGGTGTCGTCAATGTGCGGCGTGCCGCTGACCACCTCGCAGGGCGACGAGAACAGCATGGACCGCATGGGCAGCTTCCTGCCCAAGGCGGTGTGCCTCGGCGACTACCTGAAGCAGCAGGGCTACACCAACCACTATCTGGGCGGTGCCAACGGCCAGTTCGCCGGCAAGAGCCAGTTCCTGGCCAGCCACGGTTTCGATGAAGTGCATGACCTGGCCTGGTTCAAGCAGCAGAAGAAGATCGGCCGCATCCATTACTCGGCCTGGGGCGTGCACGATGACGTGCTGCTGGACACCGCCTACCAGCGCTTCGAGCAGCTCTCGCGTGCCGGCTCGCCGTTCATGCTGACCACGCTGACGATGGATACCCATCACCCGGCCGGCCATCTGCCGGTGTCGTGCAAGGGCGAGCGCTACCAGAGCCAGTACGGCAACATCGGCCTGCTCAATGCACTCAAGTGCACCGACCGCCTGATCTCGCAGCTGGTTGAACGCATCCAGGCCAGCCCGTATGGCAAGGACACGTTGATCGTGATCGCTTCCGATCATCTGGCGATGCCCAACGACCTCAGCCATGTGCTGGCCAAGCAGCAGCGCGAAAACCTGCTGCTGTTCCTCGGCGACGGCGTGGCGCCTCGCCAGCTGGCGGTGGAAGACGGTTCAACGCTGGATTCCGGCGCCACCCTGCTCAGCCTGCTCGACCCGAACCTGCAGACCATGGGCTTTGGCCGCTCGCTGCTGGATGACAAGCGCGCACCGAGCGCCAGCGTGGCCGCGCACCGCGACGGTGGCCGCGACTATCCACAGTATCTGGCGTTCGCCCGCTCGCTGTGGCTGGGCGAACCGACCCGTGAATTGAAGATTGACGGCGACGACCAGGTGGTGGTCGGCCTGCAGCACGTGCAGCCACCGGTGCTGCTGGAGTACGACAAGGACTGGGGCCTGAAATCGGTGTACCTGGAGAACACGTCGCGCCAGTTCGATGATGCCGACCCGGACAACACCCTGGCCTATGTCGATCGCTGCACCGCGTTCGAGGACGGCTCGGCCGACGGCGACTGGTGCGCCCTGCTGGTCAACCGTGACAACGGCATCAAGCTGTACCGCGACAACGACCTGCGTGGCGGCATCGCCGTGGATGCGCCACTGGATGCGTTCCAGGGCCCGCGCCCGAGCGTGCGCCAGGCGCACATGATCACGCAGAAGGGCCGCCGTACCCGTGCCGGCCAGTACATGCTGCAGCTGGTGGCGAGCACGCGTCCGGATCGCGGTTTCTGGATCGAGGCGGTGTCATCGCAGCGCAAGGTGGTGCTGGCCCAGCAGTGGGTGCAGCCCGATGCCAATGGCAAGATCAACGTGTCGTTCGGGCTGGACCACGAAGTGGATGATCTGGAGATCCGCGCGTGGTTGAACCATGCCGAGAAGCTGGCGGTGGATACGTTCGCACTGGTGCCCTCGCGCAGCCGACCGCGGGGGTAGGGCTATTTGCAGGGCTGCGCCCTGCACCCGCTACAAACCGGAGCAACGGCAACAGCAACAGCGCGCATTCCGTGGGATGGCGGGGCGGTGTGGGGTGGCAGGACACGCCGTAAACCCGTCCTTGGGGGCTCGATGGCGCCATCCATGGCGCCAACGGTCCTGCCACCCCACACCGCCCCACCTTTGACAGATTCCGTGTGCTGTTGGTGGGTGTCGACCTTGGTCGACACAATCTGTCAGATATCGAAAATCAAAATAGGGTCAGATCCGTTTTCCTCCGGAAAACGGATCTGACCCCAATAGCATTTCCAACAGATCGCGGAAAACTGTCGAAGGCGGGGTGGGTCCGGTTGCGGGAGTGTCCGCGGCATGGATGCCGCGGCCAAGCCCCCATGGATGGGTTTACGGCGTCTCCCGCAACCGGACCCACCCCGCCATCCCACGGAATGCACGCTGTTGCTGTTGCTGTTGCTGTTGCTTCGGCTGTTGCTTCGGCCGTTGCTTCGGCGGGTGCAGGGCGCAGCCCTGCAAAACAACCCCTACTCCTGCGAATCGCGGGTGATGTGGATATCGGTCGGGGTCGACAGCGGGATGTTCCGCTCGGCCAGGATCTGCAGCAGGCTGAAGTACAGATCGCTGCGGGTGGCGTAGACCTGCCGCGGGCTGGCCACGTACGCGAAGCTGTTGATGGTGATCTGGCCACCGGCAATGCTGTCGATGTAGACCGTGGGCGCCGGTTGTTTCAACACGTTGGTATGCGCCGCGTAGGCCTGCAGCAACGCATCGCGCAGGCTGCCGACATCAGTGCTGGGCGGTACCGCGAACTGAATCTGGATGCGGCCCTGGTTGTTGCCCATCGTCATGTTGCGCACGGTCTTGGTGACCAGCTCGGAGTTGGGCACGATCAGCGTCGACTTGTCGCTCACCTGGATCTCGGTCGAGCGCAGGCTGATGCGGCGGATGTCACCTTCCTGGTCGCCCAGCTTCACCCAGTCGCCGATCTTCACCGGGCGCTCGGCCAGCAGGATCAGGCCGGAAACAAAGTTCTGGGTGATCACCTGCAGGCCGAAGCCGATACCGACCGACAATGCACTGACCAGCAGCGCGAGCTTGGTCAGTTCCAGTCCCATCGCTGTCAGCGCCCAGATCACCGCGATGATGATGCCCAGGTAGCGGGCGACGGTACTGACCGAATTGCGCGCCCCCAGGTCCAGCTCGGTCTTCGGCAGGTAGGTGTCGGTCAACCAGCGCTGCACCAGCTGGGTCACCGCCAGGCCGGCCAGCAGCACGGCCACCGCCAGCACGATCCGCATCGGCTTCAGCGTGGTTCCGCCCAGCGGAATGCCGGTCGTGAGCAACGAAGCGAAGCGCTCCACCACCGCACCGATGTTGCCAAACGGCGCCACCAGCGCCAGCAGTGCAAGCAGCACGACCACCGTACGCAGCGCTGCCGACAGCAGCACGCCGGCCTGCTCCAGCCGCGACACGCTCAGGCCGGTGCTGAGCAGGATGGTCTGGCCAACCTTGCTGTCGGCGTTGAGCATCCAGGTGCTCAGGTCATCGACGAACTTGAACAGCAGCGTCGCCGCCAGCACCACGATGCTGCCGCCGATCAGCTGCTGGTTCACGAACTTGGCGAAATTCAGATAGCCCAGCAGCGTGGCGATGATCGCTGCCACCACCGCGATGTTGCCTGCCACGCGCGCCAGCACCAGCCAGCTGCTGCGGCGCACCGGCGTACTCGGGCCCTGCCCGTCGGCCTGCGCTTCCAGCTTGGCTTCGGCCTCGGCGGTCTGCCGCCGGTGCAGGCGCGCCAGCGTCACCAGCATGGCCATGATCAGGCCGAGGTAGGTCAGTGCAATCAGGCCATCCAGCGCCACGGTGGTCACATCGCTGGTGCGCGTGGCCTGATCGATCGCCACAAGCACCGTGCTCAGCCAGGCCAGTGCCGCCGCGCCCCAGGCGTACTTGCGCAGCTTGAGCGCAGCGGTGTCGTCCAGGTTCAACAATCGCCATGACGGGCGCTTGGGCACCAGCAGGCAGGCGCTGAGCGCAGCGATGAAGGCAGCGCGGAAGGTCGCGGTTTCCAGACCATCGGCCACCACCTGCAGGCGCGGCGCGATCGCATCAACGGCATCCAATGCTGCCATCAGCACCACTACCGCATAACCGGGCAGCAGCGTCCCCACCAGCAGCAGCCACATGGCCAGGCCAGATCGGCGCAGGCGACCATCGGGCGCTCGGTCGGACGCGGCGAACCGCCGCCCCAGGCGGCGCAGCCACAACCGCAGCGGGAACATCATCACCAGCGCGGCCACCAGGCCCAGCAAGGGCGTGCCCCAGCCATTGGTGCGGATACCGGTGATCAGCGTGTCACGCCCCTGCTCGGCCAGCGGCGCAACGCGCGCGATATCGATCGGCAAACGCTCGGCCACCTTGCTCCACAATGCAGGCGACAACGGCGAGGCGACCTTCTGGCCCAGCTCCTCGGTGCGTTGCGCGGTGCGCTGCTGGTCGATGTCGGTCGCCAGCTGCTGGGCACGCACGGCACTGGCCTTGGCCTGCGCTACCGACGCGGCCAGGCCGTCGCGCTGTTTGGTGATGGTGCGTCGTTGCGCTGCCAGTTCCGGCGGCTCGGTCGTGCCTTCCGCAGGCGTGCCCAGCTGCGCCAACTGTTCGTCGAGGCGATCCTTTTGCGGCTGCAGCGCCTTTTCCAACGCCTCGGCGTCACGCCGGGCCTTCGAAGCATCCTCGGACAGCATGGCCAATGTTTCGATGGCCGCGGCATCGCCACGCTTGCGGTCGACTTCCTTCAGCTTCGCATCGATATCCGCCAGCTGCTGCTTCGGCGTGGGGTCCTCATCCTGTGCCAGCACCGGTGCGGACAGCAGGAAGGCAGTGCACAGCAGCAGGGCCAGCCAGGGCCCCCGTGCACGGATCGATCGCAGGAAAGAAGACACGCCAGCCACACCGTTTCGCGCGGACCACCGCGCCTGCGCGCGACTATACGGCACAGACGGTAAAGGCCGGATGGTGGCGCGGAGGACTACACCAGCGTGGATGGGGGCTTCGACGGGTTGATGGCGGCGGGGTGATGCCGCTGGGTGATGACGGCCTGGCGATTGCGGCGGGGTGATCGTGGCCGGGCGAATCGACTGGGTAGAGTCGACTGTCAGTCGACTATCGCGCGCAGCGCGGGCTTTGCACAGCTTCCAGCGAAGAGCAGTCGACTAACAGTCGACTCTACCCAGTCGGTTTGCCCCGTCGATTTGCCCCATCGGTTTGCCGCGTCGGTTTGCCCCATCAATTTGCCCCGCCGTTCATCCCGTCGGTTTATCCCGTCGATTCGCCCCGTCGATTCACCCAGCCCACGTTTCCGCGCGCCCGCACGCCACGCCGGCGGAATCAGTACTTCAGCCGCAGCTCTTCCACCGTCGGCTGCTGCAGCGCGTACCAGTCCTGGAACTCTTCCTCGGTGATCTCATCGGGCGCATACACCGCCACCGGGTGCCAGTCGTGGTCGGTCGGCAGTGGCTGGCGCGGGCCGGCACGCAGGCTGTAGCTGACGCCCTCGTAGTCGACCAGGTCATCAACCTGCGGCCACTGCTCGCGTGCGAACGCGGATTCACTCTTCAACAGGATCACCTGGTACATCGGCACCTCCACTTCGGTTGGATCAGGAAAACACGGCGCTGGCGGCAGCATACCGCCGCATCGGTGACAACGGGCACGCCGCAGCGGCGACGGAACGTTCTGGACACGGCCATCGCCCCGGCTTCACCCGCCCATGGCAAGGCCATCGGCATCGTGGAGGCCCACCCCTGCCACGACTGCCGATGACCGACCACCCGCCGCTGAAGACCGTCGCCGGCCTCAAGCTGCCCCGCTACCTGGGCACCTGGTACGAGATCGCACGCCTGCCGATGCGCCACGAGCCGGAGGGCTGCACCGACGTGTCGGCGCATTACACCCTGCTCGACAACGGCAACGTCGGCGTCACCAACCGCTGCCGCATGGACGGCGAGGTCGAGGAAGCCAGCGGCGAAGCCTGCGCCGTGGACAACGACAGCGCGCGGCTGGAGGTCAGCTTCCTGCCCAAGGGCCTGCGCTGGCTGCCGTTCGCCAAGGGCGACTACTGGGTGATCCAGGTCGCCCCGGACTACAGCGTCGCACTGGTCGGCAGCCCGGACCGCAAGTACCTGTGGCTACTGGCGCGCGAGCCGCGCCTGGACGCCACCGTGCAGGACCATTATCTGGCGACTGCCCGCCTGCAGGGCTTCGATCTGTCCGAACTGATCCACACCCCGCACACCGGTCGCCCGACAGCCTGAGCCGCGCACGCCCATGGACCTGAAGAGTGGCTACCCGTGGTGGGCGGTGCGCAACGGCCTGATCCACGCCTTCCCACCGCTGGAAAAGGACCTGCGCTGCGATGTGCTGGTGGTGGGTGGTGGCATCACCGGTGCGCTGATCGCCGACGAACTGTCCGCCCACGGCCAGGAAGTGGCGGTCATCGAGCAGCGCGACATCGGCTGGGGCAGCACGGCTGCCAGCACCGCGCTGCTGCAGTACGAGATCGACACGCACCTGCTGGACCTGGCGCAGCGCTATGGCCATGACGCCGCCGCACGGGCCTACCTTGCCTGTGCCGAGGCCATTCCGGCGCTGGGTAGCGTGGCGCGCGGCCTGAAGGACGTGGATTTCCAGCGGATGGACAGCCTGTACCTGGCCAGCCGCCATCGCGACGTGCCGCGCCTGATGGCCGAGGGCGATGCCCGTCGCGGCATCGGCCTGGATGCCCGCTGGCTGGGCCCGGAGGCACTGCACGAACGCTTCGATGTGGGCGCCGGCGGTGCGCTGCTGACCCGGCAGGCGGCGCGGGTCGATCCCTACCGCCTGGCCTATGGGTTGCTGCAACGTATGCGCCGTCGCGGCGGCCAGGTGCATGACCGCACGGTACTGCACACGCTCACACCCACCGCACGCGGTGTGAGCGCCCTCACCGAGGGCGGCGCCACGATCCACGCCCGCCACGTGGTGCTGGCGATGGGCTATGCCAACCAGCGCTGGCTCGACCAGCGCGTGGCCCGCAACCGCAGCAGCTACGCCTTCATCACCGACCCGATCGATGCCGAGGTGCTGGGCCAGCTGCGCACCACGATGGTGTGGGAAAGCGCGCGCCCGTACCTGTACCTGCGCGCCACCGGCGACCGTCGCCTGCTGGTGGGCGGGCTGGACGACGCCATCGACATCCCCGCCCGCCGCGACCGGCGCGTTCAGAGCAAGGCCGACAAGCTGATGAAGCAGCTGCTGCGCTGGTTCCCACGGCTGGACCCGGTGCCGGCGTTCTCCTGGGGCGGCACCTTCGCCGAGACCGCTGATGGCCTGCCGTTCTTCGGCCCGCACGAACAATGGGGCCCACGGGTGCACTTCGCCATGGCCTACGGCGGCAACGGCATCACCTATTCGATGATCGGCGCGCAACTGCTGCGGGCCCGGATCGAGCGGCGCACGCATCCACTGGCGGGGCTGTTCGGGTTCGGGCGGTTGTGACCTGCAGCCAGGCATGGCCTGGCTCTACCGCAAGCGGGTGCCGACAGGCATCATTCAAGCAGTCCCTGCTAGCGTCGGCCTGTACCGCCGCGTGTTGCGTGGCCACCTGTCCGCTGGAGCGCCGTCATGATCCGCCCCCTGACCCTGCTGCTGTGCCTAGCCCTGCCGGGAACCGTACTGGCCCAGTCTGCCGCCGGCGCCACCGCGCCGCAGGCCGCCGGCCTGGACCTGACGCTGCCGCAGGCGCCGATGCGCTACCTCAACGATGCGAGCCTGAAACAGGATCCGCCGGGCACGTACTACGGCGACAAGAGCGGCCCGCGCGTGCACGACGACGCCAAGATCGCCGACGTGACCGACGACAAGGTCAAGGTGTCCGGCAGCTTCACCACCGGCATCGGCTATTCCAAGAATGGCGGCAACAGCCACTACAACGCCGCCACGCTGAACCTGAGCAAGAACTACACCACCGATGAGGGCAAGACCCACGGGGTCAACGTCAACATCCACGTGAGCGAGGGCAAGGGCCCGGGCTTCTTCGGCCCGTATGGTGGCTACTACGGCCGCGGGCCGGGCTACTGGGACTACCCGCCGCCGTTCGGCTGGTAAGGGCTGGCACCCGCGCCTGGGCCGACCAAGGTCGGCCACTACCGGTGCCTATGCCCGGTAGGTGTCGACCTTGGTCGACACGCTTCTTCCCCGTATGCCGACCAAGGTCGGCATCTACCGGATCTGGAATCAATCCAGCCAGCCATCGCGCTCGCTGTGCAGGATGCGGCCGTCATAACCGCTCAGGCGCACTTCCACCTTCTGGTTGCGGGCATTGCGCGCTTCCAGCGACCAGGTGGCACCATCGCGTTCCAACGAATGGATCTCGCGCAGGCCATGTGCCTGTGCCCGTGCCAGCACCTGTTCGGTGGTCAGCAGCGCGCGGCCGTTGTGCTCGTCGAAGATCTCGCCGGTCTTCGGGTCCACGTAGACCTCGCTGAAGCGGCCATCGGCGCGGCTCACGTCCGCTTCCCACAGGCTGTCATCACGCTCGATCTCGTGGATCTGGGTGTAACCGGCCTTGCGCAGGGTCTGTTCAACCTGGGCCATGCCCAGCGGTGCGGCCTGAGCGGCCGGCACGATGGCCAGGGCGGCGACGGTGGCGAGGGCAAGCGACTTCAACATGGGGATTCTCCTGTTCGTGTTCATGGCCGGACCATCCCGGCAACGCCACGATGCACGGGGTGGTTAACAGCCCCTTAGCCGGCGCTGTTAGCCCGCTGTTAGTCGGCCGCTGCACACTCACGCCTGGTCCGCTTCCCTCACACGCCCGCGATGCTTGCCACCCTGCCCCTGCTGCTGGCCCTGGCCAACGCCCCGTCCGCCGCTGCGCCCGTGCAGGATCCGGCGCAGCAGGTCGCGCGTCGTGCCGTGCAGCAGGGCCGCTACGTGCCACTGGAAAGCGTGGTGCGCGATGCACTCAAGCGTTACCCGGGGCAGCTGCTGGAAGTGGAGCTGGACGACGGCGTCTACGAAGTGGAGATCCTGCGCGGTGACGGCGTGGTGGTCGAGCTGGACTATGATGCGCGCAGCGGAAAGCTGCTGAAGACGGAGCTGGACGACTGATGCGCATCCTGTTGGCCGAAGACGATGCCGCGCTGGCGCAGCGCCTGGTGCCCCTGCTTGAGCAGGCCGGTTACGTGGTGCACCAGGTTGCCGACGGACGCGAGGCCGAGGAAACCGGCCAGATCGAGGAGCTGCAGGCGGCCATCGTTGACCTCGGCCTGCCCGGCCTGGACGGACTGAGTGTGATCGAGCGCTGGCGCGGCAACGGCCGCACCTTCCCGGTTCTGGTGCTGACCGCGCGCGGGCGCTGGCACGACAAGCTGGCCGGCTTCGACGCCGGTGCCGACGACTACCTGACCAAACCGTTCCAGGCCGACGAACTGGTGCTGCGCCTGCGCGCGTTGATCCGCCGCAGCCATGGCCACGCCAGCCCGCGCCTGCACTGCGGGCCGCTGCAGCTGGACGTCAACGCCGGTCGCTTCGAACTGGACGGACAGCCGCTGGCGCTGAGCCCGCAGGAATTCCGCCTGCTCAGTTACTTCATCCACCACAGCGGCCAGGTGATCGGCCGTGATCGCCTCGGCGAACAGGTGTTCGAGGGCGGGCTGGATCCCGACTCCAACGCGCTGGATGTGCTGCTGGGGCGCGTGCGCCGCAAGCTCGGTACCGAACTGATCCAGACCGTGCGCGGCCAGGGTTGGCGGCTGGCGGTACCGTGACGCGGCAGCCCTCGCTGCGGCGGCGCCTGCTGCTGGCTGGTGGCGTCGGCCTGCTGCTGGTCTCGTTGCTGGCCAGTGCGCTGCTGGGCGAACTGTTCAAGCGCAGCGCGCGTGATCGGCTGGACCACGAACTGCAGCAGGACATGCTGACCCTGGTCGCGCAGATGGAAGTCACCCCCGACAACCAGCTGCAGCTGCGCCAGGAACCGAATGACGCGCGCTTCCAGCGGGTGTTCTCCGGTGCGTACTGGCAGATCGCCGGTGCCGACGGCCGCGTGCTGCTGCAGTCGCGTTCGCTGTGGGATGAAACGCTTCCCGCCACGGCCATTGGCCCGGCCACGCGCAACCTGACCGGCCCCCTGCAGCAATCGCTGCGCGCACGCGTGCAGCAGGTGCGCCTGCCACGCGCCAGCGAACCGTTCGTGGCCGTGGTCGCCACCGACCGCAGCGCGCTGGATGCCGATGTCGCCGCGTTCCGTCAGCGCACCGCCATTGCGCTGGGTGTGCTGGTTGCGGCGTGGCTGGCGGTGCTGGCCAGCCAGGTGCACTTCGGCCTGCGCCCGCTGCATCGCCTCGGTGCACAGCTGGAACGGGTGCGGCGCGGTGATGCGCAGCGCATCGAGACGCGCGGTTTGGGCGCGGAGGTCGCGCCCCTGGGTGAAGAACTCAACGCACTGCTGGAGCACCAGCAGCGCATGGTGGCGCGGGCACGCACCAGTGCACAGGATCTGGCGCATGCGCTGAAGACTCCGCTGAGCGTGCTGGCTACCGAGGCCGACGGCGAAGGTGCGCATTGGCGTGGCACTGTGCGCGAACAAAGTGCGCGCATGCAGGCCAGCGTCGACCGTTACCTGGCTGCCGGACTGGCCGCCGACAATCGCCAACGCACCGACGTGGCGACTGTCGCACAGGCGCTGTGCCGGTTGATGGCACGCGTGCATGGCGAGCGCGGCATTGCGTTCACGGCGGAAGGCATCGATCCGGCGCTGCAGTTCGCCGGTGCCAGTGCGGATCTGGAAGAGATGCTGGGCAACCTGCTGGACAACGCGGGGCGATGGGCACGGCAGCAGGTCAGCGTCGGCGCTGACATCCACGAAGGGCAGCTGCGCATCGACGTGCGTGACGACGGCCCCGGTCTTGCGGCAGAGGCGCTGGCGCAGGTGGTGCAGCGTGGCGTGCGGCTGGATGAGCGCGAAGGCAGCAGCGGGCTGGGCCTGGCGATCGTGGGCGATATCGCCGCCAGCTACGGCGGGCGGTTGGCGTTGGAGAATGCGCAGCCAGGGTTGCGGGCGACGGTGTGGTTGCCAGCGGGCTGACTCGTCAACGCTGGAACGCCAGGCCGGTAGAGTCGACTGTTAGTCGACTTTCGCGCGCAGCGCGGGATTTCCCGGCACCGCAGCCAAGAGCAGTCGACTAACAGTCGACTCTACCCGCCTTCGCCGGTCATTTCAGTTCCGCATCAGCGGTGATGCATCCACCAGCAGTCAATCGCGTCCAGCACGATGTGAATCATCAAACCGATGCCGAACAACCGCGTTTTCTTCGGCACGCACAGCCCCGCGTAGACCGCGATGGCCGGGGTAGTATGCAGCGGGTGGAAGCCGATGCTGCAGCGGTTCGGGGCGTAGATCGGGTCGGCCAGCAGGTGGTCCAGATCGATGATCCAACCCAGCAGCATCAGCAACCAGGCCGAGGCAAAGCGCTTGCGCCAGAACAGCCATGCCAGCAGGGCTGGCACGGCGGCATGCAGGAACAGGTGGAAGATCGCGCGCGCGCTCATGGTGACCGGTAGCGCCGGGCCATGCCCGGCGTTCCCGTAATCATCAGACCAGCGGTTCGTCGGACAGGTAGGTGTAGCCAGTCAGGCCGGCTTCCAGCGCTTCGGACAGCTCCTGCGCACGTTCCGGCGACAGCTGGGCCTCGGCCACGCGCTGCGCATAGGTGGCACGCAGCTCGTCCAGGCGGTAACCCACGTAATCCAGCATCACATCGGTGGTGTCGCCACGGCGCTGCTGGGTGATGGCGTAGCCATCGGCATCGGCCAGCACTTCCACCGCGTCGGTATCGCCGAACAGGTTGTGGATGTCGCCCAGGATTTCCTGGTAGGCGCCGACCATGAAGAAACCGATGCGGTAGCTCTCACCCGGCTTCATCTGGTGCAGCGGCAGCGAGCTGTCCAGGCTCTCGTTCTCGACATAGGTTTCCACCATGCCGTCCGAGTCGCAGGTCATGTCGGCGATGATGCCGCGGCGGTCCGGGGTTTCGTCCAGGCGCTCGATCGGCACGATCGGGAACACCTGGTCGATCGCCCACACGTCCGGGATCGATTCGAACACGCTGAAGTTGACGAAGTACTTGTCGACCAGGCGTTCGTTCAGTTCGTCCAGCACCGGGCGGTGGCTCTTCTCGTCGTAGCTCAGGCGCGCACGCACACCGTGGGCGATGGCGTAGAACAGGTCGTCGATGCGCGCACGCTGCGGCAGGTCGATCTGGCCCAGCGCGTAGCTGGCCAGGCCTTCGGCGTGGAAATGCTGCGCTTCCTGGAACAGTTCCACCGCCGGGCGCACGTCCAGTTCATCGTGGATCTCGCGCAGGTGGCGGATCGCCGCCGGCTCGTCGTCGTGCTGGTCCGGCACGCGACCTTCCTGCGCCTCTTCCACTTCCGAGACGTTGGCGATCAGCACCGCGTGGTGCGCGGTCATCGCGCGGCCGCACTCGGTCACGATGCGAGGCGGGGTCAGGCCGAACTCTTCGCAGGCATTGGCCAGCGGCTGCACGATGTTGCTGGCATAGGAATGCAGGCCGTAGTTGATCGAGCAGAAGCTGCGCGAACGGGTGCCTTCGTAGTCCACGCCCAGGCCGCCGCCCACGTCGACGTGGGTGATCTTCGCGCCCAGGCGCGACAGCTCCACGAAGTAGCGGGTGGCTTCGCGCATGCCGTTGGCGATGTCGCGCACGTTGGAGATCTGCGAACCCATGTGGAAGTGCAGCAGGTTCAGGCAGTCGGCGTACTCGGTGTCACGCAGCGACTTCCAGAGGTCCAGCAGCTGGCGCGGGGACAGGCCGAACTTGGCCTTGTCGCCACCGCTGTTCTGCCACTTGCCGGCGCCCAGCGAGGCCAGGCGCATGCGTACGCCCAGGCCCGGCTTCACGTCCAGCGCCTTGGACTCTTCCAGCACCAGCTTCAGCTCGGACGGCTTCTCGATGACGATGAAGGTCTGCAGGCCCAGCTTGCGGCCGATCAGGGCCAGGCGGATGTACTCGCGGTCCTTGTAGCCGTTGCAGACGATCAGGCCGCCCGGGCGCGACAGCGCCAGCACGGCCATCAGCTCGGGCTTGCTGCCCGCTTCCAGGCCGAAGCCCTCGCCGTGGTGGCTGGCCAGGGTGCCGGCCACGCCGCGGGTCTGGTTGACCTTGATCGGGTACACGGCGGTGTAGCCGCCGCTGTACTCCCAGTCCTGCTGGGCCTGGGCGAAGGCCGCCTGCAGCTTGCCCAGGCGCTGGCCGAGGATGTCCGGGAAGCGCACCAGCAGCGGCAGCTTGGCACCGGCCGCGCGCGCAGCATCGACCACCTTGGGCAGCGACACCACCGGGCCATCCGCCCCGGTCGGTCTCACCACCATGTGCCCGGCCTGATCCACGTCGAAGTAACCGTCCGCCCAATGCGGGATCGAGTAGGTCTTGCGGGCTTGGTCGAGGGACCAATCGGTCATTTCAGTCGGCCTTGTTGGCAATAAAAGGGGGGGCATGATAACGCCTATATGCCCACAGGTTCGTTATCATGCGCGCCCGCGCCCGTGACAGGTTTCAACCTGAACGGGCCGATCCGTCCGGATGTGGCATCTGTGCCACGCGGCCCCGCCCGCCAGCCCGGCTTCACCCCTCCGAACAGGACTGTTTTCAATGACTGACAGCAACAACTGGTACATCGAACACTTCGAGCGCACCGGCTCGGCCATCGGCTACCGCATCACCGGCAAGCTGGACGAGGTGCAGTCGCCGTTCCAGAAGATCGAGATCTTCCAGACCACCGACTGGGGCAACCTGATGACCATCGACGGGGCCATCATGCTGACCAGCAAGGACAACTTCTTCTACCACGAGATGATCAGCCACCCGGTGCTGTTCACCCACGCCGCGCCCAAGCGCGTGGTGATCATCGGTGGCGGCGACTGCGGCACCCTGCGCGAAGTGCTCAAGCACACCGTCGTGGAAAGCGTGACCCAGTGTGATATCGACGAGCAGGTCACGGTGATGGCGCGCAAGCACTTCCCGGAACTGTGCGATTCCAACGACGACGCCCGCGCCGAGCTGCTGTTCGACGACGGCGTGGCCTACATGGCCAACTGCCCGGCCGGCAGCGTGGACGTGGTGATCGTGGACTCGACCGATCCGGTCGGCCCGGGTGAAGGCCTGTTCAACAAGGCCTTCTACGAGAGCTGCTTCAAGGCCCTGAAGGACGATGGCATCCTGGTGCAGCAGTCCGAGTCGCCGCTGATGCAGCTGGAGCTGATCAACGAGATGCGCGCCGAGATGGGCAAGGCCGGCTTCGGCTCGTTCAAGACCCTGCCGTTCCCGCAACCGTGCTACCCGACCGGCTGGTGGAGCGTGACCATGGCGCGCAAGGGCGACAGCAGCTTCGACTTCCGCCAGGCCGACTCGGCCGCCAAGACCTTCAACACCCTGTACTACACCGCCGCGCTGCACACCGGCGTGCTGGTGACCCCGCCGTTCGTGCAGGCGGCATTGAAGTAAGGCGTGCCGACCAACGGTCGGCACCCACCCAATGAAAAACCCGCGCTGGCGACAGCGCGGGTTTTTTCATGTTCCGGTAGTGCCGGCCGCTGGCCGGCAACCTCATGAAGCGCCGGGAATCAAAGCGCCCAGATACCGGCAATCACCGCCACCACCAGGCCCCACTTGATGACCTGGTAGGCCACCACGCTGCGCTCGCGCAGCGCCTTGGCCTTCAGGCGCACCTTGTACAGGCCACCGAACGCCTTGTTGACGCCACCGGTCGGGTCACCCGGCAGATTCGGCGAGGCACCACCGGCCAGCAACGTGGCCGCCACCGCACGGTTGAACAGGCCCGGCAGGCCGAAACGCAGCGGGCGGGCGATGTCGCAGAACAGGATCACGCGATCCTCCTGCGTCTCGTTGTGCGCATGGTGGATGTAGGTCTCGTCGAACATCATCCACTCGCCATCGCGCCAGCTCTTCTTGATGCCGTCCACTTCGATGTAGCAGCCATCGTCGTTGGGCGTGGTCAGGCCCAGGTGCAGGCGCAGCGAACCGGCGAACGGGTCGCGGTGCGGGCGCAGCTCGCTGCCCGGCGGCAGCTGCGCGAACATCGCCGCACGCACGTCCGGAATCGATTCGATCAGCGCCACGGTCTTCGGGCACAGCGTCTTCGCCGACGGGTGCGACGGGCCGTACCACTTCAGGTAGAAGCGCTTCCAGCCACGGCGGAAGAACGAGTTGAAACCCGCATCGTTGAAGCTGCTGGAAGCAGCGATCTTCTGCGCATCGCGCAGCGCCAACGCCTCGTCGCGGATCATCTGCCAGTTCTGGCGCAGCGGTTCCAGCTGCGGGAACTCCTTGCCCGGGTCCAGGAACGGCGTGGTCGGCACCTTCGAGAACATGTACATGACCACGTTGATCGGGGCCATGAAACTGGAATGGTCCAGCAGCTGGCGCGACCAGCGCGCGCGGACCTTGCCACGGAAGTGGATGTACAGCACGCAGGCCACGAACAGCACTGCCAGTACGATCTTGATAGTCAAAGCACTTTCCTCCAGCCGCGGCCGGATCGGGAAACGGGGGCGATGCACGGCCAGGCGGCCAGCACCGGTGGGGAACGCGGCAGGGGACGGGGACGTGCCATGGAGGGGCGGCCGCCGATGTCGCGAATTAACAGCTTATGGTCGGCAGGCCGTGCGCCGGGGTCAAGTTGCCCGTGCACCTTGTTCAGGGTCGCGTTCCTGAACAGCTGGCCTAGACTGCCATGATGACTGCACGTGACACCGCCCCCTACCCTGCCCTGAGCGCCCGCTACGGGGACTTTTTCCCGGACCAGCCCGCCGCCGGGCCGCGCAGCGAATGCTTCGGCTGGGGCGGCGGCGTGCTGCAGGTGGATCGCCACGGGCCACCCGACGCAGGCGTGACCGTCGTTCTGGTGCATGGTGCCGGGGGCTACGGCCGCATGTTCGCGCCACTGGCGGCGGGGCTGGCGGCCGCCGGGCATGAAGTACTGGCGCCCGACATGCCCGGCTACGGCTTGAGCGCGGCGGCCTGGCACCAGGTCGACTACGGCGCCTGGAAGCGGGCACTGCTGGCCCTGATCGAGGCCGAATACCGGCATCGGCCCCGTCCGATCGTACTGCTGGGTGCCAGCGTCGGCGGCTATCTCGCCTACCTGGTGGCCGCCGAATCAGCGTGGGTGCGGGGGCTTGTGGCCACCACCCTCGCCGACCCGCGTGACCCCGTGGTGCAGGCCGCCCTGGTTCGCCAGCCGTGGATGCGCGCCGCGCTGTGGTCGCTGCGCCCGTTGAGCCGCCTGACCCGCAACCTGCGCGTACCGGTGCGTTGGTTCACCCACATGCAGCGGATGTCGCGCGATCCGGCATTGACCGCGCTGGTCTGTGCCGACCCGCTGGGTGGCGGCAACCGAGTGCCGCTGGGCCTGCTGGCCTCGCTGTTCGACACCGCCCCGGCACTGGAGCCGGAGCAGTTCCTGCGCTGCCCGGTGCTGATGGTGCATCCGGCCTGCGACGACTGGACCCCGGTGTCCATCAGCGACCGCTTCTTCCAACGCCTGGCCGCACCGAAGCAACGCGTGCTGCTGGCCAACTGCGGCCACTTCCCCATCGAACAGCCCGGCCTGGACCAGTTGCGCGACGCACTGATGTCATTCGTCCAGCGCATCGCCACCGACGTTACGTCCAAGCCATTGACGTAGAAGAAATATCCCCCAAGTGAGACAAAATTGTCCGATTCTGCGTGACGAACTGTTCCAGCCACGGCGCCGACATTTCTCCGACAAATCGTGGAATAGCGAACTGGTGAGTACTAAAATTAACAAAACATTAGTACTTCCCCCGCACCACCGGTTCGCTTGACGCTCAGCGCCGCCCACCGGGTCGTCCGAGACCCCGACATGTATCTCCCTGCTACTCCCCCCTCCTCCTGCGGCGATGACGCCGCGGCGCCGCTGCTGCTCAAGCGTGGCGAGCGTTTCCTGGCCCCCGATGTCTACCGCACCTGCCTGGACGGGCGCGAGGCGGTCATCAAGGACTACTCCCGCTATCGCGGCACCCCGCTGTCGCCCGTCGCGCGGCTGATGGTCCGCCGCGAGGCGCGCATGCTGCAGCGCCTGGGCGGCTGGAAGCACGCCCCCGCCCTGCTCGGTACCCTCGGTGGCCTGGCGCTGGGCATGGAATTCATTCCCGGCCAGACGCTCAGCAGCGCACAGGCCGTGGGCAATGAAGTGTTCGAGCAGCTGCAGCACGCGCTCAACCGCCTGCATGCCGCCGGCATCACCCACAACGACCTGCATGGCACCAACGTGGTGGTGAGCGGCGGCGTGCCGGTACTGCTGGACTTCACCTCGGCCTGGCGCGCCCCGCGCTGGCTGCGTCGCAACCCGCTGAGCCGGCAGATGCGCCGCAGCGACATGAAGAACCTGCTGAAGATCCGCCAGCGCGTGACCGGCCAAGCGCCGAGTGCCGCGCAGGCCGCACTGGTGGCCGACCCGGGCTGGGTGGCGGCCGTGCGGCAGGGCTGGAAGCGGTTCTACACGTGGGCGAAGCGGCAGTAAACGCCGCGTCTTTCGGGCGGGATGGTTCGCCCGATGGGATGGGACAACCTCGTTGGGGCTGCGTGCGCCCGATGGGGCTGATGCCTTGGGGGCTGCGTGCGCCCGATGGGGATGATGCCTTGGGGGCTGCGTGCGCCCGATGGGGATGATGCCTCGGGGGCTGCGTGCGCCCGATGGGGATGATGCCTTGGCGGCTGCGTGCACCCGACGGGGATGATGCCTCGGGGGCTGCGTGCACCCGATGGGGATGATGACTCGGGGGCTGCGTGCACCCGACTAGGTAGAGTCGACTGTTAGTCGACTGCTCTTCGTTCCGAAGCAGGAAAACCCCGCGCTGCGCGCGCAAGTCGACTAACAGTCGACTCTACCTCGTCGCGTCCCGGCATCTCCGTCGGGTGCCCGCGGCCCCGGGCGCGCTTACAGCGCGTCCGCGTCCAACTCTCCGGTACGAATACGCACCACGCTGCCCAGGTCGTACACAAACACCTTGCCGTCGCCGATCTTGCCGGTGCCCGCCGCCTTCACGATGGCCTCGACCACCGCCTCCACCTGGTCATCGGTCACCGCCACTTCCAGCTTCACCTTCGGCAGGAAATCGACCACATACTCCGCGCCACGGTACAGCTCGGTATGGCCCTTCTGGCGACCAAAGCCCTTCACTTCCGTCACCGTGATCCCGGTAACCCCACGCTCGGCCAGCGCTTCGCGCACGTCGTCGAGCTTGAACGGCTTGATCACCGCCATGACCATCTTCATCGTCTATCTCCTGTCTTCCGGCGTGGAGGATAGCGCCTGAACGCGGCCCGTGCGAAGCCGCTGCGGCCTGTCCGGGCAGTGGGTGCCGGCAGTATCCTTGTGCCCGATCGGCCTGCCCGCGCCGGATGCACGGGCCCACCCCCACGGAGCACCCCATGATCGACCTGAATCAAATCGATGACCTCGCCCGTCGCCTCAGCGACCTGGTGCCGCCGGGCCTGCGCGAATCGCGCGAGGAACTGCAGGCCACCTTCAAGAGCGCACTGCAGGCCGGCCTGGCCAAGCTGGACCTGGTCACCCGCGAGGAGTTCGAAGTGCAGCGTGCAGTGCTGCTGAAGACCCGCGAGAAGCTGGACGCGCTGGAAACGGCCGTGCGTGAGCTGGAAGGTCGCGGCACCACAGAATGAAAAAGGAGGCGCGCCGCGCCTCCCGTTTACAGAGTATTTCCCGGATGGGGCCTTGCAGAAAGGCCCTGCCGGCGCCCTAGACTCGCCGGCCTGTCGATCCGGCAGGACAGGTAGGGGCAGTGCCGATGGCACAGGACACCGAATGGACACCCGTTTCGCATGACACCTGCGACCAGGTCGCCGGGCCGTTCTACCACGGCACCCGCGCAGACCTCGCGGTGGGCGAGTTGCTGAGCGCGGGCTTCCGGTCCAACTATCGCGACAGCGTGGTGATGAACCACATCTACTTCACCACGATTGCCAAGGGCGCCGGGTTGGCTGCGGAGATGGCCCGAGGTGAGGGGCGGCCGCGCGTGTATGTGGTGGAGCCGACCGGGCCGTTTGAAGACGACCCGAACGTGACCAACAAGAAGTTCCCCGGGAATCCGACGCGGTCGTATCGGAGTGCGCAGCCGTTGCGGGTTCTTGGGGAGATTACGGAGTGGGAGCTGTATGACGCGGAGTTCGTCCGGCAGTTGAAGGCGTTTGTTGCTTCGGGGAGTGGGGAGATCATCAATTGATGGCCAGCCCAACAGCCGACTTATGTTCAGCCCTCACCCGCTCCCGAAAGCAGTCACTCAATGGACGGGCCTCAATCCTCAAGCTTGGCAATACCGAACGCATGACGATACTCCCCACTACGGACTAGTTCATGGACGATCTCATGAATGGTCTCCATTCGAAGATCTTCAACGATGACCATGTCTTTGGACCAGAAGAATCTTCCCGACAAGCATTCACCACTCGCCCTGTATCTGGCAACGATCGCCTCAATATTCTTCATGGTGAAGAACGTTGATGTTCTTACCTCGCCCTGGGGAAGCCTGATGACTACGTCAACATTGTCATCGAGAACGTCGTCGACTGCGCCGAGCAGAGTCACCTCAACTTCGCCCAGCTTACTTACCGTAGACATCCTGCAACCTCCTGATGACCTGCTCTTGGTTATCCTTCGAGCTCTTCGCAAGGATCTCCACCGAGTTCTCCGATTGCCTGAAATAGACACGGGCACCGTCACGCGCGCGCGCTTCATAAACCCCGTTGAAAAGATGCTTTGTCCCGATTCCAGGATTCATGTTTCCTTTTGCCAACTGTGCAGTAAGTCCGTCCAACGAAGACTGTACTGACCGGCCCGCGCGCCCGGCTTCGCGCACCAGCAGTGCATCATTCTTCACCAGAGAGGTCAACCGCCCAACCTTGCCCTGAGGCACAGCCACGACAACAGCCATGGCCCATCCCCCCGCTCCACAACCATCCCGGTAGCAATCCGCGGCCGGCATGAATGGATTGATGAACTTGGCAATCTTGTCCATCGCGTCCGCAAACGTTGCGTCCGAGGGAGGGGGCCGTGCTCCAGAAACCTTGTACTCGTTCTCTAGATCACGAGACTGTCGGCCATCCGGGTCGGTGAATTTGTAGGGGTTGCTATCTGCGTACCGGTACCGATTGAACGCGTCCACGGGGCTGCTATAGACCGTGACCGGATCCACCGACAGGAACCGCCCGATCTGCGGATCGTAGTAGCGCTGCTGCATGTATACGAGCCCGGACGCGGCATCGGAGACATGGCCGGTGTATCCCACGCCATCGATGGCCTTGCCGATGGACTGGCCATAGGGCTCGTACTGTGTCCGCTCGGTCACCTGCCCTGCCGCATTGCTGGTTGCCACTGGGCTTCCGAGCGAATCCACGTGCTGATAAGTGACCACGCCACCCTGGCGCTTGGCCAACAGGCGGCTGCCCAGCATGATGAACTCCGCCGCCCCGCCGTCACGTCGCTGCTCATACAACAGCTGTCCACCCTGCCCATAGAACGAGCGCAGCCGATCACCGCTACCATCGGAGGTCACCGTCCGACGGCCGGCGGCATCGTACTGGTAGCTTTCCAGGCCCTGGATGGTGCGCAAGCGGTTGCCGAGATCGAACTCGTGGACCCGACCATTCTTGCTGCGCAGATTGCCCTGGGCGTCATAGGACAGCCCGATGATCGTCGCGCCATCTGCATTCAGGATGTTTGCAAGGCGATTGCGCTCGTCGTACCAGTAGCGGTAGTCCTTGACGCCGCCCAGTGAGGCAGACAACAGGTTGTCGCGCGCGTCGTAGCTGTAGCGATGCCAGTGATCACCGCCGAAGCTGGCTGAACCGGCAGCAATCAGCCTTTGGCCGGCATCGTACTGCAACGTGCGATCGAAGCCGGCACCTTGCTGCAGATCTGCAATCCCCGTGACGTTGCCGATCGCGTCGTAGCTGTAGCGATAGGACATGGCGCCCGCGTCGGTCTGCTGATACGGAAGTTGCCGCGCGTTCAACTGCGTCGCATGGACAATACCGTTGCCATAGCTGAAGGACTGCACCGACCCGGTCGGGTGGTAGCGCACACCGGAGGCGTAGCTGACACCGCCCGCGGAGACACTTAGCGGCTGCCCCTGGGCATTGTTGGCGTAGCTGACTGTCAGACCGCCCGGATAGACCACGCTGGCCAGCGCGCCCTGCGCGTCGTAACCGTACCCCATCGACCAGGTTGGGCGTCCGGTGCTGGCCGCGCTTTCGCCCACCAACAGGTTGCGCTTGTTGTACTGGAAGGAGTTGACGGTGGTCTGCCTGCCCTGGTCGTTCCAGGTGGTGACGCTCTGTACTTCGCCACTGTTGCGATAGCTCAAGTCCTGGTCGCCGTTGCGATCAGGGAAGCGTATCCGCACAACACGATTGAGTGCGTCGTAGGCACGATCCACACGGCGCCCCGAAGCCGAGGCCTCGGCGCGGTTGCAGGCAGCGGTGTCGGTCAGATCAAGCCCGGACGCCGTCCACGCAATGTTACCCGCGGCATCGTAGTCCACCACGGTAGCGCCAGTTTCCGGCTCGATGGTCTTGCACAGCCGCTGGTTGCCATCGTAGACATAGGTCCGCGTAACCGCACGGGGCGACTGCCCGCGGACGACCGACACCGTATGCGTGTTCGATGTCGCGGTCGCGCCGCGTCGATCAGTGGCCACCGCATGGAATCTGTAGCTCCCTGCACCCAGGCCGGAAACCGTGAACTCGTAGGGTGCGGCGCCAACCACTGCGACCTGATTCCCATCGCGATAGAAAGCGACCTGCGCCACGGCATCGTCGGGATCGCTGGCGTTGGCAACCAGCCGGATCTCTCCCGGACTTTCCACCTGCACGTTGCCAGGTGATACCAGCGAGATCGTCGGTGGGCTGTTGACCGGCACGCTGAAGGTACCGCCGTTTGCCAGCACATTGTTGCCGCCGCCGACCGGCGATATGCCATGCAGATAGATCTTCTTGCCACCGTGATCGCGCACCATTGCGTCGGTGATCGGAATGCTGAAACGGTACGCGCCACCACCACCCTTGCATTGATTGTTGATGGCAGGCTCGCTACCCAGGTTTGCGGTGGCGATGCCATAGCCCACACCCGTTCCATACGGACCTCCAAGATAGAGGTGAACCGGAATCGAACCGTTGAAGTGCGTTGCGCATGCCCAACCAAAGATGGCACCGTTGGCCACGCCGGTGTCTCCAATCACGCGTGAACCATAGATCGTCCGGGCTGGCGTGGTGGTCACCGCGCCGCGGGTATCGCGGGCCTGCACCTGGAGCGTGTGCGGTCCCTCGGGAATATCGCTGTAGGTCCATTGATAGGGTGCACCACTGGTTGCCCGGGCATTGCCGTCGACCAGGAATGTCACCTGCGATACGCCGTCATCGGGATCGGACGCATTGGCCGAGATCAGCGTGGACCCGCCCTCCGCCACCACGGCACCGGCCGCAGGCGCGGTGAACGCGACCGACGGAGGCGTGTTGTAGGGAATTCGGAATTTGCCCGAACCACCAATGGTCAGGTTGGGCGCGCCCACCGGCGAGATTCCATGGATGTAGATGGGCTTGTTGGCATGGCTGACCGTCCAGTCCCCCTGGATCGGAATATAGAAACGATAGGCGCCGCCCGCTGCTCCGCAGGCGGTGGCGACGCCAGGTTCGCTCACGCTGCCGGCGCGGTAGCCACCCACCATGACCGCACCGTTGGCACCCGCAGCGCCGCCCAGGTACACATGGACGTCGATCGGATCATTGATGCCGCTGGAGCAGGCCCAGCCGGTGATCTGCCCGTTGGTGATGCCATCGATATTGCCGCGGATGGTCGATCCGACGACGTTGACCTGCACGTTGCTGGAGCTTGGGCCAAACCAGGTCACCCCGTCCTGCACCATGCGCCACTGGAAGTTGTAGCGGCCCGCATTCCGCGGTGCAGTGACCGTGAAATTGTAGGTGGCGGTCTGCCCTTCGCCGACGCTGCCCGGGGTGGGAACACGGTGCAAGCCCCATGTCCAGTTGTCGCCCGGGTTCTGCGAGCCCAGATTGACGTTCTGCGCCGCCGTCCACACCAGCGTACCGGTGTTGCGCATGGATACGCTGACGTTGTAACGCTGGCCCACCACCATCGTCGTGGGAACGCTCTGACCGGCAAAGATCGACGCGTGATACTCGGGTTCGGGGGGAAGCTCCGGGAACTCCGGGCAGAATGCCCGCAACGATGATGAAGTAGCCGCAGCCGCCGACCTGAGCATGCGGGGCTCTTCGCAGAAGGGGGCGGCCTTGGCAGAGGAAGCTACAGCAACACCAAGAAGCAGGGCGAGCGCAGGAAAAGCCCGTACCACGGCAACGACAACGTACTTCAACATGCGAAGCATTCCTTGAATCGCAGTTCCACCTGCCTCCCGCGCGCTGCGCCGTTGGCCCCCTTGTGCGCGTATCGGCGTGGACGGAACCGGAGTCGACCCTGACCTTGTTCCCCAGGCAGGATCTGCAGCCACATCGCGGCATCGGTCGTCGATCACGGAAGATCGCAACGCGCTGTATATCACATCGGTCATGCCCGCTGCACGAGCGCAGAGCATCGCCCTGCCGATTGCGTTGCCATCTTCCGCGCAGCCATTGCCTGCTGTAGGCTGCTGCGGCCAACGGAGGAGCAGCCTGCAGCGCAGGTCGCGAGACGCACTCCAGTCTTTGCAGAAAAGGGGGCATGCCAACCGGCCCAGCGCGCGCCGCGGAGGTTGGTGTGTGCAGGCAGGAAGATGGGCTCACGAGGAAGTGGGAATGCATAATCGATCGTCACGTCGCCGGAAGCTCGTGCTTCTTCTGGCATGCATCACCGGGCCGGCAGTGGCTCAGCAGTACTCGCGCACCGAGCAGATCACCTATTACGACAGCACCAGTGCATGGGTACTGGGCCAGGTTGCCACGCGCACCATCAATGGCGTCGTCACCGAGTCGACCACCTACGACACCGGCACGGCCCTTCCAGCAACGCGCAGCGAGTTTGGCATCCTCAAGACCAGGCTTTCCTACAACGGTGACGGCACGCTGGCCAGCAGCGTCGACGGTGCCGGCAATACCACGCGCTACGGAAGCTGGAAGCGCGGCATACCGCAGTCGATCACACGCCCCGACGGTACCACCCAGATCGCCGCAGTCAGCGACCAGGGCTGGATCACCCAGATTACCGACGAGAACGGCAGCATCACCACCTACGGCTACGACAGCATGGGCCGAATCAACCGGGTCACGCCTCCGGCTGGCGATACGGTCAACTGGACTCCGACAACCCGGATCTTCGAGTCCGTTAGCGGCGAAGAGCATGGCATTGCAGCAGGCCATTGGCGGCAGACTGAAGCCACCGGCAATGCAGTCACTGTGACCTACTATGACGCCCTGTGGCGTCCGCTTACCGTTTGGCAGTACGACGCTGCACGTGTGGCCGAAAGCCAGAAGTACACCCGCTTCGCTTATGACAGCCAGGGCCGTAAAGTATTTGCCTCCTACCCTTCAGCTGCTGCCAACCCGAGCACGGGCGTGTGGAGCGAGTACGACGCGCTTGGTCGGTTGACGGCGTCCAGCCAGGACAGCGAGCAGGGCCTGCTGATCACCACCACGGCCTATGGGGCCGATTCTTCTGGAGCGTTCACCCTGGTGACACAACCAGGAGGTCTTCAGACCCGCACGTGGTACCAGATGTTTGCAGAGCCCAACTACGAAGCCCCCGTAAAAATACGCAAGGCGGATGGAACCATTACGACCATTGCCCGGGATGTTTTCGGGAAACCGGTCTCAATCAGCCGCTGACGCCAGGTCACGTGTTGAAATCACCCCCGTACACAGTGGCAGGAGAGCAACGGATGGAACATACAAGGGAAACTGCCAGGTGGCTGACGGTGATCTTATCGCTGGGGCTCGCATTGGAGGCCAGTGCAGGCAACCAGCTCTCCGTGGCCGATGACTATCCCGCGCGGCTGCGCGCGAGTTCAACGGTGCAATCGCTTTCCGCCGAAGACGCTTTCGGCGACAAGCTGGGCCTGTATACGGGCTCACTGGAGTTCCTGCAGACAGACCTGGTACTGCCGGGAGGCCCCGGCCTGGACATCGAAGTGAGCCGGAAGCTGACTGTGGGATCGCAGGGCGGTACGCGCTTCTTCTCAGACTGGGACCTGGCCATTCCCTCCGTACACGGTGTTTTCAGCGAGCAGGGCGGATGGAACTCCGGACTTGACGGCCGCAACCTCAATCGTTGCTCCAAGTATGCCTGGCCCGCTGTTGAGATCGTCCAGGGGGAGTCACCATCGCGGCCGAGACCCGAGCGCCAGGTGATGCCCGAGGATTTCTGGCATGGCACATTCCTTTACCTGCCAGGTGTAGGCGAAGAGGAGATCCTGAAAGTCCAGGAGAACGCCCGGCTTCGCCCAGGCAACGGCGGTACGTACCCGCTGACCACAAAGTCGGGCGCGGCCATCCGCTGCATCGCGATCAAGGGCGGTGCCGAGGAAGGATTCGAGGTACTAACCCCGGCAGGTATCACCTACCAGTTTGCCTTCATGGTGAAGCGGTTCGAGCTTCCAATCGTGACGTACGGCCCACAGCCTGGCGGAAACAGCAACTTGACGCCAACGCGCTACGTACTGCAGCGCGCCGACCATCGCCTTTTCCCGGTGACCGCCCGCGACCGTTTTGGAAACGCCCTCAATTATGAGTGGGACGCACCGAGCGGCCAGCTGCGCCGTATTTCCTCCACCGACGGAAGATCTGTCGAGTTCTCCTACAACGGCACGCGCATTTCCCAGGTCCGTGCTGCCGGGAGAACCTGGACCTATGACTACCCCGCAGGCGTACTGACGACGGTAACCCTGCCTGACAACTCTTATTGGTCCTTCACACCTGGCTTGACCATGTCGTTCGAGGCAGCAGGAAACGTGCCGGCGTTGCGTGCATTCTGCAACAATCCGGGCGTTCCAACTTACAGCTCAGTCGCTTCAATGCAGCACCCCAGTGGAGCGGTTGCCACCTTCACGATCACGCCAACGCTGCATGGGCGCTCGTATGGATACTACAGTTGCAGCGCCCAGCCCAATACGGCGTTGATACGGGAGACAATGGAGACCTTCCCAGCCCGCTACTACGCCTGGTCCCTCACCAAGAAAGTGGTCAGCGGCCCAGGACTGCCAGCACCCTACGAATGGACCTACAACTATGGTCCAGACAATGGTTGTTACGTAAGTGGTCTGGCTGCCAACGACCCGATGACCTGCAAACCGAATTCGCCAATGGAGAAGCAGGTCGTGGTTGTGGAGCCCTCTGGCGCGACGGTGCGACACGTTTTCAGCAACAAGGCAGATCATTCGGAAGGGTATCCCCTGCGCGTCGAACGCCCCGGCAGTGTGCAGACCACCAGCTACGAGTTCGGCGATCCAGGCCAGTTCCCGTTGTATGCTGGAATCAGCATCATGCCAGCAGCAGGCAGGGGCTGGTATCTGTCCAGGATCAATCCCCTGCGCGAGCGTTCGACACTTCAGGATGGGGTGAAAAGCAGTTGGAGGGTGAATGCCTTCGACACCATGGCGCGCCCCACAAGCATCACTGAATCCAGCGCCGTCCAGCCCTGAACTGTACGGACGCGGGATATCCCAGGTGCACCTATCGAGTGGGTACTACTCGTGGCTGAGGAGAGCAGCCACGCTTGAGATGAGCGTGCTCAGCTGTTCGGGTTTCAGGTCCCAACGGGACGGAAACTGGACATGAATCTCGCTTCGATCACCAGCGTGTCTGCTCTCAGCAGGGACCCGACGCTCACGATGCAAGAATGCGGTCGAGCGGCGAATCTGCTTGAGTTCGAATGAACAGTTGGCCGGCCCCTACTTGAACATCTCCACCAGATCATCGCCTCGATATGGCCCTGGAGAATCGAGAAGTTCCTGACCGGCCCGGCACGATTGCCAAGTGCGTTGCACTCACGGCGAATGGACTTGTCACCAGCGACCACGCAGGCAACGAAATGGTCCTGATGCACTTGAACATAGATCAGCTGGCGGCGAAAAATCCTCATCATCTTCTCAACTCCGCACGCTTAACAGTCGTCCATCTGCCTGCATGTCTTTCCATCAAAGCGCCGGCCGCGTCTGCAGCGTGCTTGAACCCCTGCGCACCAGATACAGCGCAACCAGGAACGGCCACAGCGAGTTGATCGACGAGAACACGCGCTGTGTCAGTCCCCTGAACCCCTCCGGGTCCGCGCCCACCACGTTCAACCAGAGATAGACGATCCCCGCGACGCTCACCACGGCGGTCACGGCGTACGCCCTTCGGTTGGCAGACCACGCGCTCAACTCGATGTGCGACATTGTCGGTGCAATGATGTTGGCGATACCGATGGTGTAGAAGCCATGCATCGGATGGCCCATGGGCCAGAGCCCGTTCGTCAGCATGGAGATGCCAAAGATCATCCAGCAGATCGCGCCCACGGCAATGCGGCGGCCGGACTCCCGCCATACCCCGATGGAGAACGCCACGAAGCCCACACCGGAGCCGATGGCGGCGATCCTGCCGCAGATGCTTGCAAGCGTTGGCGCCTGCAGCAGTTCGCTGGCGTGCTGCGCAAGCGGGTTGTAGCCCGGCGCGAACACGGCGGCAACGCTGGTCCAGAACAGGAACCACGGAAGCGGGACCAGACCCGCGGAGAGGAGAAGTCGGCTGCGGCGTGACACGTACAGTGGTCCTTGTTTGGGCCTGCGCCAGTGGGGGGAATCCAGTCGAACGCTGCAGAACCTTGCTGCTGCGGGCAGGACGGCCTTGAATGACTACAGCGGTAGTCAGATTGCGCGCGGCACTCGGCAGGTTCAATAGGCAGGAAGTCATTTAAACCATCCAGCCGGTGTCGCAGCGGTTCGGTTGCATGAGCGATCACGCATGCCCGATGGGCGAGTGCTGTCGCATTTGCCGCGCCTTGCATCTCTGGCGGAAGGTTCTGATGACTCTGTTCCAGAAGTGCCGTTCCGCCTGAAACACCAAGGCTCTCGCCGCTTTCCACGCTATGCGACAATGCCGAAAGCGTCTCGGGTTTTGGCGGCATTGGCCCCTACCCGTTGGCATTCCGCACAACAGCAGGTAATCGTTACTTCGCCACCGTGTATCGGTGGTCGGGACTCGAAAACCCGGATTGCTAGACGTAAGTTTGCGCTTGCCAGCCGGCATCACCCCGCGTGGTGCCGGCTGGCAATCCGTCTGCCGGCTATGGCGGGCGGGGCGTGGGGGTCTTGTACCCGCCGGCTTTGTCTAGCAACCGGTTTTCGAGCCACGCCCCGTCCGCCACCTTTATCGGTGGCGGCTTCTGCCTGCTTGCACGGAGCCAGCCATGACCACGCCGCACTCCCCTCCCCCGCGCCCCATCCTGGAAACACCCTCGGCCAAGCAGGCCCTGGCCCCCAACAGCCTCATCGCCATCCTGCACGCTATCGGTGCTGGCGCCGCGGCCGACGGTCAGCCGTGGCCCGAGCGACATCACCTGCACAGCCGGCAGATGCAGTTGTCTGACGCCGACTGCGCGCTGACCGGCCAACGCATCGTGCAGGAGATCCTGCTGGCGGCCGAGCGCACGCGTCAGAACGGCGATCCAGAGCAGTACGTGGGCGACCGGGTGATGGAGGGGTTGGTGATGGCCGATCTGGCACTTACCGCCTTCATCCACGAGCGGGTGCGGCCACAGGACTGAGGACGCGCTTGTGGGCGTGACGTTCTGCTTTTGTGCGGGGTGACGAATGAAGAAGCATGGCCTTGCCGCTGCGGCGGTGTGTGCCTCGATCATGGGAGCGGTGTGGGTGGGATGGCCCGAGCCTGCGGGCGATCAGGTGTGGGCCTACCAGAAGCTGCAACCGGCCGATTACCGCCTGCTGCACAGTGATGCGCTCGGCTTCGTGACCGCGAAGGCCAAGGAAGGCTTTGAACTGCACACGCGCTATACCGGGGTGACGTCCTTCGAGATCCGCTGCAAGGGCGTCCTGGTGCTGGACGTGGAGAACGCGCCCTCGCGCGTGCTGATCCGCATGCCTGCCGATGCCCTGCAGCGGGCGCCGGATATCGAGCGTCTGCGTATCAGCTTCGAGCGTTGGCTGTTCGTCCAGCAGAGTGAGGGACGGGTGCTGGTGGACAGTGCGGGGCCATCATGGATTGAGGCGCGGTTGAAGCGCTTCGATGGGTCGATGCCGGATAAGCAGAGGTGTCTGTTTGGGAATTGAATTACAGATCGCCGCGCTACTCAGAACCTGAGGACCGTCGCATGCATATCGCTCGCTCCGCGCCTGCGGGAAGTACTCCATCGGCGCTCCCAGCACTTGATCCTCTCAAGTGTTGGAGCCTGGGGGAACTCCGAGGCGCTTCACAATGCCCA
The DNA here is from genome assembly GCF_059371315.1 of Stenotrophomonas sp. YJH_SMC_8. Taxonomy (NCBI): domain Bacteria; kingdom Pseudomonadati; phylum Pseudomonadota; class Gammaproteobacteria; order Lysobacterales; family Lysobacteraceae; genus Stenotrophomonas; species Stenotrophomonas sp. YJH_SMC_8. The sequence continues at coordinate 2,717 of NZ_JCAFUL010000020.1, read as the reverse complement.
TAGCCTATTCTGGCGTAGCACAAGGCCATAGCTTGGCTCCCCTCAGCTTGGCGGACAGAATCGCCGCGACCACATCCTGCCTGATGAGAATGGCATTGGAGGACTGGTGACCTGCTCCAAGGAACTGCTCGCTTCGGAAGATGGGAAGGTCTGGAGCCTCCACTGGCGCCGGGAGGAATGCTCTCTCTGGGCCCATGTAGCGAACCTGCCCGCATTTCGGACAGCGAACTCCCACATTCTCCTCCATCCGCAATGCCACGCTCGTGTCAGCACGCAGCTGCACGATGTGATCAAGAACATGCCCCTTCGTATCCTCAACCGGCCACGTTTCAATGCGGAGCGGAGCAAGGTGTGCTTGCCAGACATCCCTATGCATGAAGATCGCATCTTCAACCCAGAACAGTTTCAGGAAGGCATTACGCCCCCACTTCAATGACTTCCTAACACGGAAAGGCGCAATTTGTGCAGCCCCGGCTCCGCACTCATCACAGTACCTGGAAGTGTCATAACTCTGCGCCAGGAAGCCAAAGTCATCCTCTGGCTGAGGATACCCATTTGCATGAGTAACCAGCAGCTCACAGTAATCAGCAGCGGCAATCTCAGCGACAGAGAACTCCGTCGTCACAAGGGAAGAGCCGCCCCATCCCCTGATCAGCGAAGAAATACCTGCCCATTCCGGAGCCCCTTCTACCGAATGAACGACACCAATGATGCAATCGCCATTGAAATCAGACGGGGGATCAACAGTGGCGCCGAACTGCTCGAGCTCTAGCGCTCGCCCGGCTGTCCAGCCAAAGGTAAAACGATACTTTACCTTCATGAGGAAATTTACCTTGGAGGCCTGGTTGCTTAAAGGAGGGATGGATAAGTGACAGGATCGAGCTCGTACACCTGTAGCAATTGAAGTTTGAGAAACCAAGGGTAACGGCGTTCTTCTGGTGAAGCGCACCGTTGATTGTCTGGCCGAAATCCTAGCCGTTTCACCGGCAATTTCCGATGGTGCCCCGCAGAACGCCTGTCGCACCATCAAACGTCCCTCTGCAGGAAACCACACATGAGCCTGGCGCTGGTCCACAGTCGCGCCCGCGCCGGGGTTGATGCCCCGCTGGTGCGGGTGGAAGTGCATCTCTCTGGCGGCCTGCCTGTCACTCAGATCGTGGGCTTGGCCGAAACCAGTGTGCGCGAATCGCGCGAGCGCGTCCGTGCCGCCCTGCTCTGCGCGCGCTTCGACTTCCCGCAGCGACGCATCACGTTGAATCTCGCGCCTGCCGATCTGCCCAAGGAGGGCGGGCGTTACGACCTGGCCATCGCATTGGGCATTCTGGCGGCCAGCGGCCAGGTCGATCCACAATCGCTGCTGCAGTACGAATTCCTGGGCGAGCTTGGCCTGACCGGTGAGCTGCGGCCAGTGGCGGGCGCGCTGCCCGCCGCAATCGCGGCGGCCGAATCGGGGCGCATCCTGGTGGTACCGCCCGGGAATGCTGCGGAGGCCGCACTGGCCGAGCATGCGGATGTGCGCGTGGCGCGTACGTTGCTGGAATGCTGTGCCGGGCTGGGCAATCCGCGCCTGCTGCCATCCGTGGAGCGCGCAGACACGACACCGTTGCCACTGCCCGATCTGGCCGACGTGCGCGGTCAAGCGCATGCACGGCGCGCGCTGGAAGTGGCCGCAGCAGGTGGTCACCATCTGCTGTTGATCGGTAGCCCTGGCTGCGGCAAGACGCTGTTGGCCTCGCGGCTGCCCAGCCTGTTGCCGGATACCGAGGAGGCCGAAGCATTGCAGCTGGCTGCGATTGCTTCGGTCAGTGGCGAAGGATTGGACCCAAGACGATGGCGGCAGCGCCCATTCCGGGCACCGCACCACAGTGCCAGTGCGGCGGCGCTGGTCGGTGGCGGCAACCCACCCTGCCCCGGCGAAATCTCGCTGGCTCATCATGGCGTCCTTTTCCTCGACGAGCTTCCAGAGTGGAACCGCAGCGCGCTGGAAACCCTGCGCGAGCCGCTGGAATCCGGCCACATCCGCATCGCCCGCGCGTCGCGCAGTGTGCAGTACCCCGCGCGCTTCCAGCTGGTGGCGGCCATGAATCCCTGCCCGTGCGGCTGGGCCGGTGACCGCAGCAACCGCTGCCTGTGCAGTGATGAGCGCATCAAACGCTACCGCGCACGTGTGTCAGGGCCGTTGCTGGACCGCATCGATCTGCATATCGGCGTAACGCGAATGGACGCGGTTGAGCTGCGGGAGAGCACGCCGCTCGGTGAGCCCAGCGCACCGGTGCGTGAGCGGGTGGAGGCCGCCCATGCCCGACAACAGGCGCGTGGAGGGCTCAATGCGCATCTGCCGCCGGCAGCGCTGCGTGCCTGCACCAAGCTGAGCGAGGCCGATCAAGACTTGTTGGAGCAGGCTATCGAGCGACTGCAGCTATCCGCACGCGCCATGCACCGCATTCTGCGGGTGGCGCGCACGATTGCCGATCTGGCGGGTTGCGAGGTGATCCAGACGGCGCATCTGGCTGAAGCGATCGGATACCGGCAGCTGGACCGGGGAACGCCTTAGGAACACCAGTTGGAGAGGACGTTGGTAGAGTCGACTGTTAGTTGTGTAAACCCACCACGTTGTTCAGCGGGATTCTGGAAATAGGCGGTTGGCTGCCGATCCCCATGTGGGGTCGGTGCCAGTTGTAGTGGTGCAGCCATTCAGGCAGCACGGCGTCGCGCTG
>NZ_JCAFUL010000019.1:0-72330 GCF_059371315.1 Stenotrophomonas sp. YJH_SMC_8 | reverse complement strand
TTACGCTGGCCTGAAGGCCAAGGGCAAAGCAAGCAAGGTGGCGCTCGTGGCGGTCATGCGCAAAATGCTGGTGATCCTCAACGCCCGTAAGCGAGACGCCGAGGTGGCCCTCGGCTGCCCCTGACAAGACAGTTGCTACCGGGCCGGGGTAGCCCCCTCCGGCACATACACCATGCGCCCATCCGGCAACCGATAGGTCACGCCAGCCTTGACCCCGCCGCCTTCGCCGATCTCGCCGGTGGACTGGTAGCGGGTCAGTTCCTCACCCTGCTTGACGGTGATGCGCATGTTGGCCTGGCCGGGGTTCTCGATCACGGTCACGTCCTGGCTGGTGAACGGATTGAGCGGATTGCGCACGATCACGATCATCAGGATGCCGGTGACCACCAGGAACAGGTCGATCAGGTTCACCACCGACAGGATCGGGTCGTCGGCTTCGTCGTCATCCAGGAAGCGCATCAGTGCACCTCCTGCAGGCGTTCGAACATACGCAGTTCCTGTAGCAGCCAGCGCCGGCGCACGGTCAGCACCAGGTAGGTCAGGCTGGCGGCGACCAGGGCCAGGATTACCGACGAGAAGGCCACCACCATGTTCTCGCCCACGCCTTGCGCGTCGCTGCGGGTCAACGCCAGCAGCGCCGGTCCCATCGGGATCATGGTAGCGACCAGGCCGAGCATCGGCGCAGTGCGCGAGACGATGCGCAGGCCTTCCAGGCGCTTGAGGATATGCAGTTCCAGGTCGTCACTGCTGCCACCGTGGCGGGCCTGCCAGGCCAGCAGCTCGGGCCGGTGGCGGCCACGCCGGCGCTGCAGCCCTTCCCACAGGAAGGCGCCGAAGCTGAGGAAGGCATAGGCCAGCGACAGCAGGATCAGCAGCAGGACCGGTGACAGGAACAGGTGGGAGAGATCGTAAAGCGTGGATTCAAGCGCGTTCATGCGGAAGCCGTGGTGGAGGGGGAACGGGAAGGGCTGGCGCACCGTGCATTGCGCCGCGACTGCAGGGCAGCGCCTGCGCCAAGCAGGGCCAGCAGCACGGCGAGTGCCCAGTGCGTGGCAGGCGAGTGCGGCGCCGGTGGCGGCACTTGCCGCATCACCTGGCCACGCACCTTGGGCGCTGGGGTGGCGGCCGGATCGACGGTGGCGCGTTGTTGGGCGGCGGTGGCGGCAGCATCGGGTGCCGGTGTGGCGGCCGCCGCGCGGCCGAGCCCATAGCCGGGAGGTGCCTGCGTCGGTGCCGGTTCCGGCGCTGACGAGGCCTGCAGCTGCTGCAGGCGCGCCTGCAGCTCCGCACGGGTGCGGTCATCGGGTCGCCAGTAGCCGCGCGCGATCGCCTCCTGCAGGCGCTCGATCATCTGCACCTGCGCGCTGGCGTTGTGCTGCTCGAACCACTGGGCCAGGCCCAGTTGCCGGCTGTCGCGCACGAAGGTGTCATGCACCGCCTGCCACTGGTCGGCACGGACGGTGTCTGGCGCGGTTACCTGCCAGCCGAACAGGTTGTCGACGTTCTTCAGTACCTCCAGCGTGCCGGCATAGCCTTCGGCCTGCATCGCACCGATCCATTGCGGGTTGAGCGTCTGCGCGCGCAGCTCATCGGCGAGGAAGCGTGCGGTGCTGCGCGTGCGCGGTGCCGGTTCGCGCAGGTCGGAGATGTAAAGCGCCGGGCTGGCACCGTCGAGGTGGCGCACGGCCAGCGCCAGCCCGCCCAGATACTCGAAGGGATGGTCGGTGCTGAGCAGGCCATGGGTGTTGGAGGAGCGCGACAGCACCGCCGCCTGCACGCCGCGCAGCTGTTCGGCGAACAGGTTGCCGCCGGGAAGGGTGGTCGCCTGGCCGTCACTGCCGTAGCCGTGCTGCAGGCGATCCAGGAAGCCGCTGGCCAGCGCCGCATCGGCCTTGCCCGCTGTGCCGCCGCGCGCCAGCACGGCATGGTTGAGGCCGCTGCCGTACTCGCCGGGGGCGTTGCTGAAGATGCGCAGGCGCGACAGGCGTTGCGCCTGCTCCGCAGGGACACCGTCGCGCTGCAGGCGCTGCTGCACGGCCAGTGCATTGCCGGCAATCGGGTTGCCGGGCGAGGCCGGCATCGCCGCCAGCTGTTCAATGGCGCCGGCCAGCAGTCGCAGGAACGGATCGAACTGGTCGCGGTAGACGCTGGTGGCCTGGATCACCACATCGATGCGTGGCCGTTGTAGTTCCGCATCGGGCACGATGTCCAGGGCGATCACCTTGCCACCACCGTCCCAGCGTGGGCGCAGGCCCAGCGCGTGCAGTACCTGCGCCTCCAGCACGCCGAGATGGCGGATGGCGTCGCTCGACCACAGGCTGATGGCGAGCTTGCGTGGCAGCTGCCCATCGTGATCATCACGATAGGCCTGCAACAGCTGCCGCAGGGCGAGCTCGCCGGTGTCGAACGCCGCGCGGGTGGGAATGCGGTCGGGCTCGAACGCGAACAGGTTGCGGCCGCTGCGCAGTTCCGGCGTGCGGATCGGATCGCCGCCGGCGCCGGGCCGCACGAAGCCACCTCCCAGGCCGTGCAGCAGTGATTCGATCTCCTGTGTATCGGCCAGAGCTGCATCCAGCTGCACGGCATGCCGCAGCGCTGCGCGTAGATCCGGGTTGGCGACGCTGCCGATCGGCGCACCGTCGCGCAGATGGTGGGCCAGCGTGCGATAGCCGAGGCCCTGCTGGATCTGCGGGTAGTCCACTGCAGTGGCCTCCATCGGATCTTCACCCAGCGCTTTCAGATAGCCCGGCCCCAGCTGCTGCATCACCATCAGCAGGCGGTGCTCGGGCGAGGCCGGCTGGCCGAAGGTATGCAGCCCCAGCGGCAGGTTGCGTCGTGCCAGCTCATGCAGATGGTCATGCAGCACCGGCAGGAAGCTGTCGAAGCGCGCCTGCATGTCCACCGCGCTCCAGCCGAGGTCGGCGGCGATGCCGCTGTCGGTGGCCTGTGCGCGCAGGCGTGCGGCGGTGGCATCACGCACCGGCCCCTGGTCCAGCTGCTGCAGTTCGTGCACCACCGCGTGCAGGTCGCGCAGCTCGTCGTACAGGCCGGACGGCGCGAACGGCGGGGTCTGGTGGCTGACCACCACTGCACGGCCACGGCGCTTGGCCTGGATCGCCTCGCCCACGTTGTCCTGGATGTAGGGGTAGAACACCGGCAGTTCGCCCACTGCCAGCCACGGATAATCGGCGGCCCACAGGCCGCGGTCCTTGCCCGGGGTCCATTCCTGAGTGCCATGGGTGCCGAAGTGGATCAGCGCATCGGCCTTCCACTGCTGGCGCAGGTACAGGTACGCCGCCAGGTAGTAGTGGCTCGGCACCGACGCCGTATCGTGGGTGGCCTCGCCAACGCGGCCCGCGCGCGGCGGCTGCGGCATCAGCAGCAGGTTGCCCAGGCGCAGGCGCGGCAGCACGAATACGGCCTGTCCGTGCCGCTGGCGTACCGCGGGGTGGTGTGCAGGATCGCCCCATTGTGCGCGCAGTTCGTCGCGGCGCGAAGCGGGCAGGGACGCCAGCCAGCGGCGGTAGTCGGCCACCGGCAGGGTATCGGCCAGCCCCGCATCGAGCAGCGCGCCCAACCGCTCAGGATGGTAGTAGCCCCCCAGCAGCGCCTGCAGTTGCTCGATCAGGGTCTTTTCATCCACCGGCTGCGTCGAATACCCGGCCTGTGCCAGCCGTGGCAGCAGCGTCTCGATGCTGCGCGGTACGTTGAGATGCGACGCGGACAGGTTGCGCTCGCCGTCCGGCGCATTCCAGAACAGCAGTGCCAGGCGCTTGTCGGCCGCGGCCGTGTGGCGGAGCGCGGCCAACCGCTGCAGCTTGGCGGCCAGCGCATCGATCTGTTCGGGAATTGGCTGCAGTTCACCGCGTGCATTGGCCGAGACCACGATCGGATCACTGGCGCCCCAGGCTTCGGGTACAGCGAGGAAAGTCGCCAGCGTCGCCATCGGAATGCCGGTGGTCGCTGCGCGCCAGTCATCCGCATCGCCTTGCCGATGGTTCAGCGCCTGCAGCACCGGCACGTCCATCGTGGCGAATTCGGCGGCACGCGCGCTGCCGTTCTGCAGATGGGTCAGATTGACCAGCGCATCCACCTCGATGCCGCGCAGCGCCTGCTTCAAGCCATCGTCGGCGGCGGCATCGAACCAGACCCCGAACAGCGCGACTTTGCGTGCGCGCCCGGCCTCGATCAGTGCGTCCAGCACCTGGGTCTGCATGCCACTGAGCATGCTGCCGGAGATCAGCACGGCCACCTTTGGCCACGTCGCCTGATCGTCGCGTTGCCACTGCGCCTGCAAGGCCTGCGGGCTGTCCAGCCACTGGCTGCCGCGCGTGCTGTAGCCGGTGGCCGGCAGCACCTGCGGCAGCGGCAGTCCGTCGGGCCCGGCACTGCTGCGCCAGGCCTGCAGGTAGGCAGCCAGCGTGCGGATGTTGGCCTCGCCACCGTTGCCGTAGTAACCGGCGATCCTGCGCGCCACCTCGGCGGGCAGGTGGCCGGAGGCCGGTGCACCGCCGCCCACGCGCAGCCACGGCACCTTGCCGTTCTGCAAGGGCCCATCAACCACCGGCATCACCTGTTCGACATCGGTCGATCGCGGCGTATCCAGCAGCACCAGGTCGGCGCTCGCCGGCCAGTCAGCGGGCAGCGCTGCCGCCGGGTCAACCACGCGCTGCTGGAAGCGCACCCCTGCCGGCGCGCCCAGTGCATCCAGTCGGGCGATCCTGCCGGGCAGCACGAAGCTGCTGCTGACCACCTCCACCCGCAGGGGGTCGGGCTCGGCACGGGCCGATGCGGCAAGCATCAGCCACCCGAGCAGCAGCCATATCCACCCGCTGCGCATGGTCAGAACGCCAGTTCGATGCCGGCATGCACGTAGCGGCCGGTTTCCGGATAGGGGTACAACGCGCCGGTTTCGTCCAGCCGCTTGTCGGCCAGGTTGTCGATGCCGGCCACCACGCTCACCGCCGCAGTCACGCGCCAGCGCGCATCCAGCGACCACAGCCAGTAGTCGGGCAGGGTCGCCTGGCTGCTGCCGGCCACCTGCTGCTGTGGGCCGATGTACTCGCCACGTACCGCAGCCTGCAGCGGTCCGCGCTGCCAGTTCAGCGCAGTTGCACCGCTACGGCGCGGACGCTCTGGCAACCATTGGTCGGTCTGGCGGTCACGCGGGTCCAGCCAGCTCCAGTTCGCCTCGAAGGAAAGATGCTCGCTGATCGGTGCGGTGCCGGCCAGCTCGAGGCCACGGATGCGGGCACGGGCCACGTTGGTGTAGTTGCGCAGTTCGCGGCCGCGTACACCGCAGGCACGCACGCAAGTGGTCTGGATCAGGTCCTTGAGCTCGTTCTGGAAGGCGGTGGCCTGCAGCGACCAGCGTTGCTGCTGCCAGGCGACCGACAGTTCGGCACTCGTGTTCTGCTCCGGCTTCAACTGCGGATTGCCGACAATGGTGAAACGCCCACCGCCACCCACCGCGGAGTACTCCGGCGACAGCTGCTTCAGGCTCGGCGCCTTGAAGCCGCTGCCGATGCCGCCCTTGATCGTCAGTGCTTCAGTGGCGTGCCACACCGCATAGGCGCGCGGGCTGTGGTGCCAGCCGAACTCGGGATGGCGGTCGCCGCGGCTGCCGAATACCAGCGAGAGTGCGTCGCTCACCTGGATCTCGTCCTGCACGAACACCGCGCTCTGGTGGGACTGCAGGTGGCCACTACGCGCACCGGCCGCATCATCAAGTTCCTGGCGCCGCCATTCGCCACCGGCGCTGACGCGGTGGCGTGCACCCAGCGCAACGGTGGCGCGCGCATCGACGATCTGGTCGGTCAGCTGCTGCGGCCGCGAGGCCTCGCCGCGGTCGCGACGGTTGTCGCGGTCCAGCGTTGCACGGTAGGCGCTCACCCGGGTTTGCCCCCAGTCCCACTCGCCCTGGTGGCTCAGTGTGGTCTGGCGGCGACGGATGTCGTCGATGGTCTCGTACACGTAGGGTGCGGTGCCGGCCTGCAGCGCATGGCGGCGGCGTTCCTCGCTGCCCTGCAGGTGCGAAAGATCGATGCGCTGGTGCGCATCCGGCGTCCAGGTCAGTACCGCGCGGCCGGTATTGACACGGCGGCCCTCCTGTTCGTCCAGGCGGTCGTCGGTGGGGTCTCGGGTGGCATCCTTCTGCCGGTGTTCGGCAAACACACTCAGGCCCAGCGTGCCGGGCAGCAGTGCGCCACCGGCGTAGAAGCCGGCCTGGGCAGTGTTGCCACCGCGGTCACCGCCAACCACGCCGGCGTTGTAGACCAGGTTGCCTTGCCAGTCGTCGGTGGCGCGGCGGCTGATCACGTTGACCACGCCGCCCAGCGCCTCCGAGCCGTACAGCGAGGACATCGGACCGCGTACCACCTCGATGCGTTCGATCGCGGCAGCAGGCAGCCAGCCCAGATCGAAATCCGAGTGGGCGATGGCATCGGCCGACGCACTGACGCGCTGGCCGTCCAGCAGCACCAGCGTATAGCCCGGGTCCATGCCACGGATGCGGATGCCGCGGCGACCGAAGCCGACCCCGGCCACCGTCACGCCCGGGCTGCCGCGTAGTGCGTCGGCCAGGTCCAGCACCGGCCGCAGCTGGATCTGCTCACGGGTGATCACGCTGATGGAGGCGGGCGCGTCGCTGGCCAGGCGATCGGTGGCCGTGGCGGTCACCACGATCGGATCCAGCTGCGAAGGGGCGTCTGCCGCCGCTGCCACTGCGGGCGCCAAGGCAAGGAAGATGGCGCCGGACAGGCGGCGGGCGGGGACGGAACGGGACATGGGAAGGGGTCGCTACTAATGTGACGATATAACATAGCATTCTCTTCACAAGATCTTCATAGGCCGAAGGTCCTGCCTGTAGCGACCTCGCTGAATGGGGTGCGGTATCGCGGCGGGACGCCTACAATCCCGGCTCGGACCGTCGCCATCACGCCCATCATTCCCCGGTCCGGCCTTGGCACCTATGTCTCCCAATGCCCTGGCGCTGGTCGAGCTGCTGATTCGCGAGCGCCGTGCGTTGTCTCGCTTCATCGCGCGCTATCTCGACCCGGCCAGTACCGAGGACACCCTGCAGAACCTGTACCTGAAGGCCAGCAGCGTGCCCGGCGACCCGCCCATCCTGGAGCCGCGCGGCTATCTGTACCGGATGGCCTATCACCACGCGCTCAACCGCAGCCAGGCCGATGCCCGCGAACGCCGCGCCATGGCCGAGTACGCCACCGACATGGCCGAGGCGGGCCTCGACGGCGAGGCTCAGGCGCTGGACCAGGCACAACTGCGCGAGATCACCCAGACCATCCTTGCGCTGCCAGCGCAGGTACGCGAATGCTTCGTGCTCAACCGGTATCTGGGCCTGAGCGAGCGCGAGATCGCCGCCCGGCTGGGTATTTCCAAGAGCCTGGTCGGCAAGCATGTGCTGCGCGCGGCGCTGTTGATCCAGCAGCACCAGCAGGGATTGCATCGATGAGCCGCGATTGCCGTGGGCAGATCGCGCCCGCCGTTGTCACAACAGGAAAGCGCACCCGTTCGTGGTGCGGCAGGCCACAACCATGACCACGTCCGAACCCTCGCCGCGTCAGGCCAGGCAGGCGTTGCGCTGGGTGATCCGGTGCAGTGCAGGCCCGCTGCCGGATCGCCAGCAACGAACCCTGCAGCGCTGGCTGCAGGCAGATCCGCGCCATGCGCTGGCATGGCGCCGACAGCAGGCCTTCTGGCAAGGGTTGGATGCCGCCGGGCCCGACGTACTGGCTGCGTTGCCCGAGTTGACGGCTGATCGCCAAGGGTTGCGTCCGATCGCGCCGCGTCGCCGCCTGCCGTGGTTGCTGGCCAGCGCTGCGGCGGTGGTGTTGATGGTCGTGGCCGCACCACAGGCGTTGCTGCTGGCGCGCAGTGACCTGCGCAGCAGCGATGCACCGCGCGTGGTGCGCCTGGAGGATGGCAGCACCGCCGTACTCGACGCCGGCACCGCGCTGGCGGTTGCGTTCGATGGCCAGCAGCGCCACCTGCGCCTGCTGCGCGGGCAGGCCTGGTTCCAGGTGGCGCATGAGGCCCGCCCATTCCAGGTGGAGGCGGCGGGCGGGCTGGTCCGTGATATCGGCACTGCCTTCAGCGTGTCGAGGCTGGACACCACGGTCACCACCCGTGTCAGCGAAGGCCTGGTCGATGTGCGTCCGGGTGATGGTAGCGTGCAACGCCTGCATGCCGGGCAGGCGCGCATGTTCCGTGACGGTCGCTGGCTGCATGCGGTGCAGCTGGAGGATCCCGAAGCCATGGCGCCGTGGCGGCGTGGCGAGGTGGTGATCGACGATCAGCCGGCCGCGCAGGCCATCGCCGATCTGGCGCGCTACCGTCGTGCCCCGGTCTGGGTGCTGGGCGGGCAGGGCGCACGCGTGCGGGTCAGTGGCCTGTTCCATCTGCGGCAACCGGAGACCGCCATCGATGCGGTTGCCGCGCAGGCTGGACTGCGCGTGCAGCGCCTGCCGGGCGGGGCCATGGTGCTGTGGTAATACGGCCCTGGCGCATGGACGAACCGGCCGCATGAAAAAACATGAAAAAACCGTGGGCAGCCACTGTGCCCTGCTGTCTATAGAGGTATAGCCAGAGCGAAACACCGTTTTTCCTCAAGCCAGACACACCACCGGCACCGGATGTGCCCGTGGTCCCGCCACGCTTGAGGAGTTCCTGTCCATGCCGTCCACGGCATCCGCCTGTCATCGCCGCACCACCGTCCTGGCCCTGGCCATCTCCACCGCACTGCTGCCGCTGGCCTGGGTGCCGGTCGTGCACGCGCAACCGGCGATCGTCGCGCAGGTGCGCCAGTACGCCATTCCGGAGCAACCGCTGGCCGACGCGGTGCGTGCCTTTGGCCGCCAGGCTGATGTGCAGGTGGTGTTCCGCAGCGACATTGTGGAGGGCCGCCGCTCCAGTGCGGTGAGTGGCGAGTACAGCCAGATGCAGGCCCTGCAGCAGCTGCTGCGCGGCAGCGGCGTGCGCGCGCAGCGCGGCATGGACGGCACCTGGAGCCTGCGGGCCGCAGCGGAGGCGGGTGAGGGGGAAGGGGTGCGGGTGACCGAGACGCTGGACGTGGCCGGTCGCCTGCAGTCGGAAGGGGGAGAGGCCCGTGATCGGCGCGGCTACGATGATGTGTTCGCGCTGGACCTGACCACGGCGTATTCGGGGCGCGACCGGGTAGAGCGTTACCGCGGCTCCAACCCGGCCGATGTGGTCAAGGATCTGGTCGGCGTGTTCAGTGGCGATGCGCGCAACAGCGGCGCGCTGGACATCAACATCCGTGGCATCCAGGGGCCGGGGCGGGTGCCGGTCAGCATCGACGGTGGCGAACAGGCGCTTACGGTCTGGCGCGGCTACAACGGCGTCAGCAACCGCAACTACATCGATCCCAACCTGATTGGTGGCATCCAGGTCATCAAGGGGCCAGGGCTGGTACGCGATGTGCACAGCGGGATCGGTGGCGCGCTGGTGATCAAGACCATCGATGTCGATGACATCGTTGCGGCCGGCGAGCGCTTCGGCGGGGAGCTGAAGATCGAAGGCAGCAGCAATGCCGTGGCGCCGCGCCTGCCACGCCTGCACACCGGTGAGGACTACCGCACCGTGCCGGGATTCCCGCAGGGCTCGCCGAACTCGCCCTATGACGACCGCACCCTGGTGGTGCCGGTGAAGTCGCGCAGCGGCAACAACCCCTTCGACGGCGAAGACCAGGCCTGGCGCCTGGCACTGGGCTACCGCGGCGATACCGTCGACCTGATGGCGGCCTACGCCTGGCGCAAGCGTGGCAACTACTTCTCCGGCAGCAAGGGCAGTGGCTACTACGACCAGGATCCGCGCGAGCAGTTCGAGTACCAGGGCATCGATTACATCACCACGCTGGCGCGCTATTTCAAGCCCGGCGATGAAGTGCCCAATACCTCCAGCGAACAGGAATCGTGGCTGATCAAGGGGGGCTGGCAGATCAACGACGATCAGCAGCTGAAGGCCACCTGGCGACGCACGCTGTCGCACTATGGCGAGATCATGCCATCGCGGATCCTGTCAGCGCCGGACTACGGGCGCATCCAGTGGCCGCTCAGCCGCGTTGAATCCGATGCATGGAACCTGGAGTACCGCTTCCAGCCGGCAGGCAGCCGCTGGCTGGACCTGTACGCCAACCTGTGGCGCACCGAAACGGTGAGCGACACCTACAGCGCGGGCGGCTTCCCGAACTTTGCTACGGGCAATCCGGCGTGGAATCCGGACGCCAGCCCGATCCTTCGCAACACCGCGCTGGCCAACGCGCGCAATGATCGCACCGGCCTCACCCTGAGCAACCGCTTCGCCCTGCATTCCACCCTGGACCTGACCGTGGGGGGCAACTGGCAGTACGAGACGCTTGCATCCGGCGACGCCTACTTCGGTGAGTCCGATGGCTGGCGCATGTTCCCGCGCGCCGGTCGCCGCCAGGAAGGCGAGGGCTACCTCACCCTGGAATGGCGTCCGGTCGACTTCCTCACCCTCAATGCGGGCGTTCGCTACAGCCGCTACTGGGCCTTCGACGATTTCCTCGAGGCCCATCCGGAACTGCTGACCAAGGGGGTGGGGGGCAAGGAGGCTCAGTACACCGTGAACGAACTGCCTCCCCGTCCAGCCAATCTGCAGGCCCGCATCGACGCGCTGGAAGCACGACGGGCCGTATGGGAAAAGCGCGGCATGGGCTGGTTCATCGATGACAGCATCCGTGCGTTGCTGGCGCCGTACGAGACGCCACGTCCGGTCAGGTACACGCGGCCCTGGTTGCCCGATGCCGATGGCAATTACTCGCGCGCCGGCAATCCCTGCCTCAACGGTGAAGTGGCGGCCATTCCCGGCGTGCAGCCGGTGTTCGCCGGCAGCGACCAGGTCTGCAATATCGGCAACACGGTGCAGTCACGGCCGGTCGATGGACGCAACAGCCGCCGCCGCGACCATGCCTGGCTGCCGACGTTCTCCGCCACTGCCCACCTTTCGTCCGCCGCCCGTGCCTATGTCCGCTATAGCGAAGCGGTGCGCTTCCCGAGCATGTTCGAAAGCACCATCGCCTTTTCGAGCAGCCTCAATCCGCTGTATGCACTCAAGCCCGAACACGCCTACAACTACGAGTTCGGCTATGTGCACAACCTGTCCGCGCTGTTCGGCAACACCGCCGATGCCGACGTGAAGCTGGCCTACTACGTGCACAAGACCCGCGACGTGATCGAGCGCGATGGCAACTTCCTGTTCGACAACATCGACAAGCAGACCATTCGTGGCATCGAACTGCAGGCGCGCTTCGACAATCGGCGCTTCTTCACCGATCTTGGCATCACGCGCACGCTGGAAAACGAGGTCTGCGACGAGAGCTCCGCGGTGCTGCTCGATGCGAACCGCGGGCTGGTCCCGAACTGCGTGCAGGACGGCTTCGTCGGTGGCTACCTGCTGACCCAGGCGATCCCGAAGCTGTCGATCAACTGGTCGCTGGGTACGCGGCTGTTCGACGAGCGCCTGGAGCTGGGCAGCCGTATCGTGCACTACCAGCGGCACGAGAACCCCGACCTGCAGGCCTATCGGGACCGCCTGCTGAGCGGTGGCAGTGGCCTGCTCTGGCAGAACGTGCCGTTCACCTGGGGAAACATCACCACCGTCGATGCCTACGCACGCTGGCGCTTCAACGAGCACGCCAGCGTGGAGCTGGTGGGCAGCAACCTCGGCAACCGCTACTACGTCGACCCGGCCACGCGTTCCACGCTGCCGGCACCGGGCCGCACCCTGAAGCTCGGCATTACCGCGCGCTTCTGATCTCCCACCTTCAAGCGTTGTACCCGTAGTTACCTCAACCAAGGAGCAATACCATGAAGATGATCTCCCGTTCGGTTCTCGCCGTTGCCGCCTCGCTGGCCCTGGTCGGTGCCGCGCACGCCGCCGATATCGTCGGTGCCGCCAGCGCCAAGACCGATGCCGAGCTGTACGTTGCGGTCGGCGAGTCGCAGGTCAATGGCGGCCCGCACCGCGCTGGCAAGGCCGGTATCGGTGTCGGCACCGTGTCGCAGGCCAAGCCGGTGGACTTCCAGGGCCTGAGCGCCTACTCGGCACCCACCACCGTCAATGGCGTGACGGTACGTACCCTGGCCATGCCGATCACCGGCGCGCCGGGCAGCCACGCTGGCATGGGCCACTTCAACTTCGTCAAGGTCGGCAGTGGCGATGTCTGGTTCGGCGAATGGTCCAAGGATGGCGCCGCTGGCGGCTTCAACAACCGCCAGGTCTACTTTGTCGGTGACCGCGCCGGCACCACGCTGCCCGCCGGCGTGGCGTCCTACACCGTGGCTGGCCTGAACAAGTTCAACGGCAGCAACCTGCTGAGCGGCACCTTCGACGCCGACTTCGGCGCCGGCACCCTGGATGGTGCGCTGTCCGGCAATGGCCTGAACCTGGCCATCGTCGCCAACATCAACAGCGCAGACGCATCGTTCGCTGGTTCGGCCAACGTCAATGGCAGCGTCAACGGCACCGCCCAGGGCCAGTTCTTCGGCGCCAACGCCGCCACCCTGGCCGGCATCGCCACCTTCGCCGGCAACAGCCAGTACGACACCGCCTTCGGCGGCAGCAAGAACTGATCGCCACGCCCCTGACGGGGCAGGGCAGGGACAAGCCGCGATCCGCCAGTCCCTGCTTCGGCCCGCTGCATGCATCACCACGGATCGACCATGCGCCATCCCATCTTCCTTGTGATCCTGTTGCTGGCTGCTGCCGATGTGCGCGCCCAGCAGGATGATCTGCGCCGCGTGCTCGAACAGGGCAGCGAGCTGCGCCACCAGCGGCAGGACCAGCAGCGCCTGCAGCAGGCCGAGTCCGAGCGGCCGACCATCACCATCGATGGCCAGACCCTGCGCGTCGAGCGCACGGTGGATGACCTCGGCCAGGCGTTATACCTGTCGCTGCAGCACCAGCAATGGGGTGCAGCGCAGGGCTTCCTTGATGAGTACATCGAACTGCCCGGCCACGACCCGTTGCTGCGCCATTACGCACAGGGCGGCCTGGCCCGTGTGGCTGGCAATCACCATCGCGCGGCCAGCGAATACGAAGCGTTGCTGGCGGCACAGCCGGATTTCCTGCCGGCCCGCCTTGAACTTGCACGTGTCTATGCCGAGGACCAGCGCGACCGTGACGCCGTTGCGCTGTTCAAGGCCATCGCCAGCAGCATCGACGCCGGTGACCCTGCCACCGCAGGTGTACGCAGCCGCGTGGATGGCTACCTGGCTGCGCTGCAGGCCCGTCAGCGCTGGAAAGGGGCCCTGGCGGCCGGTCCGGCATGGAGTGACAACATCAACCGCAGTTCGGCCAGCCGCACCTGTCTGTTCGGCGTGGGCGACACCTGCATCATCCAGCGCAATCTGCCCGATGCCCAGCGCGCAATGGGCCTGGACTACGACGGCAGCCTGGAACGGCGCTGGGCGCTGGCCGGCCATCATGGCGTGTATGTGCGCGGGCTGGCGTTCGGCCAGGCATGGCGTGGGCACAGCGCCTACAACGAGCTCAATGCGAGCGTGCAGGCGGGCTACAGCTGGCGCAGTGCACGGCATACCGTGCAGATCGCCCCGAGCTATGACTACCAGGGCCTGGGCAACCAGGCTCTGCAGGGTGGCAGCGGGCTGCATGGCGAATGGCAATATGCACTGGACGCGCGCAGCCTGATCAAGCTGGAGGCCGACTGGAAGCGCCAGCGCTATCGCCAGCGCGGACTGGCCAGCAACTACGATGGCGAGCTTGCAGCGATATATGCCACCTGGTTCCGCGCGCTCAATCCGCGCTGGACGCTGTTTGCCGGCCTGGACCTGAGTGACAGCAGCGCCGCCAATCCGGCCAACGGATACCGCCAACGCGGCCTGCGCCTGGGGGCGGCGCGGCAATGGAGCGGCACCACCGCCACTGTATTCGTCTCGTTGCGCGAGCGTGATTACGACGCGTGGAGCCCGCTGCTGGAGGCGCGTCGCGGCGACAGCGAGCAGAACCTGATCGCCATCGTGCGCAGCGAGCGGCTGGCCTTGGCCGGCCTGGTGCCGAGCCTCAGCCTTCGCTACGCACGCATCGACAGCAACGTCGGCTGGTTGTACAGCCACGACCGCAGCCTGCTCAGCCTGAAATGGGAGCGCGCTTTCTGAACCGCCGCCCGCGACGCCTGCATCATCGGAGTGAATGCGGCGTGGCAGCGTTCTTCATCGGTCGTCACGCGCCCTTGTAGCCCGGTTCGCGCATCCTGCCAGCATTGCGGCGAAGCAGGCCGCGTGTACCGAGGAGTGCGGGGCGTGCTGGAGGCAGGTAGCAAACCGGATGGCCTGAATGGGCTGCGCGTACTGGTGGCGGAGGACGAATTCGCCATCGCAATGTTCCTGGTCGACTATCTGGAGCTGAAGGGTGCGAAGGTGGTCGGGCCAGCAGGCGATCTGCAGGCGCTGGGCCAGCTGGTGGATGCCCATCCCATCGATGTGGCACTGCTGGACATCAATCTGGGTGGGGAGCAGGTCTATCCCCTGGCCGACCGACTGGCCGAGGCGGGCACACCGTTCCTGCTCACCTCCGGCTACGACGAGAACCTGCCCAGCCGCTTTGCTGCGGCTCCGCGCTGCACCAAGCCTTACCACATCGAGGCCCTGGTCCAGCAACTGGCCGGATTGGTGGCGGTCCCACGGGCCTCTGCGGGCGCCGCCTGATTGCGCGGCATGGTCCGCCCGACTGAAGGTCTCCACGCTGCCGGCATGCGTGGGCCCGTGCCTCCTGCGCTGCGCATGCATGCCCGGCACGATGGCATGGCCGCGCGCATCGCCCGCCACGACTGGTCGTCCACGCCATTGGGCGCGATCGAGCGCTGGCAGCCGCACCTGCGCGCCACCGTCGACCTGATGCTGGCCCATGGGTTCCCGATGATCGTGCTGTGGGGCGAGCAACTGGTGCAGCTCTACAACGATGGCTACGCCGAGATCCTGGCCGACAGGCACCCCGGGGGGCTCGGCCAGCCAACCCGCGAGTGCTGGCCCGAGGTCTGGCACATCAACGGGCCGCTCTACACCCGCGTCTGGCAGGGAGAGACCCTCACCTTCGAGGACAAGCTGTATCCGCTGGCCCGGCAGGGTCGCCTGGAAGACATCTGGTTCACCATCACCTACAGCCCGATCCGCGGCGAGGAAGGGCGCATCAATGGCGTACTGGTGACGATGTTCGAGACCACTCCCGCGCACGTGGCCCAGGCCGCGCGCGAACGCGAGGAGCAACGCCGGCGTGAAAGCGAGCGGCGCCTGGAGCTGGCCTTCAAGGTGCTGCCGGTGGGTCTGTGCATCGTCGATCTGGAAGGCAACATGGTGCTGTCCAACGACCAGATGCGTGCGTACCTGCCCAGTGGCAAGGTGCCTTCGACCGATGCGGAGAACCAGCATCGTTGGCGGGGGTTGCATCCGGACGGCTCCACCATCGGGCCCGAGGACTTCGCCATCGCCCGTGCGATGCGCGGCGAAACGGTGGTGCCGGGGCTGGAGTTCCAGTACCTGCACGACGATGGCCGGGTGCGCTGGACGCGGGTCGCTGCAGCGCCGCTGCGTGATGCCGATGGAGGGGTCAGCGGGGTGTTCGCCATCGCCGTGGACATCGACGATCTCAAGCGCGCCACCGAGCGCCAGGCGGTGTTGCTGGCCGAGCTGCAGCATCGGGTGCGCAACATCATGTCGACCATCCACGCCATTGCGTGGCGGACCCGCGAGTCGGTCGGCAGCGTGGATGAGTATGCCGAGCGGCTGTGCGGGCGACTGATGTCGCTGGCGCGCACGCAGAGCCTGCTGACCCGTGGCGCCAACGCAGGCGTCTGCCTGCGCGGCATGCTGGATGAGGAGATTGCAGCGCAGACACCGGCGGCCGCGGTCTATCACCTGCGGGGCGAGGACGTGCTGCTGCCGCCCAAGGCTGCCGAAGTGCTGTCACTGGCGATCCACGAGCTGGCCAGCAACGCGCTGCGGCACGGCGCGCTGACCCATGAGGACGGCCGCATCGAGGTGTCCTGGAACCTGCAGATCCAGCAGGGACAGCCATGGCTGGGGCTGCACTGGTGCGAGCGGCATGCCGAGGTGCAGGATTGGGAGGTGCCTCACCAGCGCGGCCTGGGCCGGGCCCTGATTGAGCAGCGCGTCCCCTACGAGCTGGCCGGCAGTGGCGAACTGCGCTTTGCACCACAGGGCCTGGACGCCTGGATCCGATTCCCCCTGCGCGAGCGCGACAGCCTGCTGCAGACCGATGCGCCAGGCGTTGCGGCGGACGGTTCCGGCAGGTAAAGGTGCATTTATCCCCAATTGGGCCAAATTGGGCATAATGGCCTCAATCGCCCTCGTCTGGAGCCGTGCCATGACCCTGCCGCTGGATCTGCCTGGCCTCGAAAAGGCCCCGGCCTCGTCGGTGAAGACCCGCGGCTGGCCGAGCCTGATGCGCACCGTGCGCGAGAAGCAGGCGCTGGTCATCACCAACCACAATCATCCGGAAGCGGTGATCGTGGATATCCGCACCTATCAGGAGCTGCTGGCCAAAGCCGCCGGCAGTGATGCCGGTGAGCGCAGCGAAGAACTGCTGCGCCTGCGCGGTGAATTCGACCAGACCCTGGCCAGCCTGCAGCGCGGGGAGGGGCTGGGCAAGGTTCTGGGCCAGCCGATCCGCCGCGGTCGCAAGGTCACCCTCGGCCGTCCGCTCTGACCGATGGGGCGGATCCTGGTGTTGGCCGGCGTCAACGGCGCCGGCAAGAGTTCGCTGCTGGGCACCTGGCTGGAAGCCGAAGGGCTGAGCTGGTTCAACCCTGATTCCTTCACACGTCGCCTGGTGGAGGCCGGCTGGCCGCTGCCCGATGCCAATGCCGAGGCGTGGCAGGAAGGCACCCGCCGCCTGCGCCAGGCCATGGCCGATGGCACCGACTTCGCCTTCGAGACCACGCTGGGCGGCAACACCATTCCGCGGCTGCTGCGCGAGGCCTGCGCACAGCACCAGGTGGCGATCTGGTTCTGCGGGCTGGCATCGGTGGAGCTGCACATTGCCCGCGTTGCCGCACGAGTGGCGGCGGGCGGGCATGACATTCCGGTCGAGAAGATCCACGCCCGCTTCGACTCGGCGCGCGAGAACCTGCTGGACCTGCTGCCGCACCTGGCCGAACTGCATGTCTACGACAACAGCGCCCCGGCCGATGCCGAGGGCTGTGTCGAACCGCTGCCGGTGCTGGCGATGGCCAATGGCCAGCTGCAGTACCCGGTCTCGGTGGCCGAACTGCTGCACACCCCGGACTGGGCCAAGCCCATTGTGATGCGCGCGATGGAGTTGAACACCTCCCGGTAGATCCACGCCATGCGTGGATGGCGTATCGCCGCTCCCTTGTAGCGCCGAGCCCATGCTCGGCTGAACACCCGAAAAGCAGCCGAGCGTGGGCTCGGCTCTACATAGCCGGCTTCACCTGATCGGGCTCCGCACCCTCCGGCAACGGCGGCAACGCCGGGTCCACCGTCACGGGCACATCGCTCTTCAACAATGCAGCAGCTTCCTTCTCGCTACCCACCGCCGGCGGCGAACCGCGCAGCGGCAGGCCGGCGGTTTCCTTCACGAACAGCATGGTCACCAGCCCGATTACCGCCGCGCCCATCAGGTAATAGGCCGGCACCAGCGGATCGCCGGTGCGCTCCACCAGCCACGCGGTCACCAGCGGCGTGGTGCCGCCAAACAGCGACACCGACACATTGAACGCGATCGACAACGCGCTGTAGCGCACCGGGGTATAGAACAGCGCGGGCAGCGTGGACGGCATCGAGCTGGTGAAGCACACCAGCGCCAGGCCCAGCAGCATCAGGCCCAGGAAGATCAACCCGTCATTGCCGCTGCCCACCAGCAGCAGGCAGGGCACCGCCAGCACCAGCAGCGCGATGCAGGCACCAATGATCATCGGCCGGCGGCCCAGCCGGTCACTGAACAGTCCGCCGACGATGTTCAACGGCATCATCACCAGCATCACGATGATGATCAGCAGCAGCCCCTTGCTCTCGGCATAGCCCATGGTGACGCTGAGGTAGCTGGGCATGTAGGTCAGCAGCATGTAGTCGGTGACGTTGAACACCAGCACCAGGCCCATGCATACCAGCAGCTGGCGACCGTGCACCTGGAACAGCGCGCCCAGCCCGGGACGATCGTGCTCGCGCTTCTCGGCTTCCTCGGCGAAGGCACGGAAAGCCGGGGTTTCCTCCAGTTTCATGCGCATGTACAGGCCGAGCAGTCCCAGCGGGCCGGCCACCAGGAATGGAATGCGCCAGCCCCAGTCCAGCATCTGCCCGCTGCTCAACAGCATGTGCAGCGCGGTCACGGTACCGGCGCCGGCGATGTAGCCGCCCAGCGTGCCGAACTCCAGCCAGCTACCCATCAGGCCGCGGTTGCGGTCGGTGGAATACTCGGCGATGAAGGTTGCCGCGCCGCCATATTCACCGCCGGTGGAAAAGCCCTGCACCACGCGCGCCAGCAGCAACAGCACCGGTGCCCAGATGCCGATGCGCTCATACGAGGGAATCAGGCCGATGGAAAACGTGCCCAGTGCCATCAGGATCATGGTGAACGCCAGCACCTTCTGGCGGCCGTAGCGATCACCCAGCGGGCCGAAGACCAGGCCACCCAGCGGCCGCACCAGGAACGCCACGGTGAAGGTCGCGAAGGCAGCGATCACCTGAGCAGTGGGATTGCTGGACGGGAAAAACACCTGGCCGATGGTGACGGCCAGATAGCCATAGACACCGAAATCGAACCACTCCATGGCATTGCCGAGTGCGGCAGCGCCGACCGCGCGCTTGAGCATGGGCTTGTCGACGACGGTGATCTCGTCGACCTTCAGGTGGCGGCGGCGCTTGAACCAGCCGAAATGGGCATGTGCCTCGGGCGTGTCCTGCATGGGGGCTCCCTTGGAGATGTGGAATGGGGAAGGCGGCACGCGTGGATGCACGCGCACGGCAACGCACCGCCGTTGCGGCGGAAACATGGCAACGCGATTACGGCGGCGCAGTCAGCGGCCGGGAATCACAGCGATTCGGGAAGTGGCAGGCGACGTGCCTGCGGGCGTCATCCGCCAGGATCCAGCGCGAGGCGATGGATGGGCGAAGCGGGAACATCCGTGACAAGAGCAGGCGTGACAAGAACAAGCGTGGCAAGCGAAGCGCCGGTCGGCAGTGCTTCCCACGTAACAGGTGCGCCCGTCACGTAGTGGGTCGTGTCGATCATCCGTTCATCATAACGGCACGTGCGTGAGCATGCAGCGAAGCGCGCTGATCTGCACGCTGTGTTCCATCGTGCCTGTTCATCTGCACGGCGGTGATGACATGCGTTGAACGGAATCTGGCCGCACTGCTCACACGTCGCCCTCTACGTTGGAGGCGAACGCAACAGAGAAGGAGCGTCGCATGACCCGTCGCATTCCCGAAGGTACGCTTGTGGTTGTCGCCGATGGTGGCTCGGCCCGTGTATTCATCAACGTTGGCAGTGATCACCAGCTGGCCTTGAAGCAGGAAGGCGAACTGCGCCTGCAGGACATCAGCGAACAGGGTGTTTCCGGGCAGGGACCGGCCGGTGCCGTGCCGAAGGACATGTCCATCTCCCAGCTCAATGAAGCCACGTTTGCCAAGCAGGTGGCCGAGCAGCTCAATGATGATGCGTTGAACAACCGCTACGCACACCTGGTACTCGTGGCCGACCCGACCACGCTGGGGCGCATCCGCCCGCTTCTGCACAAGGAAACCCAGGCACGCCTGCTGGGCGATATCGCCAAGGACCTGACCAATGCGCCGCTGGCGGATATCCAGAAGGCCATTGCAGCGTAGGCGGGCCGAAGAGCTTCCTGTAGAGCCGAGCCGTGCTCGGCTGTCCAGACCGTGTTGCCCTCACCGCAACGGGTAACCAGCCGTGGCGGTTGTGTTCCAGCAGCAGGCAGCCCGGTCGCCGGTGACCAGCAACCGCAGGATGGTGTAGTGAACCTGTGGAGGTTGCGAGGTGGTGGGCGTAGTGGGCGGCGCGGCGTAGCCAAGTATTGCGAAAGCCAACGGGCTTTCCATCACGATCCATCGTGCAACGCGGATGTTCATGCGTGCTCTCCCGGGAGTGGGCGCAGGGTGGGGCGGCATCGGTTCCACAGCAAGTGCCGTCACGGGGCGAAAAGCGAAGCCTTGTACGGCTGCGCTTAGCTTGGGAAGCGTCTAGCTGGGGGTGTGAACCATGGAGGGGCAGGTGGCCGCACTGCAACATGCGGCATGGGAAGTCCGGTGCTAGGATCCGGCTATCATCTGAATCGATCCAAATGCCGATGCCCACGCTGGACCGTCGTCTCCTGATCGCTGTCGCCGCCACGGTGATGCTCGCTTCCGGCCTGGCTTCTGCCGCTCCTGCCAGAACTGCCGCTGACAAGGCCTACGCCTCGGTCGATCCATTCATCGGTACCGGCGGCGAGGGCCATACCTATCCGGGTGCGACGGTGCCGTTCGGCATGGTCCAGCTCAGCCCGGATACGCGCATCCAGCCACGCGAGAAGGCGTATGGCTGGGCGGCCGGCTACCGCTACGACGACAGCAGCATCGTCGGCTTCTCGCATACGCATTTCTCCGGTACCGGCCATTCGGATCTGGGCGACATCCTGCTGATGCCGTTCACCGGCAACCCCGGCCTGGAGCGCGGTGATCCGGACAAGCCCGGCAGCGGCTACGCCTCGCGCTTCCGCCACGACGATGAAAAAGCCGAGCCGGGCTACTACGCGGTCACCCTGGACGATTACAAGGTGCGTGCCGAGCTGACCACCAGCGCGCGCGCGGGCGTGCATCGTTATGCGTTCCCGAAAGGCGCCGACGCCAAGGTGCTGCTGGACATGCGCACCAGCATGTACGACTACCCGGGCAAGATCCTGTGGTCGCGAGTACGGGTGCGCTCCGATGGCACGGTGACCGGCTTCCGCGAGACCCGTGGTTGGGCCGCCGGCCGCCAGCTGTACTTTGCGATGCGCTTCTCGCGCCCGCTGTCGGGCCACGAACTGCACAACACCGAGCAGGAGATCGTCTACAAGGGCTTCGCGCCCCCTGGCGAGAAAGACCCGAAGCAGCGTGCCCAGATCGAGGGACGGCAGCTGGTCGGTACCTTCAACTTCGGCAAGCTGGATGCACCGCTGGTGGTGAAGGTGGCGATTTCGCCGGTCAGCGAGGCCGGGGCCATCGCCAACCTCGATGCCGAAGTGGCCGACTTCGATTTCGACCGCGTGCGCGCGCAGGCGAAGCAGGAGTGGACGCAGGCGCTGTCGGTCCTTGATATCGACGCCCCCGAACATGCGCGCCGCAGTGCGTACACGGCGCTGTACCACACCCTGCTGGGGCCGACGCTGTTCATGGATGCCGATGGCCAGTACCGCGGCTCGGACAATGCCGTGCATCAGGCCAAGGGCTACACGAACTACTCCACCTTCTCGCTGTGGGATACCTACCGGGCGCTGCATCCGTTGCTGACCCTGGTGCAGCCGGAGAAGCGCAACAGCGATTTCGTGAACTCCATGCTCGCCCATCATGAGCACAGTCCCTATGGCATGCTGCCGGTGTGGTCGTTCCACGGGCTGGAAGACTGGTGCATGATCGGCTACCACGCGGTGCCGGTGATCGCCGATGCCTACGTGAAGGGCATCCGTGGCTTCGACGCCGACAAGGCGTTGAGGGCGATGGTCGAGACCGCCAACTACGGTCCATATGATGGCATCGCGCAGTACCGCGAGCTGGGCTACGTGCCGATCGACGAGGAGGGCGAGGCGGCCAGCAAGACGCTGGAGTACGCCTTCGACGACTGGACCATCGCGCGCATGGCGCAGGCGATGGGCAAGGCCGATGTGGCGGCGACCTTCGACAAGCGTGCCGGAAATTGGCGCAACGCGTTCGACAAGGACACCGGCTTCATGCGTGCGCGCAAGCGCGATGGCAGCTTCCGCGAGCCGTTCGATCCCAGCGCCAGCGGCTACGGCACCGACTACACCGAGGGCAACGCCTGGCAGTACTCCTGGTACGTGCCGCAGGACGTGGCCGGGCTGGCCGCAGCCCACGGGGGCAGCGACAAGCTGTTGGCGCGGTTGGACGATGTGTTCAACGCAAAGGTGGATCCGTCGATCTTCGCGCACATGGAAGACATCACCGGCCTGATCGGCTGGTATGCGCACGGCAACGAGCCCAGCCACCACGTGGCCTACCTGTATTCGTACGCGGGACAGCCGTGGCGCACGCAGGCACGCCTGAAGCAGATCATGGATACCCAGTACGCCGACCGGCCCGATGGCCTGGCCGGCAATGACGACGTGGGCCAGATGTCGGCGTGGTACGTGTTCACCGCGCTGGGTTTCTACCCGGTGGCTCCTGGCTCGGGTGAGTACATCCTCGGCCGCCCGTTCCTGCCGAAGACCGCGATGCGCCTGCCCAACGGCAAGACCTTCACCATCGTGGCCGACGGGCTGGATGACGCGCATACCTATGTGGGCAGCGTGAGCCTCAACGGCAAGCCGTTGCAGCGCACGTTCCTGCGCCACGACGAGATCCTGGCCGGTGGCGAACTGCGTTTCAGCATGCAGGCCGAGCCCAACAAGGATTGGCCGGGGCAGGGGGCGCAGGCCCCGTATTCGATGAGCCGGTGATGCGTTGATGGTGGGTGCCAACCTTGGTTGGCACTCGGGAGATCAACGGCGCCAACCAGGGTTGGCGCCTACTCAGGCATGCCGCCAACGCCAGCCGAGCATGGGCTCGGCTCTACAGGGGGTGTTCTGTAGTCGCCAGGTGAGAGCAACCCCGCTTGGTGGGTGCCAACCTTGGTTGGCGCACGAGGAGATCACCATTGCCAACCAAGGTTGGCCGCTACCAGGGCATGCCTGTCGAGCAACC
The DNA here is from genome assembly GCF_059371315.1 of Stenotrophomonas sp. YJH_SMC_8. Taxonomy (NCBI): domain Bacteria; kingdom Pseudomonadati; phylum Pseudomonadota; class Gammaproteobacteria; order Lysobacterales; family Lysobacteraceae; genus Stenotrophomonas; species Stenotrophomonas sp. YJH_SMC_8. The sequence continues at coordinate 49,375 of NZ_JCAFUL010000019.1, read as the reverse complement.
CCGCTCTGGTGGGTGCCAACCTTGGTTGGCACTCGGGAGATCAACGGCGCCAACCAGGGCTGGCGTCTACTCAGGCATGCCGCCAACGGCAGCCGAGCATGGGCTCGGCTCTACAGGGGGTGTTCCGTAGTCGTCAGGTGAACCGCAGGCTGACCCGCGCGCCGCCGATGGGGGCGGTGTCGATCGCCAGTGCTGCGCCATGCCGTTGCGCGATCTCGGCCACGATGGCCAGGCCCAAACCACAGCCGTCGCCTTCGCTGCTGGCGCGGTAGAAGCGTTCGGTGACGTGGCTTCGTTCGGCCGCGGGGATGCCGGGGCCGTCATCGTCCACCCACACCTGCACGCCGTGGGCATCCTGCCACACACCCAGGGTAACTACGCCGCGCATGGAGCCGTAACGCAGCGCGTTGTCCAGCAGATTGCCCAACGCCTCGCGCAGCAGCTGCGGCTCACCCTGTACCTGCACGCCGTCATCCGGGCCGTCGTAGCCCAGGTCCGCGCCCGCGGCCAGCGCCCGGTCGGCATAGCGTTCGACCACGCCCCGGGCGAGTGCGGCCAGATCCACAGGCTGCAGTGACAGCGCGCTGCCCTGCGATTCCTCGGAGCGGCTGAGCAGCAGCAGTTGGTTGACCAGGTGCTGCAGCCGTGCCAGCCCGGCCAGCGTGCCGGACAATGCCAGTTGCTGCGCCTGCGGATTATGCTGGCGCAACGAGCTTTCAAGTTCCACCTGCATCGCCGCCAGGGGCGTGCGCAGCTGGTGCGCGGCATTGCTGACGAAACGCCGCTGCGCGGCCTGCATGGCGTCCAGGCGTTGCAGCAGCGCGTTGTAGGCCTCTACCGCCGGCCACAGTTCGCGCGGCGCTTCCTGCGCCGGTTCCAGGGGCGCAAGCGGGTCCGGGCGCGGGCTGGCCAATCGCCGCGCGACCTGGTTGGCGTGCCGAGCGGCGGCGCCGGTGCCCGACCAGGCCAGCCATGCGGCCAGTGCCAGGATCGCGGTCTGGAACGGGATGCTGGTCATCAGCAGCTTGCGTTCCAGGCGATGGCGCTTGCGCAGCGTTTCGGCCACGCGCAGGCGGATGTCATGGCCTGGCCCGGCGCTGACCACCACTTCCACCATGCGCACCGCCTGGCCGCGCAGGCGTGCGTCGTAGTAGACCGCGTCGCTGCCATCGGCGGCGACGGTTGGGCGCGGCAGTGCCTCGGGCAGATCGCCGTACAGGCGCCCGCCCGCGGCATCGACCACCTCGCCATGCACTTCGTCGGCGGTGTCCCAGGTGAACATGCGCGAGACCGCCGGCGTGATCTCGATGGAGACTTGGTCGTCCTGCACCTTCACCAGCTCGGACAACGACATCGCCGAGTCCAGCAGCCAGCGATCGTAGACCTGGCCGGCATAGAAGCGGGCCAGCGCGAACGAGCCGACCGCGCTGCACAGCATCAGTACCAGCAGCGGCAGCCACAGGCGACGCAGCAGCAGGCCGCGCAGGCTGTGCACGCGCTCAGTCACCGCCGGCCTCCAGGCGATACCCGAGGCCGCGCAGCATGCGGATGCCAACGCCGGCACGCGCCTGTTCCAGTTTGCGGCGCAGGCGGCTGACGTGCACCTCGATCACCGACAGGTTGGCTTCGTGGTCCCAGCTGTACAACGCATCGAACAGGCGCTGCTTGGTGACAGTGCGACCGGGATGCTGCATCAGCGCCTCGACCAGCGCCAGCTCGCGCGCGGTCAGTTCGATGCGCTGCCCATCCACCTGTACTTCATTGCGGATGCTGTCGAAGCACAGGCGCCCGAGCCGCTTCTGCGCCGGCGCGTCGCTGCGCCGGCGTGACAACGCGCGCAGGCGTGCTTCCAGCTCACCCAGTGCGAACGGCTTGGCCAGGTAATCGTCGCCACCCCGGTCCAGCCCAAGGATGCGGTCTTCCACGCCGTCGCGTGCCGTCAGGATCAGCACCGGCAGGGTGACGCCATCGTTGCGCAGCCGCGACAGCAGATCCAGGCCATCGACGTCGGGCAGCGAGAGGTCCAGCACCATCACGTCATACGGTGCGCTGGCCAACGCTGCGGGCGCGTGCAACCCACGCGAGAGGTGGTCGCATAGATGACCGGCGCCCTGCAGGGCGCGGATAAGTCCATCGGCCAGAGCGGCATCGTCTTCGATCAGCAGGATTCGCATTGCAAGCTTCGTGCAAGGTTGAGGCAAGTTTGGCGCAAGTGCGTCACCTTACCGTGACGCGCATGAACTTCTCCTCTTGTCTCGTGGCCGTACTCGCCACTCTTTGCTGCGCGCCCTCGGCTTCGGCGTTGTCCCTGCAGGAAGCACAGCGTGCAATGGAAGCACACAACCCGGACCTGCGTGCGGCGGCACTGGAGCTGCGCGGCGTGCAGGGCGATGCGCAGACGGCCGCGCTGCGGCCCGCAGCCGAGCTTTCGATCGGCAGCAGCAAGATCAGCCCCAAGCATGGCATCGGCCCCGGACGCTGGCAGGACAAACGGGTGGACAGCACGCTGGGCCTGGGCTGGACCTGGGAACGCGGTGGCAAGCGCGCACTGCGCGTCCGCCAGGCCGATGCGCTGCTGGAAGTGGCCGGGCTGGAGATGCTGGATACCCGGCGCCGACAGCAGGTGGCGCTGCATGAAGCCTACTTCGGCCTGAAGGGCGCACAGGAGCGGGCGCAGATTGCCGAGGCCAACCGCCAGAGTTCGGCCGAACAGATGGCCGCTGCCGACAAGCAGGTCGCAACCGGAGCGATGGCGCCCGTGGATCGTGCGCGGCTGGCGGTGGACGACCTTGCCGTCGCCGACGCGGCACGCGAGGCGGCGCTGGATCTGCGCGATGCGCGGCACACGCTGGGCCTGTTGCTCGGCCGCGATGACAGCGGCGAGCTGAGTGCCGATGACGCGTGGCCGGACGCCGCCGGTGTGGCCGGTATGCGGGCATTCGATCCGCAGCAGCGCGCCGATCTGCGCGCGGCGCGCTCGCGCCTGGCCGCCGCCGATGCCGGCGTGGCGCTGGCACGCAGCGAGCGCCACCGCGATATCCAGCTGGGCGTGGAGGCGGAGCGGGAACCGACCGATATCAACGGTGTCACCTGGGGCGTGTCGTTGACCATTCCACTCGGCGGCCCATCGCGTGCGCGCGGTGCCATCCAGCGTGCCGAAGCCGACCGTGACAGCGCGGCGCTTGAGCTGCAGGTGCGGCAGCGCGAAGCGCGCTCCGAGCTGGACCAGTTGCTGGCCAGCGCGCAGGCCGCCACGCAGCGCCGCACCGACTATGAAGGCCTGCACGCCGACGCCGCGCGCAAGGCGGTGGAGGGCATCGAGCTGGCGTACCGCCGTGGCGCCGCCAGCCTGACCGACCTGCTGGATGCACGCCGTAGCTGGCGCGACTTCGAGGGCGCGCTGATCGAAGCACGCGCCGACCATGCCATTGCCCTGGCGCGCTGGGAAGCCGCCACATCCGTTGCTGAAGGAGAATCCCGATGAAGTCCACTGTCGCCCATCGCCTGCGGGCGCGACATGCCGTGCTGCCGGCGTTGCTGGCGCTGGCCCTGCTCAGCGGCTGTGGTCGTGAGCCGGCCTCGTACACCGAGGATGCGCCGCAGGTCAGTGCCGGGCAGATCCAGTTCCCGGCCGACAGCCGCCAGCTGGATGTACTGCGGAGCGAGGCCGTGACCGCCGGTGCCAGCGCCAGCCTGCAGCTGCCGGGCCGGGTGGTCTGGGATGAAACCCGCTCCAGTGCACTGCGTACGCCGCTGCCGGGGCAGGTGGCGCGGATCGAGGCGCAGCCGGGGCAACAGGTGAAGGCCGGCCAGGTCATCGCCTGGATCACCTCGCCGGAATTCGGCCAGGCCCAGGCCGAAGGCGCGCGTGGTCGCGCGGAACTGCAGCAGGCGCGCAAGGAACTGGAACGCACCCGCGAGCTGCACGCCGCGGGCGTAGCGTCCGGGCGCGAGCTGGATGAGGCCGAGGCCAGCTTCGCCGGCAGCCAGGCCGATCATGCGCGCGCAACCGCCTTTGCCAAGGCCTATGGCAATGGCCAGCACGTCGATCAGCGCCTGCCGCTGCGCGCGCCCATCGATGGCGTGCTGGTGGAGCGGCGGATGAGCCCGGGCATGACGGTCAGCCCGGACAGCGAGCAGCCGTTGGCGGTGATCGGCGATCCGGATCGCCTGTGGCTGCTGCTGGACATTCCCGAAAGCCTGGCCGGGCGCCTGAAGGCCGGCATGCAGGTGAGCGTGCCCGGCGCCGACGGCACGCCCCTGCAGGCCACGCTGCAGCACGTGGACGACTTCGTCGACAGCGAACGCCGCGTGGTGCAGGCGCGCGCAGAGCTGGACAACCGCACCCGCGGATTCAAGGCCGGGCAGTACGTGCGCGCACAGGTGGCGTTGCCGGCCGAGGGTGGCGTCACCCTGCCGGATGCGGCGGTGCTGCTGATCGATGGCAGGCAGGTGGTGTTCGTGGAAGAGGGCAAGGGGCGCTTCGTGCGCCATGCGGTGTATGCCGAAGAACTCGGTGACGGCCGCCTGTGGGTACGCGAGGGCCTGGTTGCCGGCAGCCGGGTGGTGGTCGAGGGCGGGCTGCTGCTGCAGCAGCTGGTGGACAGCGCACCGGTTGCTGCGACCACCGGCAGCGGCACGGGGCACGCCGCGCCATGATCGATCGCCTGATTGCCTATTGCCTGCGCCAGCCGTTGATGGTGATGCTGGCGTTGCTGTTGTTCATCGGCGCCGGCATTGCCGCGTTCCGCGTGCTGCCGGTGGAAGCCTTCCCGGACGTGTCCGACACCCAGGTGACCGTGGTGTCGCTGCACCCCGGTCGTGCCGCCGAAGAGGTGGAGCGCGAGGTGACGATGCCGCTGGAGGTTGCGTTGTCCGGCATCCCGCATTCGGTGCGGGTGTTCTCGCATACGCAGTTCGGCCTGTCGATGATCATCCTGACCTTCGATGACAAGGCCGATGACTATTTCGCGCGCCAGCAGGTGCTGGAGCGCCTGCAGGGCGTGGAGCTGCCGGAAGGGGTGACCCCGGAGCTGGAGGCGATGAGCTCGGCGGTGGGCGAGATCTACCGCTATGTGCTGAAAGGCCCGCACATGACGTCCACCCAGCTGCGCACCACCCAGGAATGGGTGATGGAGCGCAGCCTGCGCACGGTGCCGGGCGTGGCCGATGTGATCAGCTTTGGTGGCTTCGCGCGGACGTTCCAGGTCAAGCCGGACCTGGACAAGCTGCGCGACCGCGGTATCAGTCTCGGCGAGTTCGCCGAAGCGCTGGAGAAGGGCAGTTCGAATGCGGGTGGCGGCTATGTGGAGCGCGGCCAGCAGCAGTTCCTGATCCGCGGCGTGGGCCTGATGCGTTCGCCGGCCGACATCGGCAACGTGGTGGTAGCGCAGCGTGGCGGAACGCCGATCCTGGTACGCGATCTTGCCGGCATCGCCGACACCGGCCTGCCCCGGCAGGGCCTGGTCGGGCAGGACGACAACGACGACGCGGTGTTCGGCATGGTGCTGATGCGCAAGGGCGAAAATCCGTCCGATGTGCTCGACGCCCTGCATAAGCGCATCGCCGAGATCGAAGCGAACCAGCTGCCGGCCGGGGTCAGCATCGAGCCGTTCTACGACCGCTCGTGGCTGGTCTCGACCACATTGAAAACCGTGTTCCGCAACCTGCTGGAAGGTGCGGTGCTGGTGTTCCTGGTGCTGTGGCTGTTCCTGTACAACGCCCGCGCGGCGCTGATCGTGGCGGCGATGATGCCGTTGGCGCTGCTGTCGACCTTCCTCGGCCTGCACCTGTGGGGCGTGCCGGCCAATCTGCTGTCACTGGGCGCGATGGACTTCGGCATCATCATCGATGGCGCGGTGATCGTGACCGAGCACATCGTTTCGCGACTATCGAAACTGCCGCCCAACGCCGACAGGAAGACACGCTTCTCGACCATCCTCTCGGCGGCATCCGAGGTAGGCCGGCCGACGTTCTTCTCGATGCTGATCATCATCGCCGCGCACATCCCGATCTTCACCCTGCAGCGCCAGGAAGGCCGCATGTTCGCACCGATGGCCTACTCGGTGACCTCGGCGCTGATCGGTGCGTTGATCCTGGCGCTGACCGTAGTACCGCTGTTCTGCTTCTGGTGGCTGCGGCGCGACCGCATGCGTGACGGCAATCCGCTGATGGACCGCCTGACCGGTTGGTACAAGCCGGTGCTGGAGCGCGCCCTGGCGCGACCACGTGCGGTGGTGCTGACCGCGGTGGCGCTGCTGGTCGCCACGCTGGCGCTGGGCACGCGGCTGGGCTCGGAGTTCCTGCCGGAGCTGGACGAGGGTTCGATCTGGCTGACCGCCACGCTCGACCCCAGTACCAGCCTGGCCGAGGCGCAGCAGCAGTCGCGGCGCATCCGCGAGCTGGTCGGCACCTTCCCGCAGGTGTCGACGGTGGTGGCCAAGCTCGGCCGCCCGGAAGACGGCTCCGATGCCAAGGGCGCCAACCAGATCGAGGCACTGGTAGCGCTGAAACCGGAGAAGGAGTGGCCGAAGGGCGTGGACAAGCGGCAGCTCGTGAGTGACCTGCAACGCACCCTGGAGCAACGCATTCCGGGCCCGGAGTTCTCGATCTCGCAGCCGGTGCGCGACAACATCCTGGAGAGCATTTCGCAGATCAAGGGCCAGGTGGTGATCAAGGTCAGTGGCTCGGACCTGGAGGTGCTGAACCGGCAGGCGCAGGCCATCCTGGCCCAGGTGCGCGGCGTGGAGGGCGTGGAGAGCGCCTTCATCGACCGTGATGGCTCGCTGCCACAGCTGCAGATCGAGATCGATCGCGACCGTGCCGTGCGCTACGGCCTGAACGTGCGGGACGTCGACGAGGTGATCGAGACCGCGCTGGGCGGACGTCAGGTGGGCGAGCTGTGGGAGGGCGACCGCAAGTTCCCGATCACGTTGCGCCTGGACGACGCCGACCGTGACCTGCAGCGCCTGCGCACGGTGCCGGTGGGCATCGGCGATGGCCATGCGGTGACGCTGTCCGACGTGGCCGACTTCCGCATGGCCAGTGGCGCGATCAACATCTCGCGTGAGAACGCACAGCGGGTGAAGGCGGTCAGCATCTTCATCGCCGGGCGTGACATGGGCAGCGTGGTGGCCGACATGCGCAAGCGCGTGGATGCGAACGTGCAGCTGACCGAGGGCTACCGGCTGGAGTGGTCCGGTGAATTCGAGAACCAGCAGCGCGCGATGAAGCGGCTGGGCTGGGTGATTCCGTTGTCGGTGCTGCTGATCTTCGTGCTGCTGTTTGATGCCTTCAAGGACATCAGCAGTGCGGCCCTGATCCTGGCCAACGTACCGTTGGCGATGATCGGCGGCATCCTGGCGCTCTGGCTGACCGGCATTCCGCTGTCGGTGTCGGCGGCGATTGGATTCATCGCCTTGTTCGGGCAGGCGGTCTTGAACGGGGTGGTGATGCTCAGTCGATTTGCCCAGCTGCGCGAACAAGGCATGGACCTGCTGCAGTCGGTGGTGCAGGGCTCACTGCAACGCCTGCGCACGGTGCTGATGACCGCGTTGCTGGCGATGTTCGGCCTGCTGCCGATGGCGACTTCGCACGCGATCGGTGCCGAGACCCAGAAACCGCTGGCGGTGGTGGTGATCGGCGGCCTGCTGTCGGCGATGCTGCTGACCCTCTTGGTGCTGCCCACGCTGTACTACTGGGTGCACCGCCGCCGCGAGGCCCGTTCCGCCTGACCACACTGTAGAGCCGAGCCCATGCTCGGCTGCTCGTGGCGCGAAGACTAGAAGCAGCCGAGCATGGGCTCGGCTCTACAGGGGCCCTACGTGCTGCGTGGATACGATGGGCTGCCACGGGTTCCCAGGTAGATCCACGCCATGCGTGGATGCCCTCCGCGCGATCTAGACCATCCCGCCGTTGGCGCGCAGCACCTGGCCGTTGATCCACCCGCCATCGGTGCTGGCCAGGAATCCGACCGCACCGGCGATGTCCTCGGGCGTACCCAGCCGTTCCAGGGGATTCAGCTTGGCCAACCGTTCGATCAGCTCCGGCGATTTGCCTTCCAGGAACAGGTCGGTGGCGGTGGGTCCCGGTGCCACTGCGTTCACGGTGATGTTGCGCCCGCGCAGCTCCTTGCTGAGGATCGCGCCCATCGTCTCCACCGCCGCCTTGCTGGCTGCGTACACACTGTAGTTCTCCAGCCTGATGCCGACCACGCTGGTTGAGAGGGTGATCAGGCGGCCATCGTCGCGCACCCGTCGTGCGCTTTCACGCAGCACATTGAAGGCGCCCTTGAGGTTGATGCCGATCACCCGCTCGAACAGGGCGTCGTCGGTGTCGGCCAGTGGTGCCAGCTGCAGCACGCCGGCGCTGTTGACGACCACGTCGATGCCGCCGAAACGGGTGTCGATGGCATCGAACAGCTGGCGCACCGCCTTCGGGTCTGCCACATCGGCCTGCAGGGTGATGGCCTGCGCGCCGGCTGCGTTGAGTTCGGCAGCCAGCGCCTCGGCGTCGTCACGGCGCCGGGCGTAGTTGATCGCGACCGCGTAGCCATCGGCCGCGAGCCGACGTGAGATGGCGGCGCCGATACCGCGGGAGCCGCCCGTGACCAGGGCGACGCGGCGGACGGGGGGAGTAGGCATGGTGGATTCCAGCGGGGCACGCCGGAGCGGCGCAGGACCATCTTCGCCACATCGAGTGTCCGGATAATCCTGCATAATCCGCCAACATCATCCGGAAACTCGAACAATGGACCGTTTCACGGCAATGCGCGCCTTCGTCCGTATTGTCGAGCGCCGCAGCTTCACGCGTGCCTCCGAAGACCTGGGCCTGCCGCGGGCCACGGTGACCGATGCGATCAAGGCGTTGGAAACGCGGTTGGGCGTGCGCCTGTTGCACCGGACCACGCGGTTGGTGGTACCGACGCTGGAAGGTGAGGCCTTCTACGGCCGTTGCCTGCGCCTGATCGCCGACATGGACGACGCTGAAGCCGCGTTCCGTGACGTACCCCCGCGCGGCCCGCTGCGAATCGAGGTGCATGGCACGCTGGGGCGACATCTGCTGCTTCCGCACCTGCCGGACTTCCTGCAGCGCTACCCGGAGATCGAGCTGGAGGTCAGCGAGGGCGACCGCTATGTGGATCTGCTGCGTGAGGGTGTGGACGCGGCGCTGCGGGTCGGCGCGCTGGCCGACAGTGATCTGGCGGCGCGACGGTTGACGATGCTGCGTGAGGTCACGGTGGCCTCGCCAGGCTACGTGCAGGACAGGGGCCTGCCGGGCAGCCTCGAATCCCTGCTGGAAGGCCACGAAATGGTCGGCTATCGCTCCAGTGCCACCGGCCAGCTGATTCCGTTGGAGTTCCAGCAAGGCATGCAGGTGCGTTATGTGCCGCTCCCCGCACGGGTGCGTGTTTCCGGCGCGGATGCGTTCCTGGGCGCCGCGCTGGCGGGGCTGGGAATCATCCAGGCACCGCGCTACCGGATGGACCCGTACATCGCGCGTGGGCAACTGGTCGAACTGCTGCCGGAGGTGCCGCCGACGCCGAGTCCGTTGAACCTGGTCTACCTGCGCAGCCGCACGCCATCGCCACGCCTGCGGGTGTTCATCGACTGGGTGGCCGGGGTGTTTGACCAGACAGGGGTTGCCGGCCAGCGGCCGGCACTACCGAAGCTGCGCTCCTGAGACGCCGCGACGGGCCGGCACTACCGGGCTGCGGCGCTCGGCAGCACCAGTTCGAATGCGGTACCGGTTTCGTTGGAAACAACGCTCACGCTGCCACCGTGTGCCTGCGCAATGGCCCGGGTGATCGCCAGGCCCAGCCCGGCGCCTTCATGGCGGCCACGCTGGCCGCGATAGAAGCGGTCGAACAGCCGCGGCAGCGCTTCTGCGGCAATCGGCATGCCAACGTTGTGCACGCTGATCCTGCACAGGCCCTCGGACTCGACCAGCCGCACCTGCACTTCGCTGCCTGCGGTCGCGTGCTTCAACGCGTTCGAGAGCAGGTTGGCAATGGCCCGGTGCAGCATCAGCCGGTTGCCCTGGACCTGCGCGGTGCCTTCACGGCGCAGGGCCAACTGCTGGTCATCGGCCAGCGGTTCGTAGAACTCCAGCAGGGAATCGACCACGGCATCCAGCGCCACCCGCTCGCGCGAGGGCAGGGCGCCCGGTGCCTCGGCCTGTGCCAGGTACAGCAGGTCACCCACGGTCTGTGCCAGCTGCTGCAGTTCCTCGGCACACGACGCCAGTGTCTCGCGGTAGGCCTCGTTGCTGCGCGGATGCGCGAGCACCACCTGCACCTGGGTCAGCATGTTGGTGATCGGCGTGCGCAGCTCGTGGGCGAGATCACCGGAGAACTCGGTCAGTCGTGCGAAATCCTGCTGCAACCGCGCGAGCATGCCGTTGAGGGTCTGTGCCAGCTGTTCCAGTTCGGCCGGAGCACTGCGTGCACTCAGTCGGCGCTGGAGCCGGCCGGCGGTGATCTGCCGGGCTTCATCGGCCAGCGTACGCAGCGGCCGCAGCGTGCGTCGCACCACGTAGCCACCGAGCAGGCTGCTGGCCACGGCGGCGCCAATGATGGCGATGGCCAGCAGATGGCGGAAGCGCTGCAGGAAATCGGCATGGCGGTCGTCATCAATGGCCAGCAGGGTCACCAGCTGGCTGCCGTCGGCCAGGATCTGCCGTAGGTACAGGGCGTGCATGCAGCGACCATCAGCAAGGATCCAGTCGTGCCGCCGTGGCGCGGTGTCGATGGGCTGGCTGCGTGCGTGCTCGCGCAGCAGTGCCGGCGCGGTGGAGAACAGCACGGTGCCGCGGTCATCGGCGATGTGGAAGGCGATATCGGGATGGTGGCCGAGGGCCTCTGCCAGCCGCTGCCCGCGCGCGGATCCAGGTCCATTGCCGGCCAGGTCGCGTATGAGCGCGACCTTGTTTTCCAGCTCGACGAAGTCCTGCGCCACCAGATCGTGCCGGGCGCTGACATAGATCGCCACGCCCAATGCAGCCAGCACGAGCGTGGCAACGGTGGCGAACAGCAGCGTCAGCCGTACCGCAATGGAACGGCGCAGGCTCATCCGTTGCCCACCGCGCCGTCGTCCGGCGCCTCCAGCACATAGCCCATGCCGCGTACGGTGACGATCAGCTTGGCGTCGAAGCCGTCGTCGATTTTCGCGCGCAGGCGGCGGATCGCCACGTCGATCACGTTGGTATCGCTGTCAAAGTTCATGTCCCACACCTGCGAGGCGATCAGCGAGCGCGGCAGCACTTCGCCGCGACGGCGCGCGAGCAGCTCCAGCAGGGTGTACTCCTTCTGGCTGAGGGCGATGCGCTGGCCGTCGCGCTCGACCCGCCGGCGCAGGGTATCCACCACCAGGTCGGCGATGACGATGCGCTCGGCCTGCGGCAACGCCTGGCCGCGGCGCAGCAGGGTACGCACGCGCGCCAGCAGTTCGGCGAAGGCGAACGGCTTGGCCAGGTAATCGTCGGCACCCAGCTCCAGGCCCTGCACGCGGTCGGCGATGCTGCTGCGCGCGGTCAGGAACAGCACCGGCAGCTGCCAGCCCGCCTCGCGAAGCCGCGACAGCACGTTCCAGCCATCGAGGCCGGGCAGCATCACGTCCAGGATGACCAGCTGGTACTCGCCACTGCCGGCCAGGTGCAGTCCATCGATGCCGTTGCAGGCGAGGTCGACCACGTAGCCGGCCTCAATCAGGCCCTGGCGCAGGTAGTTGCCGGTCTTGGGTTCGTCTTCGACGATCAGCAGTTTCATGGTGCGCCCATCATCGCAGCTTGGGCACGTGTCGGTGGCGCCGGTTCATGCCAGCGGATCCAGCGTGCCGAGGATCGCGACGCAGGCCAGCACCAATACCGCCAGCACCGATTCGCAGGCCAGGCTGTAGCGCAGGGAGCGCAGCGGCCGTGGTTGCCAGCCGCCATGGATGGAAACCGCCAGTGCCGGCACCAGCCGCCAGCGATGCAGTGCCGCCAGCCCCAGCATGCCGCCCACCAGGGCCAGCTTGAGCAGCAGCCAGCGCCCGTGCGCAGTGCCGGTGAGGGTCTGCACCGAGCCGCCGAGATCGATATAGGTATAGGTGCCGGTCATGGCCAGCGCGGCGACGATGAGGGTGCCGGGCAGGGCGAAGCCGTGGGCGGCCTGCCACAGCTCCCGGGTGCGTTCGCGCAGGCGCAGGCCCTGCGGACGAAGTGCCAGCTGCAGGATGGCGGCAATCGCTCCAATCCAGGCGCCGGCGGCCAGCAGGTGCACGATGCCGGCAACCAGCCGAACGGTGCCGCTTGCCCCGTCACCCGCGGCACCGTGCCCATTCCAGGACAGGCTTGCCAATGCCGTAGCGGAAAGCGCGAGCAGGGCCAGGCGGCGCAGGCCCTGCAATGGAGGGGCGAAGGACAGCAGCGGCAGCATCGCCAGCAGGGCGAGGATGCGCAGCAGGCCCGCTTCACCCACTGGCGTGCCCGTGAGGAACCAGCGCACCGCTTCGCGGTCGATCCCGGCTGGCGCGATGCCGAGCACGCCGGACAACCGGGTCACGGCATCGGTGATCACCAGTACCAGCGCAATCACCGTGAGCGCCGATGCGACGCCGCGCGGTAGCGCGGGGCGGACGAACAGCATCCGCCCGAACAGCAGCATCAGCACCAGGTACAGCGCCAGCCGCAGCGCGTACGGCGAGAACTCCGCCATGACAGCCGCCTTACTTCACGGTGAAACGGTAGGTGCCGGTGATCGGGTGGCTGTCCTGGCCGACCGCACGCCATTGCAGTGCGTAGCTGCCGGCCGCCAGCGGCTTGGCCAGGCGCGCACGCAGCGTGTGGCCATCTTCGGAGATGTCCTGCGCGGTGGTGGGCACGGCCATCTTCATGCGGCCATGGTCCATGCTCAGTTCGATACGGGTGGCGCGCGGCATCACTTTTTCACTGAACTGCAGTTCGATCTGGCTGGCCGGGGCAACGGTCGCGTCGGCGGCCGGTGTCGAGCGCACCAGGCTGGGATGGGCCAGGGCCTGCGGCGCAACCGCGAGGCCGAACAGGAAAAGCGCAAGGGAGGCGGGACGGAACGGGGAACGGATCATGCGGGGAACACCTGTGGCAGAAGTGGCCCCCAGAGTGGAGGGCGGCGCCTTTCGCCGCCCTGACCCGTACATTACCGACCTGTAATGTTCCGCCTGCTGGCCGGGATCACCGCGTTGTGTTCCCACCGGGCATGGCCCGGTGCCACCGGTAGATCACAGGGCCGCAAGTGGCCCCTGCATGCGATGGAAGCTGCCATCGGTGGCGGTGAACCAGGCCAGTGATCGCCCACCCAGGAAGTCATCGACATGCACGACCGTCGCGCCGTCCGCTTCCTGCCACGAAATGGCATAGACGCCCTCGCTGATCTGCCGCCATTCGCAGGCGGCTTCGCCACGTGCACCGGCGTAGGCACCGGAAACGATGGCGTACTGCACATGGCGACCATCGGCACTGTACGCGTTGTCTGCCGCCAGGCCGTCATAACTGACGCGGAAACGGCGGCCGGCGAACAGGGGAATTCCAGCAGCCGTGCTCATCGGATCGCCACCGGATTGATGTTGACCTGGGTCGAGCCGACGTACAGCGGCTGGCCGAGCACGAACAGGAATTCCCAGGCCTTGTCGCGCACCAGCGCACGGCTGTCGATCAGCTCCAGGTTGTAGATGCCGCGCTTGGCCAGCATGTACTGGTTGATCGGGAATTCCTCGGCACCGTTCGGGTTCGGGTAGACCTCCGAGGCCCAGGTGTCGCCACCGAAGGCAACAATGCCCTGGTCGGCCAGCCATTTGGCGGCCTCCATGCCGATACCCGGCTCCACTGCCAGGAACTGCGTGTCGTCCTTGCCGATCAGTTCCAGCCAGCCGGTGTTGAACAGCACCACGTCGCCCTTGCGCAGGCTCAGTCCCTGCTTCTTCAGCACGGCCTGGATGTGGGCCACGGTGAACTCGGTGCCGCCGGGCACGATCGCCTTGCCGAAGTGGGCAGTCATGTCCAGCACCACGCCACGGGTAACCATCGGCGGCACCTTTTCGACGCCCAGCTTGCGCACGCCGTCCACGGTGACGAAGTCGGCGGCCTTGTTGCCGTTGTAGTAGACGTTGTCGATGCCGATGTGGCCGATGCCGTTGAGCTGGGTGCCAACGCCGGTCCAGGCGTTCACCAGCTCATCGTTGAAGGTGAACCTGTTCGGCCCCAGCGACTTGCCGGCCTGCTGGCCGACCTGCACGTTGTACAGGCGGAAGCTGCGATGGCGGAACGCAGGCAGGTTCCTGTCCACGGGCACCGCCAGCGGATAGGTCTTGCCGGTCCTGACCAGCGAAACCGCGTGCTTGACCACGTCCGCGGTCAGCAGGTTGGCCGCGCCGATCTCGTCGTTGGCACCGTAGGCAGAGGGGTACCAGTCCTCGGCGGTAGCCTGGAAGGACAGCGGCAGGGCGGCCAGCGCAAGCGCGGCCAGGGTCTTCATCTTCATGGCAAAGCTCCGGTAACTGTCAGGCCGTCGCGGGGACGGCAAGCGTTGCATGCGGCGCGCCGGCGCCGGCATGGGCCGGGAAGTGCCGCAGCACGTACTCGGCGATTTCGTGGAAGGTTTCGGCCAACGGCCGTTCGTTGCGGCGGAACTGCAGGCCGATGTGGTCGACACCGGCCGCCTGCATGGCGTGCAGCTCGGCCAGCAGGGCGTTGCGGCCGCTGCGCAGCCCGAAGCGCCAGCGCTGCAGCGGGGCATCGGCATCGGCCAGCAGATCCAGGTGGATGAAGCTGGCATAGGGTTTGTTGCCGGCCACCGCTCGCCAGGCTGCCACACGTTGCGCGTGGTCCTGCGGCGTGCCCGGATAGGCCAGGCAACCATCCATGTGCTGGCCGATCCACGTCGGTTCCTGCTGGGCCAGGCCGGCCACGAACAGCGGCAGGGCCCGGCCATCGGCGGGCAGCACATCCAGCCCCTGCGGCAGGTGCGCAGCGGCGCCCTCGCGCAGCAGCGCGATCTGCTCGCGGAAACGGCTGCCACGACTGTCGAAGTCGCGGCCGAACAGCGGGTACTCCACCGGTCGGTCGCCGCTGGCCACGCCCAGCAGCAGGCGGTCGCCGCTCAGCCGCTGCACGCTGCGCGCCGACTTCAGGGTCAGCAACGGCTCTCTGATCGGCAGCACCACCGCACCGGTACCCAGCAGGATGTCCCTGGTGATGCCGGCCAGGTAGCCGAGGTAGCTGAACACCTCGAACACCTGCGCCGCATCGCCGAAGGCGGGGTCGTACACCGGCACGTCACGTACCCAGAGCGCACGGAAGCCGAGGCGGTCGGCCAAGCGTGCCAGTTCCGCATGACGCTGCAGGTCCGGTTCGCCGGGCAGACGTCGCGAGGCGCGTCGTGCCTGTTCGCCCAGCGGCGTCCAGTCATTGTCCAGTGGTGCTTCGATGCCGATGCTGAAACCACCGGCCTGCAACCGGGTCATCGCACTGCCCATGGGGGGCGCCTCAGTCCCAGGCCGGGGCCAGGCCCGGCGGATCGACTTCGCGGCCGTTGCGCTCAAGCGCGGCGATCGCGGCCATGTCATCGGCATCCAGGCGCAGGTCCTGCGCGAGCAGGTTGCTGGCCAGGTTCTCGCGCTTGGTCGACGACGGAATGACCGAGTACCCCTGGTGCAGCGCCCATGCCAGCGCCACCTGGGCCACGGTGGCCTGGTGCTTGTCGGCGATGGCGGCCAGCACCGGATCCTTCAGCACCTTGCCGTAGGCCAGGGTCATGTAGGAGGTCACGGTGATGCCCTGGTCCTGCAGGAAGGCGGTCAGCGCCGGGTTCTGCAGGTAGGGGCTCAGTTCGATCTGGTTGGTGGCGATCTCGCCGGCGCCGACCACCTCGATGGCCTGCCGGGTCAGCTCGATGTTGAAGTTGGACACGCCGATCTGGCGGGTCAGCCCCAGCGACTTGGCCTCGGCCAGTGCGGTCATGTACTCGCGCAGTTCAACGCCATTGCCCGGCGCTGGCCAGTGGATCAGCAGCAGGTCCACATGGTCGGTGCGCAGCTTGGCCAGGCTGTCGCGCAGGCTCGGGATCAGCTTGTCGGCAGCGTAGTTGTCCACCCAGATCTTGGTGGTCAGGAACAGCTGGTCGCGCGCTACGCCGGATTCGGCAATGGCCTGGCCGACCTCGGCCTCGTTGCCGTAGATCTGTGCGGTGTCGACCGCACGGTAACCGACCTCGAGGGCGTTGCGCACCGAGTCGATGACGGTCTGGCCGGTGAGGCGGAAGGTGCCGACGCCAAAGGAAGGAACACTCATGATGGACTCCAGGGACTTCGTTGAGAGCCGGTGGGGCTCGGGACAGGGCGAAGTGTGGGTGCTTTACATTTGTTGATTAAGCCGTGTATACGGGAAACGCTTTTGCGTCGAGGTAAACAATGAAAACCACCCTGGATGAGCTGAAGGCGTTCGTGGCGGTGGTCGACAGTGGCTCGATCACCGCAGCGGCCGAGGCGCTTGAGCTGACCATCTCCGCGACCAGCCGTACCCTGGCGCGGCTGGAGGACAAGCTGCAGACCACATTGCTTCGGCGGACCACGCGGCGGCTGGAACTGACCGAGGAAGGTGCGGCGTTCCTGGAGTACGCCCGTACGATCCTGGCCACGGTGGACGAGGCTGAGGAACAGATGGCCGCGCGGCGGCTGCAGCCGGTGGGGCGCCTGCGCGTGGATGCGGCCACACCGTTCATGCTGCACGTGATCGTGCCGCTGCTTGAGGGTTTCCGTGAGCGCTACCCGCAGGTGGAGCTGGAGCTGAATTCCAATGAAGGCATCACCGACCTGATCGAGAAGCGCACCGACGTGGCATTCCGCATCGGTGTGCTGCGCGACTCCACCCTGCATGCGCGGCCGATCGGCCACAGCCGCATCCGTGTGGTAGCCAGCCCCGAGTACCTGCACCGGCATGGTACGCCCACACGGACGGCGCAGCTGCGCAAGCACGACCTGCTGGGCTTCACCCAGCCCAGTTCATTGAACGAGTGGCCGCTGCACGATGCCGATGGTGGGCCTTTCGTGATCGCGCCGGCGATTGCTTCGTCCAGTGGCGAGACCTTGCGGCAGATGGCGGTGGCCGGGCTCGGCATTGCCTGCCTGTCCGACTTCCTGACCCGCCAGGATCGGCGGGAGGGTCGCCTGGTGCAGCTGTTTGCCAGGCAGACGCAGGAGGTGCGCCAGCCGATCAACGCGGTGTACTACCGCAACACCGCGCTGGCTGCACGTATCACCTGTTTCGTCGACCACGTGACGCAGACGCTGGGGCAGCGCCCGTTCGACGAATGAGGGGCTGACGCTGGCGGGCATGGCCCGGCGCTATCGTGGGCTGTGGGTCTGCGTGATCCACGCCGACGGTGAGCAGCCGGATACGCGCCGGAAGGCAGCGCTGAACTTGCTGGGATTGGCGTAGCCGCAGGCCAGCGCGACCTCGGTGACGTTGCGTCCCTGCGCGAGCTGCGCACGTGCCCACTGCATGCGGCGCCGGGTCAGGAACGCATACGGCGGAAGCCCCGTTGCCGCACGCAACGCACGGCTGAATGTCGAAGGCTCCATCTGCAAGGCGGCAGCCAGATGCGCAACCGCCAGCGGCTGGCCGAGCTGCGCGTCGATATAGTCCTCCAGCTGCTGCAGTCGCCGCGCGGACAATACACAACGTGCCTGGCTCGCCTGGTGCCGGTTCCCGGCAAGCTGTTCCAGGCGGTGCATCAGCACCTGGGCACCGTGCTCGAGGAAGCCGGGCAGGCAGGCATCGGCCTGCGCGCTGCACCACAACGCCTGCAGCACCGCAGTGACTACCGGGTCGTGGTGCAGCCGTGCAGCCAGCGCTTCCAGGTTGCGCAGTGGCTGCAGGTCGTGCGGGTAGACGTGGGTGTCAATGGCGATGCCGAGCAGGTCGACCTCGGGGCTGGCGTAGGTGCCGGTGTCGCCAGGGAGGACCACGTTGAATTGACCGGGTCGCCATTGCGCGTGGAGCAGGCCGCTTTGGGCCCTTTGCTGCAATCGCCCACCGCCGGCCACGGCCAGGCCCAGCCGGAGCTGGTGCGGATGTCCCATGGCGCCTTCGCTGGCGTCGAAGCGATGACGCAGCAGCACGATCCCGCCGTCGTCACTGGCAATCGCCATGGGGGGCATCGGGCCTGCTTCCTGTATCAGCTGGTCGGCGAGCGCTGGCATCACGGATCCGGAAATGGAGCAGCGCCGCCCGGAATGGAGTGGCGGCTCGGCGTGAATGTTACAGGATAACACTCTTGTTCCGCGCCGCCGTCGCCCGCGCGCCCGCAACTCCATCCGCCGAGGTTCTCCCTTGAAGTCGTCCACGCCCGCTGCCGCCCTGGTCGCAGCATCCCTTCTCATTTCCGCGCTTCCGGTACGCGCCCAGCAGGCCACGCCAGCCACGCTGGATGGTGTCCGTGTCACCGGCTCCAAACGCGACACTCCTTACCTGAAGAGCGATCTGTCGGTGACGGTGCTCGATCGGCAGGCCCTCAAGGAGGCCGGAGTCACCGAGTTCCGTGATCTCGACAAGCTCGCCCCGAACGTGAAGTTCAACGCGATGGGCCAGCTCAGCAACATGTTCATCTCGATCCGTGGCATCGAGTCCAATCCGTTCCTGGTCAACCGCGCCTCGGTCTATATCGACGGCATCCCGTTCCGTGAGCTCAGCAATGCCGTGCTCAACCAGGTCGAGTCGGTGGAGGTGCTGCGCGGGCCGCAGGGCACGCTGTACGGTGCCAACAGTGAATCGGGCCTGGTGCTGGTGCGCACGCGTGGCCCCGCCGATGCACGCGAAGGCGAGATCAACGTGCGCAGCACTTGGTTCGGCAACGGCAATGGCACCGCGCTGGACGGCTTCGTCGCCGGCCCGTTGAGCGGTGATGGCCGGCTGTCCGGCTCGGTGGCTTTCATGGGTGCGGACGAGGATGCGTACCTGAAGAACCTCACGCCGTCCGGGGCGCGGGGCAAGGTGGGCGAAGGCTACCTGCAGGGCAAGCTGCGCTGGCGGCCGAGTGACTACGTTTCGGTGAATGCGCTGGCCTACCACCTGCGCACGCGCGCGCCGGGCATGTTCGAGTATGAATACCTGCCGCTGGATACCGGCCTCTACAACCGCACCTACGGGGCATCGCTCAATGGCGGCCGCCACGCAGGTGATTTCACTTACATCAATGACGCGCCCAAGCGCACCGAGAAGGACGAAACGGTGGTGGGCCTCAGCGCGCAATGGCAGCTGCAGGCCGGCACGCTGGACGTGGCTGCTTCCTGGCGGGACGAGGAGGTGACCTCGGCCGGCTATGACTTCGACATGACCAACAGCCCAGCACTGGCGGGCCGCATCTACGACAGGAAGAAGGAATGGACGGCCGAGGCGCGCTTCAGTTCGCCCAGCGACCAGCCGTTGACCTGGATGGCAGGTGTGTCGACCTATCACAACAGCAAGGATTCGATCCTCGGTACCTTTGTCGGCCCGGCGCTGCGTGGGCTGGACAGCTACAACCTTGCACCGCGGCAGACCTCCAGGGGCGAGGACTACAGCGTGTTCGCCACAGCCAGCTACACCTTCCCCGCGCTGCCGAAGCTGACCGCCAGCGCCGGCCTGCGGCATGAGGAGGCGCGGCGTTCCACCGAGCAGCGTGCCGGTGCGCTGGACCTGGGGGCCGGTGGGCGCGTGCTGTACCGCGATGCCGCGCTGGCGCATACGTTCTCGGCCACGCTGCCGCGGGTGTCGCTGCGCTACGACGCCACTGACGACCTGTCGTTCTATGCCGCGTCGGCCAAGGGCTACATTCCGGGCGGCTTCAATCTGGCTGCGGCGCAGAGCGATGTGGTGAACGACAAGGTGCTGCGCTATGAGGCCGAGCGCATGTGGAGCCATGAGCTGGGCTTCAAGATGAACCTCGCCGGTGGGCGCGGGCACATCGGTGGCGCGCTGTTCCACATCACCTCGGACAACTGGCAGGAGATCCAGGTGGCCACCGATGCCAACGGCCGTCCGATCTCTTCGGACTACGTGGGCTCGGATGCCTCGATCCGTTCGCGCGGTGCCGAGCTGGAGGGCGTGTTTGAAGTGCTGCCGGGTTTCACGCTGATGGCGAATGTGGGCTATGTCGATGCGAAGTACACCAGGCTGTGGGTCAGCGTTGACCAGAACCTGGATGGAAAGCGGGTCAAGCTGACGCCGCACTACACCGGCTACCTGGCCGCGCGCTACCAGTTCGAGTCCGGCCTGTATGCGCGGTTGGAGTCCCAGTTCACCGGCTCCAGCGCATTGGATGAGCGC
Organism: Stenotrophomonas sp. YJH_SMC_8; assembly: GCF_059371315.1. Classification (NCBI taxonomy): domain Bacteria; kingdom Pseudomonadati; phylum Pseudomonadota; class Gammaproteobacteria; order Lysobacterales; family Lysobacteraceae; genus Stenotrophomonas; species Stenotrophomonas sp. YJH_SMC_8. The sequence continues at coordinate 29,059 of NZ_JCAFUL010000019.1, read as the reverse complement.
AACCGCGCGTTCCAGCCGGCCGTTGCCGTATTCGGTGCGCAGGTGGGTTATGAGACCGGGCCGTGGACTGCGCGGGTGTTCGTCCAGAACCTCACCAACAAGCGCCGCATCAACGGCTTGATCTTCGACAACCTGGCGTTTGGCCGCGACGGCAATTACTACGGCCCGGTGGACAGCCCGCGGATCTTTGGCGTGGAAGTGGGGTACCGCTTCTGAAATGCCGACGGTAGATCCACGCCATGCGTGGATGGTGAAATGCCCGCCGGGCATGGCCCGGCACTACTGGAAGGTAGCAGTAGATCCACACCATGCGTGGATGGTGAAATGCCCGCCGGGCATGGCCCGGCGCTACTGGAAGGTAGCGGTAGATCCACGCCATGCGTGGTTGGTGAAATGCCCGCCGGGCATGGCCCGGCGCTACTGGAAGGTAGCGGTAGATCCACGCCATGCGTGGATGGCGAAATGCCCGCCGGGCATGGCCCGGCGCTACTGGAAGGTAGCGGTAGATCCACGCCATGCGTGGTTGGTGAAATACCCGCCGGGCATGGCCCGGCACTACCGGGTGCGCAACGCCCGTCGATTGCCAATGTGCGCCGTCGCCAGCAGGACGCCACCGGATGCGGTGGCCACGCCATGCCAGAGCAGTGATTCCTTCAGCGGCAGGTACAGCGAGGCCGACAACAGAAGGGCAGCACCGATGCAGGCCAGCCGCAATGGCCACCAACGGCCATGCCGGTGCAGCCCGGCGCTCGTACTGGTCATTGCCAGCGTCGAAGCGAGCAGCGCGAACAACCACTCCCAGCGCGACATCAACAGCAGCAGCGTCATCACGCCATGGCCGGGGTGCTGGAACGAGCGCAGCGCCATCATTGCCGCTGGCATGAACGCCAGCAGCAGGGGTAGGGCGATGCAGTGCGCGGCGCAGGCCAGCGACAGCCAGGCGCCGGCGAGATCGATGCGGGGGTGCCAGCGTGCCGAAGTTGGCGGCTGGGCCGGGGCCCTTGCAGGCGTCGTGGGGATGTGGTCCATAATGTTACATAGTAACAATTGGAGTCTCCCCCATGAAGCTTCCTGCTGCTCTTTTCCTGCTGCTGGCCGCCGGCGCCGCGCAGGCCCACGACATCCGTCAGCACGCACCGCACGTGCACGGCCAGGCCACCGTTGATGTTGCGCTTGACCAGCAAACGCTGGAATTCGCCCTTCAGGCCCCCGGCATCGGCATCCTCGATTACGAGCGACCGCCGGCCAATACCGCCGAGCAGGCCGCGCTGGATCGCGCTACGACGCTGCTGAAGGGCGGCAGCTGGGTTACCCTGCCCACCGCTGCAGACTGCCGCCTGACCAGCAGCAAAGCCGATGCCGAGGGCTTCGATGCGACTGCCGCCGCGCCATCGGCAGGACAGCACCGGCACGCGGGCTTCACTGCCACTCTGCAGTACCGCTGCGCGAATCCGGCCGCGTTGCGCGCCATCGTCATGCGGCTGCCCGTGCTGTTCCCGGGCCTGCACGAAGTCATCGTCAACAGTGCGACAGCCAACGGCCAGAATCGCAATGTACTGACCCCCGACAACCTTCGCGTGGTGCTGGCCCCGTGAGCACCGCACCGGTGATCGCTCTGGAAGACGTGCAGTTCGGCTACGGCATGCGCCTGGTGCTGGACATCCCGCGGTTGTGGATCGAGCAGGGCAGCAGCGTGCTGCTGCGCGGAATCAGCGGCGGCGGCAAAAGTACCTTGCTGGGCCTGCTGGCCGGTGTGCTGCTACCCGGCAAGGGCCGTGTCGAGGTGGCAGGCCAGTCACTGCAGGACATGGGAGGTGCGGCGCGGGATCGTTTCCGTGCCGACCAGTTGGGCGTGATCTTCCAGCAGTTCAATCTGCTGCCGTTCCTTACTGTGCGCGACAACATCGCATTGGGCCTGCGCTTCTCTCGCCTGCGCAGCGCGCGCATCAGTGGGCCGCTGGATGCAGAGATCGCACGCCTGTTGTCAGCCCTGCAGCTGGACCCGGCGTTGATGCATCGGCGCGCGGGCACGCTCAGTGTCGGCCAGCAACAACGCGTGGCGGCGGCACGCGCCCTGATCGGCCGGCCGGCGTTGCTGCTGGCCGACGAACCAACTTCGGCACTGGACCGCGATGCGGCCACCGCCTTCCTGCAGCTGATGTCCGCGCAATGCCAGGCGGTCGGTACTACGGTGCTGGTGGTCAGTCATGACGACAGCCTGCAACCCTTGTTCGACCGCACGATTGCACTGTCCGAGATCAACCTGGCAGGTGCCGGCCATGCTTGAGCTTGCCTGGGCCAGCCTGCGCAGCCGTGCGTTGAGCGTGAGCCTGACCGTGCTGGTCATCACCCTCAGCGTGGTGTTGCTGCTGGGCGTAGAACGTGTGCGCACGCAGGCGCACGAGGGTTTCGCCAGCACCGTATCGGGCACCGACCTGATCGTCGGTGCGCGTTCGGGGCCGGTGAACCTGCTGCTGTACTCGGTGTTCCATATCGGCGACCCGACCAACAACGTGTCCTGGCAGTCCTATCAGGAGCTGTCCGCGCTGCCGCAGGTGAAGTGGGCGGTGCCGTTGTCGCTGGGCGATTCCTGGCGTGGCTACCGGGTGGTCGGCACCAGCGGTGGCTATTTCGACCACTATCGCTATGGGGCCGGCCACGCGCTCGCGTTCGCGCAGGGGCGTCCGTTCGATGATCTCTACGACACAGTGATCGGCGCGGAGGTGGCACGCGCGCAGAAGGTCGGTCTCGGCGATGAGATCGTACTGGCCCATGGCACTGGCACGGTCACCGTGGCTACGCATGCCGACAAGCCGTTCCGCGTTGCCGGCATCCTGCAGCGCACCGGTACGCCGGTCGATTCATCGGTGCTGGTTTCATTACCGGCCATCGAGGCGATCCATGTCGACTGGCGGTCGGGCGTGCAGCTGCGCAGCCAGAGCGTCAGTGCCGAGCAGGCGCGCCACCTGGACCTGACCCCGACCAGCATCACCGCCTTCATGCTGGGCCTGAACTCGCGCATCGCCACGTTCTCGGTGCAGCGCAGGATCAACGAATACCCGGACGAGGCGATGCTGGCGATCCTGCCCGGTGTGACGCTGCAGCAGCTGTGGCAGTCGCTGGGCACTGCCGAGCGGGCGTTGCAGCTGATCAGTGCAATGGTGGTGCTGCTGGGCATGGTCTCGCTGGTGGCGCTGCTGGTCTCGACCCTGCAGGAGCGGCGGCGCGAGATGGCGATCCTGCGTGCCACCGGTGCGCGGCCGGGTTACATCGCCGGCCTGCTGGTGGTCGAGGCGGTGGCGACCAGTGCCGTGGCCGGCCTGCTGGCCCTGTCACTGCTGGTGGCCGCCAGCATTGCCGGTCGCGGCTGGGTGCTGGCCACCTTCGGCCTGTCGATCACCCATGTCTGGCCGGATGGCCGCGAACTGGCATGGGTTGCGGGCGTGCTGCTGATCAGCGCCCTGGCCGGGCTCGTGCCGGCATGGCTGGCCTACCGGCGCACCTTGGCCGATGGCCTTTCACCGGGAGGCTGAGCATGCGTTGGATGCTGTGGTTGCCGATGGTGCTGGCACTGGCCGCCTGTGAGCGGCCGGTGGATACCGGCGTGCAGGCCTTGCCGCCCTCGCCGGTGGTCGACCGCGGTGATCCTGCAGACGCTGCAGAACAGGAACTGGATTGGCTGCAGATGATGCCGAGGGACGAGCTGGCCGCGCTGGAGCGGGGTGAGGGCCCCGAAGTGGAGCACAACGGCAACCGGCGCATGCCGCAGTTCGGCACCTTCCGCACGGTGGATTCGGTACTGCAGCGTCCGGTGCGCCTGCCAGGCTACGTGGTACCCCTGGCCAACGCGCAGGACGGACGACTGACTGAATTCCTGTTCGTGCCGTACTACGGCGCCTGCATCCACGTGCCACCACCGCCACCGAACCAGATCGTGCACGTGGTGCTGCCACGCCCGATCGAGATGCCGGACATGTACTCGCCGTTCTTCCTGGCCGGCACCCTGCGCGCCGAACGGCTGGAAGACGATCTGGCCGGTTCGGCCTACACCATGCGTGACGCACAGCTGAGGCCCTATGAACCGTAGCCACCTGCTGCTCATGCTGGGATGCCTGTGGTTGGCGGGCTGCACGTCGCCGGGCAGCGACACCGTTGCGGTCGCGCCGCAGGACACACCGGCATCCCCGGCCATGGCCGAAGCGCCCGTCGACCGCTGGGATGCAATGCGGCCCGACGAAATCACCTACCAGCGCCCGCCGCCGCAGATCGGCCTGTCACGCAATGGCATGGACGGCGTGGGCGGCCTGATCGACGACACTGGCTCCGGCACGCCACCGGGGCAGGAGATCGACCATTCCAGCCCTGATCGCGCCAAGCAGTTCGGCTCCTCGCGTGTGGTCGATGCCGTAGACGGCCGCGCCGTGGACCTGGACGGCTACGTGGTACCGCTCGGCACCAACGATGCCGGCCTGGTCGATGAACTGCTGTTCGTGCCTTTCTATGGGGCGTGCATCCACGTGCCGCCACCACCGCCGAACCAGATCATCCACGTGACCCTGGCCACGCCGATCGCGCTGGGCAACCTCTGGGATCCATACCGGCTTGCCGGGCGTCTGCAGGTGAAGCGTTTCGATGCGGATATCGCCAGCGCGTCCTACGATGCGGCGGCGGCCACGCTCACGGCGATCCACAACTGATGCGCAGGCGCTGGACCATTGCTGCCGGGGGGCTGCTGGCGGCGGTCGCGCTGCTGGTGTGGTGGCAACGGCAGTCTGCACCCACCGCGCCGCCGGCGGTGGCGTTTCCGGCACCAACGCCGGATGCCAGCCAGCGCATCGAACAGTACCTGGGCGACGACCATGCGTTCCGCAACGACGTGCTGTTCCTGCTCGCGGCAACCCTGCGTGATCGCTGCCAGCCGGCGCAGGCGGGATTGCTGGCGCGCATGGCCAATCGTGCATCACTGCCGGTGCTGGCGGCGGTCAGCGCGGTGACCCACCAGGATCCATCGCTGGACCGGCCGATCTACCAGTACATCCAGCATCGCGCCGATGCCACGCAGTGCGGCCAGCCGCTGCAGATGCCGTTGGGCGGTGGACGCAGCATGGCGGTGGACATCGAGCAGTACGCGCGTACCTTCCCCGACAGCTATTTCGACCCGCAGCGCAGCAGCGAGCCACGCGATTTCGGTGGACTGTCGTTGCGGCAGCGCGCCGGCAACGCCTGCAACAGCGTGGTGTACTCGGTGCTGCCGCTGGGTGGTTCCGACTGGCGTTGCAGCAGCCTGCGGGCAAATGCACGTTCGCGGGTGCGCGGGGTATGCGAAGACGAACTGCGGCGCCAGCATGGGGGGACTGGTGGGGAGCTGGACATGGCCGTGGGGCAGGGCATGCAGGGGGCCGTGGTATCGGCGATCGCCGCGTTGCCGGAAGACTGCCGGTAGACGTTCACCAGTAGAGCCCGGCCACCGCAGGCCCGTTTCAGTAGAGCCAGGCCATGCCTGGCTGGAGGTTCAACCGAGCAAGCCAGCCTCTACAAAAGCTGAATCGGCTGGCTCCCAAGGCCATAACTATACAGGATATCCTGTATAGTTATGGCCGTACTTCACCCCATCAGGTTGTCCCATGGCTCTGTCCCAGCCCTTGGCCGGTGCTCCGGCCCTGTCGCGTGCCCGTCGCTGGGCACTGTTGTTCACCGTCGCTGCCGGCCTGTTGCTGGTCACGCTGGACAACTCCGTGCTCTACACCGCACTGCCCACGCTGACCGAGGAACTCTCGGCCAGTGCCGGGCAGGCGCTGTGGATCATCAATGCCTATCCGCTGGTGATGGCCGGCCTGCTGCTGGGTGCCGGCACGCTGGGCGACCGCATCGGCCACCGCCGCATGTTCCTGATCGGCCTTGTGGTGTTCGGCATTGCCTCGCTGGCGGCGGCCTTCGCTGGAACTGCAGCGCAGTTGATTGCCGCGCGCGCGTTCCTCGCTGTCGGTGCGGCAGCGATGATGCCGGCCACGCTGGCGCTGATCGGCCTGAGCTTCCATGAAGAGCGCGAGCGCAATATCGCCATTGCGATCTGGGGCTCGGTGGCCATCGTCGGTGCGGCGCTTGGCCCGATCATCGGCGGCTGGTTGCTGCAGCACTTCTGGTGGGGCTCGGTGTTCCTAGTCAACGTGCCGGTGGTCGTGGTCGCGTTCGTGGCTACGCTGCTGCTGGCGCCGGAAGGCCAGCGTGATACCTCGCGGCCCTGGGATCTGGTTTCGTCGCTGCTGGCTCTGGCTGCACTTTCCGGTCTGGTGCTGGCGATCAAGTCGCTGATCGCCACGCCGCCGTCGTATGGACTGGGCGCTGCTGCGCTGCTGTTGGCCGTGGTGACCGGCGCGGCGTTCGCTCGCCGCCAGCAACAGCTGCCGTACCCGCTGCTGGACTTCGCGATCTTCCGCAACCCGGCGTTCCTGGCCGGCACGTTGTCGGCGGTGTTCACCCTGTTCGCGATGGCCGGCCTGCAGCTGGTCACCACCCAGCGCTTCCAGCTGGTGGCGGGCTTTACGCCGCTGCAGGCGGGGCTGCTGGTATCGGTGGCAGCGCTGGGCAGCCTGCCAAGTGCGCTGCTGGGTGGCAGCATCCTGCATCGGGTCGGACTGCGTCCGTTGATCTGCGGCGGACTGGCAGCGGGCGCGCTGGGTGTCGGCGTGGTGGCGTTCGGCTTCCCGCACGGGCTTGGCTGGGTCGTGGCGGGCATGGCGATCACCGGTTTCGGCATGGGTTCGGCCATCTCGGTGGCGTCCACCGCCATCCTCAACAATGTGCCGGCACATCGGGCAGGCATGGCCTCGTCGGTGGAAGAAGTGTCCTACGAGTTCGGCGGCCTGCTGGCGGTGGCGATGCTGGGCAGCCTGAGCGCGGCGATGTACAGCGCATTCCTGCCGGTCTCGGCCGATATGCCCGCGCTGGCCCGCGAAGGCTTCACCCAGGCACTGCATGCCGCACGCGAGAGCGGGCAGGGCGAGTGGTTCGTGCTGGCTGCGGCCGCGTATGACCGCGGCTACCAGATCGTGCTGCTGGTGATCACTGCGATGCTGGCGCTGGGTGCGGCGATCATCGCGCGCCTGCTGCGCGGCCGCGTCGGCAGCCGCGAGGGCGCGGCCGATCGCGTAAAATGAAGCGATGAGAACCAGCAAGCGCGATCGCATCCTCGACGCCGCCGTCAACGTGATCAATCGTGACGGCGTGCGAGCGGTGACCTTCGAGTCGGTGGCGGCCGAGGCCCAGCTGACACGTGGTGGCCTGCTGTATCACTTCCCCTCGCGTGAGGCGCTGCTGCGGGGTATCGACGAACACCTGGTGCATGCCTGGGAGACGTCGATGGAAGCGTTGCTGGGCAAGACCGCCGAGCAGGCCACTGCGTTGGAGCGTTACCAGACCTTCGTGCGCGTGTCGGCGCAGAGTGCCACGCGTGCCGAGCTGATGTTCATGCTTGAATCGGCCGACCCGGACGCCGATGAGCGTCCGTGGGGGCCGGCGGTACGTCGCTGGGCACCATCCGCACCGGAGGCCGGGAATGTCGATGCGACGACGCTCGACAATTTCGTGGCGCGGCTGGCCGCCGATGGCCTGTGGATCTACGAGGCAATGTACGAAGGCCAGCTGGACGAAGGCGTGCGTGCCCAGGTTGCCGAGCGCATCGCCGGGTTGTTGGCGAAGGGCTGACCGCGGTGGCGCTGCACTTGTAGAGTCGACTGTCGGTAGAGTCGACTGTTAGTCGACTGCTCTTCGCTCAGACAATGAATCCCCGCGCTTCGCGCGATAGTCGACTAACAGTCGACTCTACCCTTCACCCATCTACCCAGCCTGCGCCGTTGCCGAGCGCATCGCCGGGTTGCTGGCGAAGTCGGATGAATCGCCGCACTTGTAGAGTCGACTGTCGGTAGAGTCGACTGTTAGTCGACTGCTCTTCGCTCAGACAACGAAACCCCGCGCTTCGCGCGATAGTCGACTGACAGTCGACTCTACCCCTCATCCATCTAACCGGCCTGCGCCGTTGCCGAGCACATCGCCGGGTTGCTGGCGAAGTCTGATGGATCGCTGAACTTGTAGAGTCGACTGTCGGTAGAGTCGACTGTTAGTCGACTGTTCTTCGCTCAGACAATGAAACCCCCGCGCTTCGCGCGATAGTCGACTGACAGTCGACTCTACCCCTCATCCAGCTACCCAGCCTGCGCTGTTGCCGAGCGCATCGCCGGGTTGCTGGCGAAGTCTGATGGATCGCCGCACTTGTAGAATCGACTGTCGGTAGAGTCGACTGTTAGTCGACTGCTCTTCGCTCAGACAACGAAACCCCGCGCTTCGCGCGATAGTCGACTGACAGTCGACTCTACCCCTCACCCAGCTACCCAGCCTGCGCTGCGCTCGCGGCCAACCATGCCCGTGGCGAGGCCCCCAACCGCTTGCGGAACGCTTTCGACAGCGACGCGGTATCGGCAAACCCCACTTCGATCGCCACCTGCTTGACCGCCACGCCGGCCCTCAACTGCGCGCAGGCCAGGCTCAGCCGCCAGTCCAGCAGATAACTGGCCGGCGTCGCCTGCATCACCTCCTTGAACGCCGCTGCGAACGCGCTGCGCGACATCCCGGCAGTCGCGGCCATGCGTGGCAGCGTCCATTCCTCCTGCGGCGCCTGGTGCATCGCCACCAGCGTGCGCGCCAGCCGCGCATCGGACAGCCCACGCATCAGCCCGTGGCTGACGCCGGCCGCGTCCGGGTGGTCCACCACCCAGCGCAGGATCTGGATCAGCGCCACCTCGAACAGGCGGTTGGTCAGCAGGCGTGAACCGCAGCGCTGGCGATCAGCCTCTGTGAACAGCAGGTGCAGGGTGTCGTCCAGTTCGCCGATCGCGGCCAGCGGCACCACCATCAGCGGTGGCAGCGACTGCACGATCGGATTGCGCGCACCACCATCGAAATCCAGCGTGGCGCAGGTGAAATCCGGACCATCCAGCGGTGCATTGAAGAACACATGGTGCAGCGGCTGCGGATATAGCAGCAGGCTGGGTATGTCGATCTTCAACCGGGGCAGTGCGGCATCACCGTCGGGATGACGAACCTCCATTTCACCCTGGCGCAGGATGTGCAGGAAGGCACGACCGGGCTGCGGCTCGAAGACATGGCGCCCGCACAGCGGACCGCTGTGGAACAGCGCGGCCTGCACCCGGAAGCGCTCCAGCAGGGAGGAGAGGCGGTCGGGTGGGGAGGTGTCGGCGGGCGTGATCATGGATGAATGGACAATATGTGCGGCTGATTGCGCCTGATTCGTCCTGCGAGTCTACCTAGGATGAGCGGGTCGTCCAATCCCGGGCGCTTTCCCAAGGAGATCCACCATGTCCCGTGTCCCCCTGATCGATGCCGCCAACACCACCGCTGACCGCCAGGCCCTGCTGGGCCAGGTCCACGCTGCCTTCGGCGCCACCCCGGCCATGTTCCGCGCCGTGGCCAACTCGCCAGCTGCCCTGCAGAGCATGTGGGGTTCGTTCGGCGCGCTGGGCGGCGGTCGCCTGTCACCGCTGCTGGGTGAGCAGATCGCCGTGGCCATCGCCAACCGCAATGCCTGCGAGTACTGTCTGGCAGCGCACACCGCGCTGGGCCGCAAGGCGGGTGCCAGCAGCGAGCAGATGGCCGCCGCGCAGATCGGCCAGTCCAGCGATCCGGCTACCGCCGCTGCCCTGGACTTCGCGCTGAAGGTGGTCGAGCAGCGTGCGCAGATCACCGATGGCGATGTGCAGGCGCTGCGGACGGCCGGCTTCGACGACGAGCAGATCGTCGAGATCCTCGCCCACGTGGCGCTCAACCTGTTCACCAATTACGTCAACGTAGCATTCGACGTGCCGGTGGACTTCCCGAAGGTGGCGTTGCGCTGAGATTCGGTTCGGCCCGGGCGGCAGCGGTCGCCCGGGCCGGTCTGAATGGGACCGGCCGGGTAGAGTCGACTGTCAGTCGACTGTCGCGCGCAGCGCGGGATTTTCGGGGGCTGAACGAAGAGCAGTCGACTGACAGTCGACTCTACAACGTAGCATTCGACGTGCCGGTGGACTTTCCGAAGGTGGCGTTGCGCTGAGATGCGGTTCGGCCCGGGCCGGTCTGAATGGAGCCGGCCGGGTAGAGTCGACTGTCAGTCGACTATCGCGCGCAGCGCGGGGTTTTCGGGGGGCTGAACGAAGAGCAGTCGACTGACAGTCGACTCTACAACGTAGCATTCGACGTGCCGGTGGACTTTCCGAAGGTGGCGCTGTGCTGAGATGCGGTTCGGCCCGGGCCGGTCTGAATGGAGCTGGCCGGGTAGAGTCGACTGTCAGTCGACTATCGCGCGCAGCGCGGGGTTTTCGTTGTCTGGTTGAAGAGCAGTCGACTAACAGTCGACTCTACCCGGTCGATGCTACTTGTCGTTTGCCTGCAGCCGCTCGGGGTGGGTATACACATTGAATCCGCTTTCCCGTGCGAACCCGACCAGGCACAGGCCCGCACCACGGGCGAGGTCGATCGCCAGCGCGGTCGGTGCCGAGACTGCCGCCAGCACGCTGACGCCGGCCCGCACGGCCTTGCTGACCATTTCGTAGCTGGCGCGGCTGGAAATCACCAGCAGCCCACCCTCGATCGTGTGTTCGTTGTGATGCAGGGCGCCGATCAGCTTGTCCAGCGCGTTGTGGCGACCGACATCCTCGCGCACCCAGCCGATGCGGCCGCTGGCATCGGCCCAGGCCGCGGCGTGGGTCGAGCCACTCACCGCATTCATCGGCTGATGCTGCACCAGCGTGGCCAGCGCCCGTTGCAGGGCTGCCGGTGAATGGGTCCGGCGCTCACGCACCTCGGGCAGTGGCCGCAGCACCTCTTCCAGTTGGCGTGTACCACACAGGCCACAGCCGCCGCGGCCGGGCAGCAGGCGCCCATTTGCCGGATCCAGGCCGGCGCCGGGCGCATCGTCGGTCACCGCCATCTGCAGTTCGATGCCTTCCAGTTGCGGTCGGATGTCGATCGACAGCAGCTGCGAGGGGTTAGCGATCAGTCCCTCGCTGAGCGAGAACCCCAGCGCAAAGTCCTCCAGGTCGCAGGGTGTGGCCATCATCACCGCGAAGGCGGCGCCGTTGTAACGCAGCGCGACCGGCACTTCTTCGGCCACCACATCGACCAGCGGCTGTTGCCCCTCGCTGCGCCAGCGCTGCAACGGGCGCTGGGCCGTGCCGGCAGGCGGGGTGTGCGGTGGGGGCGAATCAGGCATGCAGCGCGTCCGGACAAGGGAGATACGCAGGTGGTGGACCACCCACGGTATCGAGAATAGCGCAGTGGCCACGCGCTGACGCAGGTGTAACCGTTGTCATGGCAGGCTGCGCTGAAAACAGCGTGCACCCACTGGCGAAGCGGCGTGGGCCGTGCTTGACTGTGGGGCTGGCCGTGCCATCGAACGCGCCGCCGGACCGCGTTGTGCCGATTGTTGCTGCGTTCCTCCCGCCAGGTTCCCGAACATGTCCGAGCAGAAACCGCCGCGTTACAAGCCCTACAACCAGCCCGCCGGTGGGTGGGGTGCCGCCGGCGCCACCGCCAAGGTGCTGCTGCAGCAGAGCGTGATCGGCAAAGGCTCGAAGGCGCTGCTGGCGATGAACCAGCCCGGCGGCTTCAAATGCCCCAGCTGTGCGTTCCCCGATGCCGACGAACGCAAGAAGCTGGAGTTCTGCGAAAACGGTGCCAAGGCGCTGGCCTGGGAGGCCACCCAGTTCCGCGCCGGCCGTGAGCTGTTCGCGCAGCACACCGTTGCCGAACTGATGGCACAGACCGACTACTGGCTGGAGATGCAGGGCCGGTTGACCGAGCCGATGCGCTATGACGCGGCGACCGACCACTATGTGCCGTGCAGCTGGGACGATGCCTTCGCGCTGATCGGCCGCCATCTGCAGGCGCTGGACAGCCCGCACCAGGCCGAGTTCTACACCTCCGGGCGCACGCCCAACGAAGCCGCCTTCCTCTATTCGATCTTCGTACGCGAGTTCGGCACCAACAACTTCCCGGACTGCTCGAACATGTGCCACGAGCCGACCAGCCGCGGCCTGCCGCCGGCCATCGGGGTGGGCAAGGGCACCATTGTTCTGCAGGACTTCGAGCACGCCGAGGCGATCTTCGTGATCGGCCAGAACACCGGCACCAACTCGCCGCGGATGATGAGCAACCTGGTGGAGGCGCGCAAACGCGGCATTCCGATCGTGGCGGTCAACCCGATGCCCGAGCGCGCGCTGATCCGCTTCGCCGAGCCGCAGGACGTGGTGCAGATGGCCACGTTCGGTTCGACCGAGATCACCAGCGAGTTCGTACACATCCGCATCGGTGGCGACCTGGCGCTGATCAAGGGCATGATGAAGGTGATGTTCGAGCGCGAAGCGCAGGGCGAGCGCGTGCTCGACCATGACTTCCTGGCCGAACACACGGTGGGCCTGGAGGCGCTGCGCGAGGACGTGATGGCGCAGGACTGGGACGAGATCGTGCGGGTCTCCGGCATCACACAGGCGCAGATCCGCCGCTGTGCGGAGATCTACATCCGCTCCAATGCCACGGTGATCTGCTACGGCATGGGGCTGACCCAGCACCAGTACGGTTCACGCCTGCTGCAGCAGGTGGCCAATCTGCTGTTGCTGCGGGGCAACTTCGGCAAGCCCGGTGCTGGCATCGGGCCGATCCGCGGCCATTCCAATGTGCAGGGCGACCGTACCGTCGGCATCGACGAGAAGCCCAAGCCGGCCTATCTGGACCGCGTGCAGCAGGTGTTCGGTTTCGATCCGCCGCGCGAGCACGGGCACCACGTGGTCGAGTCGATCGAGGCGATGCTGGATGGCAGCGCCAAGGTATTCATCGGCCTGGGCGGCAACTTCATCCATGCCGTGCCTGATACGCCGCGCGCGTACGAGGCCATGCGCGGCCTGGAGCTGACCGTGGGCATCGCCACCAAGCTCAACCGTGGGCACCTGGTGCATGGTCGCGATGCGCTGATCCTGCCAGTGGTGGCGCGCTCGGAGCGCATCGTTACGCCGGCCGGCGAGCAGTTCGTCACCATCGAAGATGCGATGTCGAATGTGACCGCGTCGCGCGGCGTGCTGGAGCCTGCCAGCGCCGACGTGCTGCCCGAGGTCGAGATCGTCTGCCGCATGGCGATGGCAACCCTGCCGCACAGCAGGGTCGACTGGGCACGCTGCATGCACGACTACGGACCCATCCGTGAGCTGATCGCTGCCGTATACCCGGAGATCTACACCGGCTTCAACGAGCGCATCCAGCAGCCGCATGGTTTCCACCTGGACATTCCGCCGCGCCGCCGCGTGTGGCCCACGCCCAATGGCAAGGCCAACATCCTGGTGATGCCCGGCCTGGACGTGGACGATCCCGTGCACGACCCGGACATGCTGCGCCTGGCCACTGTCCGTTCGCACGACCAGTACAACACCACCATCTACAGCTACAACGACCGCTATCGTGGCGTGTACAACGATCGCATGGTGCTGTTCATGAACATCGAGGACCGGCTGGCGCGAGGCCTGGAGAAAGAGGCGCTGGTCAGCCTGGAGACGATCAGCGGCGATGGCGTGCAGCGGCGCATCGAGGGCCTGACCGTACTGGACTACCCGATGCCGCGCGGCGCGCTGGCCGGCTACTACCCCGAACTGAACCCACTGCTGCCGCTGGACTACTACGACCGCATCAGCGGCACGCCCGCAGCCAAGTCGATCCCGGTGCGGATGAGCGCAATGGCGGCGGCGATTGCGTGAAGCGCGCATCGGCTATCATCCGCATGTGAACCTGCCTGGCCTGCTGCTGCGATGGATGCTGCTCGTTGCCCTGGTGCTGAATGCACCGGCGCTGGCGCTTGCTGCAACTTCGTACAGCGGGCCGGCCAGCCAGGACCAGTGCACAGCACCGCACCCGGCCGCGATGGCTGCGGCGGGCTGCTGCGATGATGCAGCCCCGGCAGCCTGCCAGAGCGGTGAGTGCGAATGCCCGCCGGCCTGCCTGGGCATGCTGGCGACATTGAACGGAACGCCGGCCTCGCCCTGGCGCGAGGCGCCTGCTCCGGCCAGTACCCCTCAACACGCGCCGCCGCCAACGCCGGACCCGATGCGGCCCCCGATCGTGTGATTTCCTGCAGGCCCCACGCGCCTGCCATGACTGCTCGACTCGATCTCGACTCTGCCTGCGCCTTCGATGCGCGGGCGGCGGGCCTTGTTGCCCGCATCTGCAAAGGAATCACTCAATGAACCGTACTCTCTCTCTTGGCCTGCTGCTGGGCACCGTACTGGCCACGGCTGCCTGCGCGCGTGCCGCCGAAGAATCGCCTGCCACGCCGGTTGCCAGCGAAGCACCGGCGGTGCCGGCCCAGGCCAGCCCGGCCAAGATCGATCCGGCCTTGCCGGTGGCCATCGTGCACAAGACCGCCAGCTGCGGTTGCTGCGGCATCTGGGTCGACCACCTGAAGGCGGCTGGCTTCCAGGTCGATGTGCGCAACACCGACGACATGAACCCGATCAAGGTCCGCCTGGGTGTACCGGTCGGCAAGGCCTCCTGCCATACCGCCGAGATCGGCGGGTATGTGGTCGAAGGCCACATTCCCGCCGAAGACATCAAGCGCCTGCTGGCGGAGCGTCCCACGGCGCGTGGCCTGGTGCTGCCCGGCATGCCGGCCGGTTCGCCGGGCATGGAAATGCCGGACGGCTACGTGCAGCCGTACACCGTCGAGCTGGTGCGCGCCGACGGCAGCACCGAGCCGTACGCCCAGCACGGACAGGGGGGCTGACAGCCAGTGGTGGTGCCGGTCGGCCTGGCCGGCACCCTTCGATGCGCTCTCTGTAGAGCCGAGCCCATGCTCGGCTGCTTTCTGCCAGCAAGCCGAGCATGGGCTCGGCTCTACAGGATCAGCGGTGTGCCGCAGATTCCTTGGCCAGTTGCGCGTCGAATTTCTTCTCGGCCCCATCCGCGTAGGCCTTGCAGGTCAGTGCGTTGGCGCTGGCCTTGCTGCCGGCGGCATAGTTCCAGTTGCTGGCACCCGGGTGCGGAGTCAGCAGCAGATCGCAGGGCAGGCCGCGCACGGTAGTGAAGCTGCGCTTGTAGTCTTCGATCAGGCGCGGATAGCGGGGGTTGTCCTTGAGCTGGTAGCCCGGCGCACTCAGGCTGTCGGCGTAGGCGATGCGCACCGGCTTGCCATCGCGGGTATCGGTCCAGGTCCACGCGGTGCTTCCCGGCGTGTGCCCCGGCATGAAGTGCGCGGTGAAGTCGATGCCGCCGATGGAGACCACTTCGCCATCCATGATGATGCGGTCGGCGCTGGCCGGCGGATAGGTGATACCGTCGCCAAAGTGCAGGTCGTCGCTGCCACCACGCGCCAGCAGCACGGCCGATTCGGCGTTGGCCACCACGTTCGCACCGGCACGGCGCTTCAGTTCCGCCACCGGCCCGGCGTGATCGGCATGCGCATGGCTGAGCAGGATCAGCCGCAGATCCTGCGGTGCCACCCCGCGTGCCTTCATGTTGTCCAGCAGGTGACCGGCCATCTGTGGCATGCCGCCATCCAGCAGCACTGCGCCCTCGGCGGTCTGCACCAGCAGAGCGGTCAGGTCCTGCGTGCCGATCTGCCAGGTGTGGTCGGCGATCTGCAGCGGCGCCATCGGCTGCAGCCAGGACGCGTCCACCGTGTAGGCCCGCAGCTGCGGCAACGGCGCTTCGGCGGCGCTGGCGTGGGTGATCGGAAGTACGGCCGCAAGGGTGAGGGTGAGCAGAGGGAAACGCATGATTCACGTCCGTTTGAAGGAGGCCCAGAAACTAGCATGGGCCTCCTTCAGCGCGTCTCGCATAGATTTCATGGCTCCCATAAGGGCGCCGATGGCTCAGTAGCGGTACTGCCACCCCAGCGTCAGCACCCGGCCGCGGCCGGAGAAGTAACTTGGGTTCGACGGCGTGGTCTGCGAGTAGTAGCTGATGTACTGCTTGTCCGCCAGGTTCTGCACGCCCAGCGTGAACGCGTGCTTGTCCAGCGTGTAGCGCGCGACCAGGTCCACCGTGGTGTAACCCTTGAACTCCGCCACCCGTGCGCCACGCAGGTCGAAATCGCGGTCGAAGGCATGGCTGGCCTGCAGGCGGGTGCTGAGCTGCGGCGTCCAGCCCTGTTCCCAGAATGCGGTCAGCCGGTTCGGTGCGATGTTGACGCCGGCCAGGTCGCTGTCGAGGCGACCGTCGACGTCGGCGTCGTAGCGGCCGTTGGCACGGGCATAGCCCAGGCCGAGCCGGCTGTCGCCAAGCCGCAGCCGCAGGTTGCTTTCAAAGCCCTCCACGCGGGTCGCCTGGCGCTGCACTGCGTAAGCATCGATGCCCGGGTCATAGACCAGCACCGAACCCAGCTTCGATTCGGAGGTGTAGTAGGCGATGTCGCCGCTGAAGCGGCCGTCGTCATACTCCAGCCCGATCTCGCGGTTGTCCGACACCACCGGCGACAGGTCGATGAGGCTCTCGACGCGCTGGCCGTCGCGGTTGATCGCGCGCAGCACGCGGCCGACGTCGGCCACGGTGTATCCCTCCGAGTAGGAGGCATAGGCGTTGAGGCGATCGTTGATGTACCAGACCGCGCCGAAGTTGGGCAGGGTCTCGCTCATGGTCGGCTTGCCGCCGGCCACCTTGCGCGCGCCGTAGCGGGGCAGGGTGGTGTAGTCCCCCACCTCCAGCTCGCCCTTTTCGTAGCGCAGGCCGCCGGACAGCATCAGGTGGTCGGTTGGCCACCAGTGCAGCTGCAGCAGCGGCGACAGGCTCTGGTAGGTGGTCAGCGGTACCCAGTTCATGCCGCTGGCCAGCAGCACCTGGTGGGTGCGGTCACGCAGGCCGTCCAGGCCCAGGGTCACATCCAGCGTGGTATCGGCGATGCGGCTCCAGCTCTGGGTCAGCTTGAAGCCGCGCTTGTCCGATTCGTTCTGGGTCTGGTCCCAGGCGGCGTTGGCGCCGGTATTGCCCCACGGGTCCCACTGGCTGGCGCCATAGCGGCCCTCGAAGTCGACCGCGAACGCCTGCGCCTGGAAGCGGCCACCGAGCAGGCCTGCGGCGCTGTAATCGACAGTCAGGGAGCGCGAACGGTTCATCGGTGGGTCCAGCGGCGTGTCACCGCGCACCGAAATCGTCGGGCGGCCAGTGCGGAAGTCGCCGTTCACCGCGAAGTAGTTGTCCAGCCCGCGCAGCTCGTAGCGATTGGCCATCACCTGCAGGCGGTGGCCTTCGGCAATGTTCCAGCCCAGCTTGGCGAACACGTTCGATGAGGTCGAGTCCATCAGCTCGCCCTGCGCGTTGGTGCCGATCGATCGGCCCTCGCCGTCGTGGTACAGGCCCTGCTTCTCATAGGCCAGGCCGGCAACCAGGTCGAAATGCTCGCCGCGCACGCCCACCAGGGCCGAGCCGCGCTGGCCATTGTCATCGTGGCGGCTGGGCAGGGCCGAGCTGTAGCTGACATTGGTGTCGAGCAGGAACGCACCCGGCTCGCTGGGTGCGCTGCGGGTGATGATGTTGACGATGCCACCGGTACCGCCGATGCCCTGCAGCGCGTTGGCGCCGTGGATGACCTCGATGCGCTCGATCATCGCCGGGTCGATGGTGTGCGAATCCCGTGAGCCGTCACGCAGGGGGGTGGACTGTGGCACGCCGTCGACCATGTAGAGGATGCCGCGGCCACGCATTGTTTCGCCGTAGTTGGACATCTTCTCGCGCGCCGGGGCAAACGCCGGGATCTGTGACGACAGTACCCGCGACACATCTGAACCCAATGCCAGCTGCTGGGCGATGTCCTCGCGGGTCAGCACCGTAATGGTGTTGGGCATCGCCGTCTCGCCCTGCGGCATGCGAGCGGTCGAGGCCGAGACCGTGACACGGGCCAGCGAGGTCGGATTGGCCGGCGCGGCGGGGCGTGCCGTTGCATTGGGCCTGGCCCTGGCCTGCGCAGCAGTTGCACTGACCACGAATACCCCGGGGGAGCGTTCCTGCAAAGTCAGATCGTGGCCCTGCAACAGGCGTTGCAGCGCTTCGCGTGGTGCGTAGCGGCCGTCCAGCGCCGGCGCGCTGCGACCATTCACACTGTCGGCGGCGAACAACAGCTGGATGCCACTCTGGCGCGCCAGCGCATTGAGCGACGCATGCAGCGGGCCGGCGGGCAGGTGAAGCTCGACGGGCGCGGATGCAGCGCTCTGCGCCATGGCAGGCAGGGCCGCGCACAGGCAGGCGGCGAGCAGGGCAGGGGCCAACCGGCGCAGGGCGGCAGGCGGGACAGGGCGGGTCATGCAGGGTCCTTCGGAGGGGTTCAAGCAGTTGCCGGATGGGACGACGCGCAACCCACCCTCGCGGGCGCAATCAATCGCGTGCGCGCAGATGCAGACTGCCATCGTTGGCCGTGTGCACCTGCACCGGCAGGATCTCCGGCAGCAGCGCAACGGCGGTTTCGGCGTGATCGGCATCGAACACGCCCGAGACCTGCAGCGGTCCCAGCTGCGGGTCATCCAGCACGATGGGACGGTCGTGATAACGCTGCAGGATGCGCAGCACTTCGGCCAGCGGCAGGCGATCGAACTGCAGGCGGCCACGGGTCCAGTCGGCCCGGTCCGGGCTGACCGGCTCGGGTGGCGACAACGATCCCGGCTGGGCCAGCACGCGCTGCCCCGGCTTCAGGCGCTGCTCGGCGTCCCCGCCATCCACGCGCACGCCCACCTCGCCGCGCCACAGGGTTACCTCACTGAGGTTGCCCTGCCGGTCCACGTCGAACACCGTGCCGTAGTTGCGCACATGCACCGGCCCGGCCTCGACCTCGAACGGGCGCCAGGTCGAGTGCTGCACCTGGAAACGGGCCTGGCCCTGCACCAGCACCACCTGCCGCGAGCGAACGTGCCTGCGAACCTGCAGATGGGTACCGGCGTCGAGCAGCAGATGGCTGCCATCGGGCAGGCGGATGTCGCGGCGTTCGCCCACCGCAGTCCGATAGTCGCGCACCTGCCATGCCGGGTCGGCGATGAACACGCCGGTGACCGCGATCAGCAGCAGCGGCAGGACGATCTTCGCGGCACGCCCACCGCGGCGACGCTGCAGGGCATCCGCGCTGGGCATGGGGAAGCGTTCCTTCAAGGCATCGCGATGCTGGTCCAGCACCTGGTCGGTGGTAGTGGGCGGGACCGGCGGTTGCGGCGTGGATGGCGGCGGTTGTGGACTCATCACATGCCAGCCGACAGTTGGCAATCGGCCATGGCCAGGCGCAGGTGGCGCTCTACCGCCTTGAGACCGATGCCCATGCGCCGGGCGACCTCGGCCTGTGGCAGTTCATGGATCTTGTGCAGGATGAAGACCTGCTGGCGGCGGCAGGGCATGCGTTCGATGGTCGCGCCCAGTCGCTGCATGGCCTGCTGTCCCTGCGCCTGCTGCTCCGGCCCGGGGCGCGGGCAGGCGTCATCGGGCAGCTCGGCATGCGCCTCCACCCAGTGCCGGCGCAGATCCTCGGCGCGGCAGCGGTCCACCGCGGCATCGTGTGCGATCCGCCGCAGCAGCGCGACCGGTTGCCGTGCGTCGTGCGCGACCGGGCGCTCCAGCAGGCGCACGCAGACATCGTGCACCACCTCACGGGCCAGCCCCGGCGAGCGGAAACGGCGGCGCAGATATTCCACCAGTTCCTCGTAATGGCGCACCAGCGAGGACATCAACGGCGGCGCAGGCGGGCAGGGAGAGGGCAGGCGGGACATCCGGACCGGCAGTGGGGGCAAAGGGCGGGCGCGGGGAGGGCATCCCTGCGCGATGACGCAATACTAATGGGAACTGTTCTCGTTTGCCATGCGGCACGCGGGTCGGGATTGTTCGTCGGGGCTGGAAGGTGAAACCACGATCATCGGCTGGAGCGCAGAATCGGCGGCGGCTAGCCTGCCAGCAGGCTCAAGGAGATGGACCATGCATGTGCTTCTGGTGATGGTGGGTGGGGTTCTGCTCTTGGGGGTATTCCTGCTGTTCGGGCGGCTGTGGAGCGTAGGCCAGTCACAGCTGCCCACGGCCCTGATTGCGTTCATCGCCACCTGGCTGCTGGTGACGGCAGCCAACATGTGGGTGGGCGTGAGCAAGGCCGGCTACGCCGTCCGCGAGGAACTGCCGATCCTGCTGCTGGTGTTCGCCGTGCCAGCCTTGCTGGCCGGCCTGCTGTACTGGCGCCTGGCGCGCTGAAGGACGGCCATGAGCACACGACTGCGGCTGCCCGCCCTGCGCCAGCGCGATGGCCACCACGCCCGCGTGACCTACGAAGAGTTGTTCTTCGACCTCGTCTACGTATTTGCGGTTACCCAGCTCAGCCATCACCTGCTGCAGCACCTGGACCTGGTCGGCGTGATGCAGACGCTGGTGCTGTGGTTCGCGGTCTGGCTGGGCTGGCAGTACGCCTGCTGGGTCAGCAACTGGTTCGATCCGGAGGCACCACGCATCCGCGGCCTGCTGTTCGTCACCATGCTGCTGGCGCTGCTGATGTCTTCGTCCATCCCCGAAGCCTTTGCCGATCGCGCCTGGGTGTTTGCCGGGGCTTACGCCACCATGCAGGTCGGGCGCACCGTGTTCGTGCTGCTGGAGGTCGGTCGCAGCCATCCGCTGGCGCCCAATTTCCGCCGGATGCTGGCCTGGGTCAGCGTCTCGGCGTGCTTCTGGCTGGCCGGGGCTGCGACCGAGGGCAATGCGCGGCTGGCGCTGTGGGCGGTGGCGGTCGCCTGCGAGTATGTCTCGCCGATGTTCGGTTTCGCGTTCCCGGGGCTGGGCCGTTCACACACCCGTGAGTGGACCATCGAAGGCGGGCACCTGGCCGAGCGATGCCAGTTGTTCGTCATCGTCGCGCTGGGAGAGACCCTGCTGGCGACGGGGGGCGTACTCAGCGGGGTCGAGCACTGGAGCAGCGATGTGGTATCGGCGGTATTGGCCACCTTCGCCGGGACCATCGCCATGTGGTGGCTGTATTTCGGTATCTCCAGCCGCGATGCCACCGAGGCGATCACCCATGCGGCCGACCCCGGGCGCATGGGCGCCAACTTCCACTACGTACATGCACTGCTGATCGCGGGCATCATCGCCACAGCGGTGGGCAATGACCTGGTGATGGATCACCCGGGCGCGGCGGTCACGCCGGTGTATGCGACGGTGCTGGTGGCTGGGCCGCTGATCTACCTGCTGGGCAGCGCCTTGTACAAGCGGGTGGTCTACGGGCGTGCACCCTGGTCGCATCTGTTCGGTGCCGTGGCGCTGGCCGTGCTGGGCGTCGCGCTGACGCAGGCCCATCTGCTGGCTGCCGGCTGGCTGACCAGTGCGGTGCTGCTGGCCGTGGGACTGATGGACACGCGGTTGAAGCGCCGCCTGCAAAGCGCCTGATCCGCACGTTGCCCGGCATTGCTTGCGCAGGCGTGCGATGGGTGTAGCGTTGGCAACGGGACGCATGGATCCGGGAGAGGCGCAGCATGCAGAACGTTCCGCAGTGGTTGGCGTGGGCCGGGTTGTCGGCGTGCTTCGCCGCGCTGACCGCGTTGTTCGCCAAGGTGGGCGTGAAGGGCGTCGACTCGGACCTGGCCATGGCGATCCGCACCCTGGTGGTGGCCGCGGTGATCCTGCCGTTGGTTGTGGTTACCGGCAAATGGTCCAATCCGTTGCTGTTGCCGGGTCGCACCCAGTTGTTCCTGGTGCTGTCTGCACTGGCCACCGGCGCTTCATGGCTGTTCTACTTCCGCGCGCTGCAAAGTGGTGAGCTGGCCAAGGTCGCGGTGGTCGATAAATTCAGTGTGGTGCTGGTGATCGTGCTGGCCTACCTGCTGCTGGGCGACCGACCGACCCTGCGGGAATGGAGCGGGATCGGCCTGGTGGTGGCCGGGGTGATCGTGCTGGCGACGAAGAAGTAGCGGCGTTCAAACCCATGTGTAGAGCCGACTGTTGATCGACTGACGCGCAGAACGCGGGGTTTCTGCATCCGAGCGAAGTGCAGTCGACTAACAGTCGACTCTACCGGCTCCACCGTGCAGTCGACCAACAGTCGACTCTACCGGCTCCACCGTGCGGTCGACCAACAGTCGGCTCTACCGGTCAGTGACGTGGATGTTCACGCAGTACCCGCCTGCAGGCGGTCATACATGCGCACCAGATCGACCAGGGTGCGCGCGCCCATCTTGCGCATCACCTGGGCGCGGCGCACCTTCACCGTGATCTCGCTGACCCCGAGGTCGCCAGCGATCTGCTTGTTGAGCCGGCCGCGCACCACGCCATCGACCACCTCGCGCTCGCCGGCATTGAGTGTGTCCCAGCGCTGCTGCAGCGCGTCCAGTGCCTCGCCTTCGCGGCGCCGCAGGCGGTCGAGCTCGATGCCCTTGTGGATCGCGTCGAGCAGTTCCTGGTCGCGGAAGGGTTTGGTCAGGAACTCGATGGCGCCATCCTTGATGGCATTGACGCCCATCGCGATGTCGCCGTGACCGGTGATGAACACCACGGGCAGCTGCAGGCCCAGGCTGCCCATGCTGCGCTGGAACTCCAGCCCGCTCTGGCCCGGCATGCGCACGTCCAGTACCAGGCACGCAGGGGTGTCTTCCAGTTCGTGGTCGAGGAAGGCCTGGGTGGAGGCGAAGGCGCGCACCTGCAGGCCCATCGAGGCCAGCAGGTCTTCCAGCGCCGCGCGCACCGACGGATCATCGTCGACCACGTAGACGATCGGCGCCGGTTCGGCCGCGGGTGCAGGGGTCTTACGCATGAGGGGTATCCAGGGCGATGGGCAGGTCGAAGATGAAGCAGGCGCCGCCACCGCTCGGGCGCTCCGCGCGGATGTGGCCGCCATTGGCTTCGATCATCGAGCGGCTCAGGCTGAGGCCGAGGCCAAGGCCGTGCGACTTGGTGGTCCAGAACGCATCGAATACACGCTCGGGATGGTCGGCAGGCAGGCCGGCACCGCGGTCGCGCACGCTGAGGCTGATCCGCTGCCCGTTGCGCTGGGTCAGCAGGGACAGGCGTCGGTCGGCGGCGGGCACGGTTTCCATCGCATCGACCGCATTGAGGATGAGGTTGCCGATCACCTGCTGCACCTGCACGCGATCGGCCTGGACTGGAGGCAGGTCACCATCCAGCAGCAGGGCCACGGTCACCCCATGCCGATCCAGTTCACTTCGCGACAGCGCCAGCATTTCCTCCACGGCCTGGTTCAGGTCGAAGGCGCGTCGCTCCGGTGCGGCGCCCTGGGTCAGGCCACGGATGCGGGCGATCACGTCGCCGGCGCGGTGCGCATCGGAGAGAATCCGGGCCACGGTCTGCCGTGCCTTTTCGACGTTCGGTGGGTCCTGTGCCAGCCAGCGCTGGCACGCTTCGGCGCTGCTGGCGATGGCCGCCAGCGGCTGGTTCACTTCGTGCGCGATGGAGGTGGTCAGTTCGCCCACGGTGGATGCACGCGCGACCCGCAGCAACCGGCCCTGCGCTTCCTGTACGGCGGCCTTGGCCGCCTCCATGTTCAAGGCGAGATAGGTGGTGATGCCGATCACCAGCATGCCGATCACCGAATTGACCAGGCCGATGCGGTAGGTGCCGAAGCGGGTAAGGAAGAAGCTCAGCCCGGTCAGCGCGATGCAGGCAATGGCCAGGAAGATCAACCCGCGCGCGCTGAGCACGCGCGACGCCGCAAGGATCACCGCCGCGTAGAAGCACGCTGCCGCAACGGCGTAGTCGGTGACGGTATCGATCAGGAAGATCGCCGCCATCACCACGATCAGGGCCAGCAACACCAGGGGGCGACGGGGCGACAGCGATGGCATCGGGACGGCTCCCTGGTGTGGGGGGAAAGGATAGCAAAGCGCAGTCGGTCGGCACGCGCGCGCCCGGTAGTGCCGGCCGCTGGCCGGCAACCTCATGAACTCCGGCAACAGCTGGAGCTGCCGGCCAGCGGCCGGCACTACTCCTCCAGGCTCGCGTTCCAGAAGCCCTGCAATACGCCGGGGGTGGCGGCCAGCGTCGCCAGCACGGCATCCAGTTCGCCGGCATCAACGGTGGTGGCGTACAGCACCGCTTCGATCTCCACGTCGCGCTCGCCGAACGGCCGCTGGTCCACCGCGCGAACCGGGTACTGCGCCTGTTCCAGCAGCAGCAACAGCTGGTCCAGTACCTCGGCCTGCTGTTCACGCAGGCAGACCACGTTGATCGCGTACGTCGCCTCGCTGAAGGCTTCCGGCAGCGGCTGGCGCTGGATGCGGTTCACCACCGGCCGCAGCAGGGTGTTGGCGGCCAGCACGAACACCGCCGCCAGCACTGCCTCAGGCAGCAGCTTGATGCCCGCGCATGCACCCACCGCCGCTGAGCCCCACAGGGTGGCGGCGGTGTTCAGGCCGGACACCTGCGCGCCGTCCTTCATGATCGCGCCGGCGCCCAGGAAGCCGACTCCGGAAATCACATAGGCCACCACATGCAGCGGCGACGGCGGGCCGCCATACAGGTCATGGAAGCGCACGGCCAGGTCGACGAATACCGCCGCGCCCACCGCCACCAGCGTGTTGGTGCGCAGGCCGGCGGTGCGCTGGCGCAGCTGCCGCTCCAGGCCGATGATCGCACCCAGCACGAAGGCCACCGACAGGCTGATCAGCGAACCGAGGGTCGCGCCGGCGTTGAACGCCGGCAGGTTTGGATTGATGTCCAATGTGTTTCTCCCTGGACAAGGCGGCGGGCTGTTACTGCCAGCCGTAGCGACGGATGTAGAAGCGCTTCAGCGCGGTGGTCAGCACCGCATAGCCGAACAGGATCGCCACCAGGAACGGCCAGTAGCCGGCCGGCAGGGCCTGCAGCTTGAAGTAGCCGGCCAACGGGCTCATCGGCAGGGCCACGCCGATGGCCATGATCAGGCCGGTCATCAGCAGCAGGGGCGGTGCAGCGATGCTCTGCAGGAACGGTACTTTCGGCGTACGGATCATGTGCACGATCAGGGTCTGGGTCAGCAGGCCGACCACGAACCAGCCGGATTGGAACAGGCCCTGGTCGGCCGGCGTGCGTGCATCGAACACGTACCACATCAACGCGAAGCAGGTCAGGTCGAAGATCGAGCTGATCGGCCCGAAGAACACCATGAAGCGGCCAATGTCCGCCGGGTTCCACTTCAGCGGCTTGCGCACCAGTTCCTCGTCCACGTTGTCGAACGGAATGGCGATCTGCGAGATGTCGTACAGCAGGTTCTGCACCAGCAGCTGCAGCGGCAGCATCGGCAGGAACGGCAGGAAGGCCGAGGCCACCAGCACCGAGAACACGTTGCCGAAGTTGGAGCTGGCGGTCATGCGGATGTACTTCAGCATGTTGTTGAACGTGCGCCGGCCCTGGATGACACCTTCTTCCAGCACCATCAGGTTCTTTTCCAGCAGGATGATGTCGGCGGCCTCCTTGGCGATGTCCACGGCGCTGTCCACGCTGATGCCGATGTCGGCCGCACGCAGTGCCGGGGCATCGTTGATGCCGTCACCAAGGAAGCCGACCACCTTGCCCTGTGCGCGAAGCTCGCGCACCAGGCGTTCCTTGTGCAGCGGCGTCAGGCGGGCGAACACGCGGTGGTGGTGCAGCGCACGCGACAGCGCGCCGTCATCCATGCGCTCGATCTGCGGGCCGGTCAGGATCGTGTCTGCGTCCAGCCCGACCTGGGCGCAGACCCGGGCGGTGACCAGCTCGTTGTCGCCGGTGAACACCTTCACCTCCACGCCGTGCGCGGCCAGCGCCTGCAGTGCCTGTGCCGCCGACTCCTTCGGCGGGTCGAGGAAGGCGACGTAGCCGACCAGGGTCAGCCCGCACTCGTCAGCCTGCGAATACGTGGTCTGGCTGGCCGCGGTCTCCTTCATGGCCACCGCCACGACACGCAGGCCCTGTTCGTTCAGCTCCTCGGTGGTCTGCCGCACGCGGGCCAGGCGGCGCTCGTCCAGCGGCATGTCGTGGCCGTTCTCGCGCACCGTGCTGCACACCGCCAGCATTTCCTCGACCGCGCCCTTGCAGATCAGCTCGTGGTGGTCCTCGCGCTCGGAGACCACCACCGACATGCGGCGGCGCTCGAAATCGAACGGGATCTCATCCACCTTGTGGTAGTCCTGCGACAGCCGCAGCGAGCTCTGCAGCTCCACGTGCTCCAGCACCGCGCGGTCGAGCAGGTTGATCAGCCCGGTCTGGAAATGGCTGTTGAGGTAGGCGAACTTCAGCACGTCTTCCGAATCGTGACCGAATACATCGGTGTGGCGCTCCAGCGCGATCTTGTCCTGGGTAAGGGTGCCGGTCTTGTCGGTGCACAGCACTTCCATCGCGCCGAAGTTCTGGATCGCATCCAGGCGCTTGACGATCACCTTGCGCCGCGACAGCAGCACCGCGCCCTTGGCCAGGGTGGAGGTGACGATCATCGGCAGCATCTCCGGCGTCAGGCCCACTGCCACTGACAGCGCGAACAGGAACGCCTCGGTCCAGTCGCCCTTGGTCCAGCCGTTGATCAGCAGCACGAACGGCACCATCACCAGCGCAAAGCGGATCAGCAGCCAGCTGACACTGTTGACGCCGGCCTGGAAAGCGGTCGGCGCGCGGTCGGTGGCGGTGCTGCGCTGGGCCAGCGTACCGAAGTAGGTGCGGTTGCCGGTGGCCAGCACGATGGCCGTGGCAGTGCCGGACACCACATTGGTACCCATGAACAGCAGGTTGTGCTGTTCCAGCAGGCCGGCCAGTCCGTCGCCTGGGTGCGCGAACTTCTCCACCGGCAGCGACTCACCGGTCATTGCAGCCTGCGCCACGAACAGGTCCTTGGCGGTCAGCACGCGGCAGTCGGCCGGAATCATGTCGCCGGCCGACAGCACGATATGGTCACCGGGCACCAGCTCGCGGATCGGAAGGTCCAGCAGGCGCGCCGGACGGCGGCTGTGCAGGTGCGCGCCGAAGTACTGGTCGGCCACATCGGCCGCCTCGGTGCCGGGATTGCGCCGCAGCACGCGCGCGGTGTTGCCGACCAGAGCCTTCAGCCGCTCCGCGGCACGGTTGGAGCGGCCTTCCTGCACGAAGCGGATCAGCGTGGACAGCAGCACCATCGCACCAATCACGATCGTCGCCTTGATGTCCTCGGTCAGCCAGGACACCGCGGCCAGCACGGTCAGCAGCAGGTTGAACGGATTGCGGTAGCACTGCCACAGGTGGCGCCACCACGGCAGCGGCTTTTCGTGATCCACCTCGTTGGGGCCGAGCGTGGCCAGGCGTTCCTCGGCCTCATGGGGGCTGAGGCCGTCGGCATGCGATTCCAGTGTGGCCAGCAGCTGGTCTTCATCCTGCTGGGCGAGGGTGACCAGGCCGGTGGTGAGTGCGAATGGTGCCGCTTCGGCACTGCCCGGGCCGAAGCCGGCCTCGGGCATCGCGCGGCGGCGGAACAGGTTGCCTGCGCGACGGCTGCGCAGGAAGGCGTTGAACCAGGCGTTGAGCAGGCTCATGGGACTCTCCTCGAATGTCAGAGCCGGCCGGGGCCGGAACACGAACGGAATGGAATGGACGAAGCAGATCAGGCGTGGCGCATCGCCAGCACCGCCGGTGACCACGGCTGCATGTGCAGGCGCTGGCTGCCGCCGATGCACAGTGGCTTCATCGCATCGCGCAGGGGGTAGGGCAGGTGGCGCAGCACCGTGATGCGCTCGCTGATCGGCAGCAACGACAGGGCATCGGCCACCACGCGGGGGGAGCCGAGCGAAAGCGAACGGGCGAACATCACTGGCCCGTGCTGCAGCAGCTGGCTGCGCAGCGCGGCGACATTGCGCTCGCCGATCAGGCGACGCAGGGTGATGTAGAGGATCTTGTAGGACATGGGGGCGATCTCCAGGCATGCGGCGCCTGGCGGTCCCCCGTCACTCAGGCAGGCAGGGACCGGCGGGCAGGCGCCAGGAACAGGCAGCAAGCGGGCATCCGGGGCGCATCGCGCCCGGCAGGGTCGGGGTCCATCTGCGTCTCCATGAAGGAAGGGGCCGGCCAGGATTGCCCTGGCCAGTGGCGCTATTGTCCGCCCCTGAATGGGGCAGTCCTAGAGGCTCGTGGGTTAGCCCGGCTATACCTTGGTATAGCCGGGCCTGCGCTGCGCCACGCTATGGTTCAGTGATGGATCAACGCGAAGCGCTGGTCTGCTTGCACACGTCGTACTCGCCGCGGCTCAGCGTCTTGTTGCGGTCGGTATCGCAGGCGTGCAGCCGCTCGGCCCAGTCGGGTGCGACCGCATCGACTTCGGCCAGGGTGACGATACCGTCCTTGTCCTTGTCCAGCGTTTCATAGGCAGGGATGAGCTTCACTTCGGTCACGTCCTCGGCGGCCGTTGCCTTGCTGGCCTCCTGGGGCTTGGAGCACGCGCCGAGCAGCAGGCCCGCACAAAGCGAGAGAATGATGGGGAGGTAGCGGGAACCGGTCATGGCATGCTCCAGAAGTGAGGATGTAGGCCAACGCTGTGCATGGCCACGGCCGGATCATCTGCGCGGGGCTGTAAGCGGGCTGCGAAGAAGCGGGCCGCAGGCCGTTGCCGGTGGGCCACCATTCACCGGGCCGCACAGCGGCGATTGCGCGCGGACGCCTTGGGGGTGGTGGCTCGAAGGAGACGGCTCGGTAGAGTCGACTGCCAGTCGACTTTTGGCGCGCAGCGCGGGGTTTTCAGCTTCCTGCCAAGAGCAGTCGACTAACAGTCGACTCTACCCTCGCACGGTAGGGTGCCGGCTTACCCATCTCCTTAGAAGCGGTCGGCAAAGGCATCTGTCAGATGTATGGGGATGGGGTTGGGCGGAGATGGCTCGAAGGAGACGGCTCGGTAGAGTCGACTGCCAGTCGACTTTTGGCGCGCAGCGCGGGGTTTTCGGCTTCCTGCCAAGAGCAGTCGACTAACTGTGTAAACCCACCACGTTGTTCAGCGGGATTCTGGAAATAGGCGGTTGGCTGCCGATCCCCATGTGGGGTCGGTGCCAGTTGTAGTGGTGCAGCCATTCAGGCAGCACGGCGTCGCGCTGCTCTGACGAAGCGTACTCGC
>NZ_JCAFUL010000018.1:0-76305 GCF_059371315.1 Stenotrophomonas sp. YJH_SMC_8 | reverse complement strand
TTGAATCACTCGTCAGGCAGGGCAAACCGGGCAAGGTGGCTTTGGTCGCGGTGATGCGCAAAATGCTGGTGATCCTCAACGCCCGCAAACGGGATGCGGAGGCCCAGATGGCCTCCGCCTGACAAGACAGTTGCTACAGAAGGCAGACAGCCGTCGAGCTACCGGCAACGCGTGCTCACCTGCAGCACCGCCGCGCGCAGCAGATCCCGGTCGGCTTCATCGACGGCATTCTGGAAGTAGTCCATGTCCTGTCTACCCAGTTCGCACGGGTCGACGATGTACCCCGGCGGCCACAGCCCCAGCAGCTGCGTCACGCCATGCACGATCTGCTCCGGGGTCATCTGCCGGCGGATGCGGAAGTAGTTGCGGCGCGGTGCGAACGCGGGATGCACCTCGCGGCGGCCGATCAGGCGGGGAGCGATACCTGCGGCGGTGATGCCGTCACCACCGTCGATGCTGCCCGCAGGCAGACTCAGGATCAGTGGCGCCACCGCAGCCGCGTCCTCCGCGGCAGGCTGGGCGCTGTCTGCCTGCGCAACCGGGGCAGGGCGGGGCATCACCGATGCGGCCGGACGCGTCATCTGTGCGGTGGGCAAAGTGGGCTGCTTGGCTACCGGCGTCGGCAGTTCCGGTGGCAGCCAGCGCAGCAAGATCCGTGGGCCCTCGCCGCTACGCAGTTCGATCCGGCCGCTGTCCAGCAGCCACAGAGCGAGCCCTCCATGCACCAGCAGTACCACCAGCCACGCCGCCATCCGCGGCAGCTTCGGTGAATCGGACCACGGCAACGCGACTGCAACCATCGGCAAGGCATCCATGCAGGGACCGGTGGCGCAGCCTAGCGGGCGGCAGGAAAAAATTCGTTGGCATCGGTGTCGGCTGAAACCATCGCCCCGTGCGACTACCGCCCCGTGGCAGAATCGGCCGATCTACCGTTATCCGTACTGCCGATGTCGACGATCGCTGCTGCCGCGCCACCCGTGAATTCCCCCCGTCGTGTCCTGCTGGCCAGCCTGATCGGCACCACCATCGAATTCTTCGATTTCTACATCTACGCCACGGCCGCCGTGCTGGTGTTCCCGCACCTGTTCTTCCCGGACAGCAGCGAGCAGGCAGCCCTGCTGCAGTCATTGGCGACCTTCGCGGTGGCGTTCATCGCCCGCCCGGTCGGCTCGGCGGTGTTTGGTCATTTCGGCGACCGCATCGGCCGCAAGGCCACCCTGGTCGCCGCGTTGCTGACCATGGGCCTGTCCACGGTGCTGATCGGCCTGCTGCCGACCCATGCGCAGATCGGGCTGTGGGCACCGGCGCTGCTGGCGCTGTGCCGCTTCGGCCAAGGGCTGGGGCTGGGCGGCGAATGGGGTGGGGCGGTGCTGCTGGCTACCGAGAATGCGCCACCGGGCAAGC
Source organism: Stenotrophomonas sp. YJH_SMC_8 (assembly GCF_059371315.1). Classification (NCBI taxonomy): domain Bacteria; kingdom Pseudomonadati; phylum Pseudomonadota; class Gammaproteobacteria; order Lysobacterales; family Lysobacteraceae; genus Stenotrophomonas; species Stenotrophomonas sp. YJH_SMC_8. The sequence goes on along the minus strand of NZ_JCAFUL010000018.1, from coordinate 74,901 downwards.
GCGCCTGGTACGGCATGTTCCCGCAGCTGGGCGCGCCCATCGGTTTCCTGCTTTCCGCCGGCATCTTCCTGGTGCTGGGCCGCTGCCTGAGCCAGGACGACTTCCTGCAGTGGGGCTGGCGCATTCCGTTCGTGGCCAGCGCGCTGCTGGTGGGTCTGGGACTGTGGGTGCGGCTGAACATCCACGAGACGCCCGACTTCAAGAAGGCATTGGAGCGCAAGGCGCCAGTGCGGCTGCCGATGTGGACGGTGCTGCGTGACCATCCGGTGCCGATGCTGCTGGGCACCCTGGGCGCCTTCGCCACCTTCGTGCTGTTCTACCTGATGACGGTGTTCAGCCTGGGCCACGGCACGGCGGTGCTGGGCTACAGCCGCGAGCAGTTCCTGCTGATGCAGATGGTCGGCATGCTGTTCTTCGCACTGGGCATCCCGCTGTCGGCACGCTATGGCGACCGCTGGGGCACGCGTCGCACCATGATCGTCGCCAGCGTGCTGATCATCGGCTTCGGCGTACTGTTCGCGCCGTTGTTCCAGCCGCACAGCCCATGGCTGGTCACCGCCTTCCTGTGCCTGGGCCTGTTCCTGATGGGGCTGACCTATGGCCCCTGCGGCACCTTCCTGGCCGAGATCTACCCGGTGGAGGTCCGCTACACCGGTGCTTCGCTGTCATTCAACCTGGCCGGCATCCTCGGTGCGGCACCTGCCCCGTATCTGGCGACCTGGCTGGCCGAGCGATTCGGCCTGGTCGCGGTGGGTTACTACCTGTGCCTGACCGCGGTTGCCACCCTGTGCGCGCTGGTGGCACTGCACCGGCGCGCGCTGCGGCTCAACCAAAGAAGCGCTTGAGCGTGCGACCCAGCCAGCCACCGCCCTGGTGTTCGCGGGCGAACTGGTTCAGGTGCGCCTTGACCTGCTCGGCATAGGCCTGGTCGTCGCCGCGGATGTGGTTGAACAGCCAGCGCGAGAGCATGGTGCGCAGTTCGTCGCTGATGTCCTCGCCGGCCTGGAAGCGCATGCGGTACTCCGATACCCGCTTGATGAAGACCTCATGCACGCGCTTGTGCGCGGCACAGAACGGGTAGCCCGCTTCTTCCATCAGCTCTTCCTCGAACGCGAAGTGCGACATGGTGTAGTCCACCACCTCGTCGATCACTTCACCCACCGCGGCACGCTGCATGCTGGCCTGGGCCACGTGCAGGTGATTGAGCATCTCGATGATGCGGCGGTGTTGTTGGTCGATCACATCGATGCCGATGTTCAGATCGTCCTGCCAGACCAGTAGTGCCATCCCCGGCTCCCCTTCATGCGTATGTCGGGGCCGACTGTAGAGCTGCCCTGCGCGGGCGGCGTTGATCTGGATCAAAGCGCAGCGGTCAGGGCAGCGCCGGCTCGCGTGGGCGCAGCGGGCTGGCCACCGTGGTGCAGCTGACCCGGTTGCGGCCACCGGCCTTGGCCAGGTACAGCTGGCGGTCGGCTTCGGAGATCAGCCGGTGCAGTGCATCGCGCTGCGGGCGCAGGCAGCACAGGCCGATGCTGACGGTCATGCGCAGGGTCGCGGTGCCGATGTCGACCTCCAGTGCGGCGATGCGCTGGCGCAGTTCCTCGAAGTACAGCAGTGCCTCGTCCTGCTCCATGTCCGGCACCAGAAGGCAGAACTCCTCGCCACCGAAGCGTGCGATCAGGTCCTGGCTGCGCGCGTGCGCGGCCACCGCGCTGGCCACCGCGCGCAACGCATCGTCGCCGGCTTCGTGGCCATGGGTGTCGTTGATGTGCTTGAAGTGGTCGATGTCGATCATCGCCACCGCCACGCACTGCCCGTGCAGCTGCAGTTGCGGCAGCTGGCGCTGGCTCTGCTCGAGGAAGCAGCGCCGGTTGGGCAGCCCGGTAAGGAAATCTCGGGTGGCCAGGTCCTGCAGGGTGCCGATCAGCTCCAGCTGGTCCACATTCTGCGAGACCCGGCAGAAAAACTCCTCGCGTGAGAACGGCTTGCGCAGGAAATCGTTGGCGCCGTTCTTCAGGAAGCGCGGGATCAACGACGCATCGGTATTGCCGGAGATGCCGATCACCGCCACTTTGTCGCGCGAGCGCAGGGTGCGCAGGCGGCGGGTGAACTCCACGCCCTGCATGCCCGGCATTTCCTGGTCGACCACGGCGAGGCGGATCGCCGGATGCGCCTCGATTGCAGCCAGGCCCTCATTGCCATCGGCCGCCTCATGCACCTCGTGCCCATACATGCGCAGCAAGGCTGCGGCATAACCGCGTGCGGACGGTGAGTCGTCCACCACCAGCGCGGCGATGCGCCGGTTGCGTTCCAGCCGCTGCACCAGCCACACCAGGTAATCGATGCTGCCGGGCGTGTTCTTCAGCACATAGTCGATGATCTGCTGCTGCAGCACGCGCTTGCGCAGGTCTTCGTCGTAGACGCCGCTGACCACCACGGTGGGCAGGTTGCGCTTGAGGAAGAACTCGACCACCGCGTCGCGGTCGCCATCGGCCAGCACCAGCCCGGTCAGTACCAGGAACCAGCCGCCACCTTCGTTCAGCAGGCGGTCGGCCTCGGCCAGGGTGGAGGCGATCACCACCGGTAGCTCCAGGCGCTGCTCGATGGCCTCGCGCAGCATGCCGGTGAAGGCACGGGAGTTTTCGACCAGCAGGATCCGCTGCGGCAGCGGATCGGCCAGGTCGCCATCGACGGCGGCCTGCGGCAGGACGGGCATGATGCGGTGGCTCACGAGGGAGGGGCTCGGCACGGATAACGGCGGTTTCGGCTGCAACTTTAGCTGCGAACGCCACGCGCCGGGCAGGATTGCGTGTCAGGCCGCCGCGGGCGACGCGTGGGTGATTGGTTCATGCAGGACCAGTCGCAGCCGATTGCCCCGGCAGTGGACTGTTCCGCCGTAGGCAAGCATCCGCCCGGCCAGGCGCTCGACGGCCTGGTGGGTGGTGCGCGTGGACAGCGTGCAACCACGGTCGAGCAGGCTCACCAGAGCAACAATGCCGCGACGTTTGCCTGCCCGACCGCTCCGGGCGCGCACGCAGACCTGCCCGGTCTCCAGCTCGAGCAGAAGTGAAACCGCCTCGATCAGCGAGCGATAGATGGCCAGTTGCAGATCCACGGTCAGCAGGCAGGGATTGCCCGCCAGCCTGGGCGGAATGACGCGATGCGTGTTGTTCCAGATTTCGCATGCACCGCCGGCTTGCAGCGCGATGTAGAGCCCGACCTGTTCCAGTCCAGTGGGATAGACCAGGCTGGCCTGTTCACGGAACAGGCGTGAATGCACCGACGATGCGTGCTGCAGGCTGTTTGCGACCGCATGGTGGCCTTGGGACTTCAGCCAGCTGACCATCTCGCTGAGCGAACTGTCCATGCCCTCGCCCAGATGTTTCAGGTGGACGGCCCGTTCACGCAGCTCACGCTCGCTGGTCTGATGCGAGCCGCGTGCCAGGCGCAGTGTGGTTGCCTCGGCCAGGCCGCGGGACCGGGCGCGCTGATGGTGGTAGCTGATGCTGGAACCGAGTGCCAGCAGTGCGACACTCATCACCGCCATGTTCTGTTGGGTGGCGAACGTGCCCAGGTCGAATGAGGAGGGCAGGCCGGTGCTGGGCGTCGCACCGTGCAGGGGGAGGTTCAGCAACGGAATCGCGATGGCCGCACCGCGCCACCCATGCATGAAGGTCAGGGCGATGGCGGGCAGGGCGGCCAGCAGCACCATGTGCGTCCGCGTCGTGTGGGCACCGGCGCTTGTCAATTGCATGCACAGGCCCAGCACCAGCATCACCAGGATCGCCGAGGCGGTAGGGGCGACGAAACGGTCGGTCCAACCGGGATCGGCCTGCCGTCGCGACCAGAGGAATGCCAACGGCACAAGGGTGATGATGGCGGCGAAGTGGCCAAAGATCGTCCGGTCGACCGCGTCCAGCAGATTGCTGGGTGGTGGGTTCGACCACAGGACATATGAAATGCCCAGGTTGAGACCCGGGACGAACAGTGCCGTGCAGAAGGACAGCGACAGCAACCAGAGACCGGTGGCTGCTTCGGACGGCATTCTCATCCGATGCAGGTACACCACCAGCATCGCCATCGGCATCAGCAGTGTCGAAGCCAGGATGACCCAGTCCAGGCCATAGGTGTCGATCATGGGGATGCGCAGCGTTGCGAAGTACGCGTACTCGCCCAGCAGCAGGTAGAGCCACAGGCGGGTCGGGACGATCAGCAGTGCCGCTGCACGGATGCCCGCCGGCAGGAAGAACTGATCCAGCGAGAACTGACGCGAACCGAGGCAGCTCAGCGCATAGACGGCCGCGAGGGCGATCCCGGCTGGCCGGATACGGAAGCTCAGTTCAACTGCCTTTTTGAATCGGTCCAAACCCGAGCCTCCCTTGCTCGTGACATGGCAGCGGCCGTGCGGGTTGCTTGAACGCGCCATGACGCGCCATTGGATGACAGTATCGATAGAAGCATGGGGGCGCAATTGCACGCCGGCGCCGGATCCTGACGGGGTGGGTTCGGCGCCGACCAAAGATCACTTTCGAGTAGTGATCTGCATCTCCGTTCATTGGGAACGTCAGATCGCGGCCCGGGGGGCGCCAGGGTCGATGGAGCGTGTGCTTTCCTTCACGGCTTCAGGAGCGCCTGCCTGGCGGGGAGCTTCCCGTGCTTCGGTCAACACCATCCTGAGCCTGTTGCCACTCAAGTCCATGTGGCCCGCGTGTGCGAGGACCCGGCCCAGCAGCTGCTCGTTTGCCAGTTCCTTTGCCCGGCTTCCCAGTGATTCGTGGCGGTCCAGAAGAGCCACGCAGATGAAGGCACCACGCTTCCGGATGGAACTTCCGCAGCGGATACTGACCGAGATCTGTCCAGACTCGCATTTCAATAGAAGCGAGACCGCATCGACCACGAGTCGATAGGCAGCAAGCTGCAGGCCGACCCCGAGCGCGCAGGGGTCACCCGTCAACCTGGGCTGGCCGATTCGATGCGTAGCATTCCATGCCTCGCGCACCCCACCTGCCTGCAATGCCACGTACAGGCCCAGCTGTTCCAGGGCGGCGGGATAGATCATGCTGGCCTGGGCCCGGAACAGGCGTGAATGCACCTCCGAGGTATGCCGCAGGCTGTCGGCCACGGCGTGATGACCCTGGGCATGCAGCCAGTTCACCATTTCATTCAGGGACAGGTCCATGCCATCGCCCAGCTGGCGCAGGTGCGCCGCCCGTTCGCGCAGGTCCATCTCGCTGGCCAGATGTGAATTCCGCGCAAGCTGCAGGGCCGCTCTGCCATCTTCCTCGCGCAACCGGTGCTGGCTCTGGAAGTGGGTGATGCGCGCACCGAGCAGCAGCAGGGCGATGCTGGCGATGGCCATGGCCTGCTGGGTGGCGAAGGTGGGCGGGTCGAATGCCGTCGGATGGTCGGCGGGGGCGCTCAGGCCAAGGATCATGTTCACGGCGGCGACACCGATGGCCGCGCCGCGCCATCCCAGCAGGCAGGTCAGGGCGATTGCGGGAATAGGCAGGATCAACAACAGCTGCAGCGAACCAGGGGCCGTGATCGAGGCAGGTACCGGTGTTGCCTGCAGGCCGATGAGCAGCATGGCGCCGAGTGCTGCGACCGTGGCCGCAACAGACCGGGTTGTCCATTTTTCCTCGGCGCGGCGTATCCACAGCAATGCCAGAGGCGCGAGGATCAGGATGCCGGTGAAGTCGCCCAGCGCATAGCGCAGCACATTGGTGAGAAATGTCTCTTCATGCAACGGGGCCCAGAGCAGGTACGAGATTCCCAGGTTGAGCAGGCTGATGACCGTCGCGGCGCATGCCGCAATGGAGATCACGCCGACCACCGTGGTGCGGGCCAGCAGTTTCCGGTGCAGGCGCACGATCAGCATCACGGCAGGCATCAGGAATACGGAGGCCAGGATCACCCAGGTCAGGTTGTATTTGCTGATCAGCGGGATGCGCAGATGCGCGAAGTAGGCGTATTCACCAATCAGCAGGTAGGGCCAAAGACGGGGCGGGCACAGCAACAGCGCGGCCACCCGCACGCCGGCAGGCAGGAAGAACTGGTCCAAAGACAGCTTGCGCGCGCCCCAGCAGGCGAAGGCATAGAGCAGCGCCAGCACCAGCCCCTCGGGGCTGACGCGTATCCTCACCTGCAGGCCGTCCTTCCACCACTGCATCCACGTGCTCCCCAGCTCCTGCGCCGATTATGTGGCTGGGACGGGTCCCGCTACCACAACGCATCCCGCAGCTTGTACCACGACATCGCCGCCACCAGCAGCGGCGTGCGCAGCAGCCGGCCGCCGGGGAAGGGTGCATGACGCAGGCGCTGGAACACGTCCAGGCGCTCGCTCTGGCCGGCGATAGCGGCGGCGATCACTTCGCCGGCCAACCCGGCGGCGGCGACACCATGCCCCGAAAACCCCTGCGCGAAGTACAGATTGCCGTCCAGCCGGCCCCAGTGGGGTGCGCGGTTGCGGGTGATGTCCACGTAGCCACCCCAGACCTGGTCCAGTACCACGTCGGCCAGCTGCGGGAAGACGTCGTGCATGCGTCGCTGCATCACCCCGCGCAGGCCGGGCGGGGGCAGCGCCGAGTAGCTGGCGCGGCCGCCGAACAGCAGGCGGTGGTCGTGGCTGAGGCGGAAGTAGTCCAGTGCCCAGGCGGTGTCGGCCACGGCCATGTTGTTGCCGATCAGGGCGCGGGCACGTTCGGCACCCAGTGGCTCACTGGCACCGATGTAGGTGCCCACCGGCATGATCCGCCGCTCCAGCTCGGGCAGCAGGCCCTGCAGCCAGGCATTGCCGGCCACCACCAGGTGTGCGGCGCGTACGCAGCCCTGTGCAGTGTGCAGGCTCGGCTGCGCTCCGCGCTGGATGCGCACCACGGGCGAATCCTCGTGGATGACCACCCCCGCCGCACGCGCTGCAGCGGCCAGGCCGCGCGCGTACGCCAGCGGGTGCAGGTGCGCGCTGAGCGGGTCGAACATCGCGGCTCGATAGCGCGGGCTGTCCAGCTGCGCGCGCAGGGCGTCACGGCTCCACCACTGCATGGGGTAGTCGTAATGCCGTTGCAGGTGCTCGCAGTTGGCCTGCAGGTCGCGCTCGTGGCGTTCACGGATGGCGACGCTGGCGTGGCCTTCAACCCAATGGCAGTCGATGCGGTGGCGATCGATGCGGGTGCGCATCGCCTGCACCGCGTCGCGCGACCAGTCGAACAGGTGGCGTGCATCGTCGCGACCCAGCTGCCGCTCCAGTTCGTCCACCTCGCAGCCGTAGCCGACCAGTGCCTGGCCGCCATTGCGGCCGGAGGCGCCCCAGCCGATCCGCTGCGCTTCCAGCAGCACCACGCGCTGGCCGCGTGCGGCCAGTTCCAGGGCAGCAGTGAGGCCGGTATAGCCGGCGCCGAGCACCGCGACATCGGCGTGTACGTCACCCTGCAACGGAGGCAGTGCGGGCGGCTCGGGCAGGCTGGCTGCGTACCAGCTGGGCGGGAAGGAGGCGCTCACTGCTGGCCTCGCGGGCGCAGGGCGGCAGGACGGAGCGGGGCAGGTCGATCAGCGTTCACCCGTGTAGTTTCACCGATGCGTGACGGCCGTGGCGTGACGGCGACGACTTGCCGCATTCGCCGGGCGACGGGTAACGTGTCGGCACGCCAAGGAGTTTTCCCATGCGCCGCCTGCCCTGGGTGGGCCTGCCCACCGACAGCACCGTGCTCGGCCATCATCGTTTCGCGGTGGTCGGCGAGAAGTACGTGCGCGCGTTGGTGGAGGCAGCCGGAGCAACCCCGGTGGTCCTGCCCAGCCTGCAGCCGCCGTTGCCGGCCGCGGAGTGGTTGCGCGGGCTCGATGGCCTGCTGCTGACCGGTGCGGTCAGCAACATCGAACCGCAGCACTATGAAGGCGGCCGCAGTTGGCCGGGGAACCCGCATGATCCGGCCCGCGATGCCAGCGCCTTCGCACTGCTGCACGAGGCGCTGGCGTTGGACCTGCCGGTGCTGGCGATCTGCCGCGGCTTCCAGGAGCTGAACGTTGCGCTGGGTGGCACGCTGCATCCGCAGGTGCACGCGGTACCGGGTCTGTCGGATCATCGTGAAGACCCGCAGGTGCCGGTTGAGGTGCAGTATGGGCCGGCCCATGCGGTCGCCCTGGCGGCTGATGGCTGGATGGCGCAATGGCAGGGCGGCGACCGCGCACAGGTCAATTCGGTTCACGGGCAGGGCATCGATCGACTGGCGCATGGGCTGCAGGTCGAGGCCGTGGCCGATGATGGACTGGTCGAGGCGGCGCGCAGCCCACGCCATCGTTTCGTGCTCGGCGTACAGTGGCACCCGGAGTGGCGTGTCATGGATTCGCCGTTCTATCACGCTATTTTCCGTGCGTTCGGCCAAGCTTGCCGGCAGCACCAACAGAACCGACTGGATTCCCGATGAGTTCCCGAACGCGCCCGCGCAAGACGGCTACGCCCCCCGCACCGCAGGAAAGCAGCCTGCTGCGCTGGCTGAAGGAGCGGCGCATCACCGAGGTCGAATGCCTGGTGCCGGATATCACCGGTAACGCGCGCGGCAAGATCATTCCCGCCGACAAGTTCTCGCACGACTACGGTACGCGGCTGCCCGAAGGCATCTTCGCCACCACCGTCACCGGCGAGTTCCCTGATGACTACTACGAGCTGACCTCGCCGTCGGACTCGGACATGATGCTGCGCCCCGATCCTGACACGGTGCGCATGGTGCCGTGGGCGGCCGACGCCACCGCACAGGTCATCCACGACTGCTACACCAAGAACGGCGAGCCGCACGAGCTGGCACCACGCAACGTGCTGCGCCGCGTGCTGGCCGGGTATGCCGAACTGGGCCTGCGCCCGGTGGTGGCGCCGGAGCTGGAGTTCTTCCTGGTGCAGAAGAACACCGACCCGGATTTCCCGCTGCTGCCGCCGGCCGGCCGCTCCGGACGCCCGGAGACGGCGCGGCAGTCGTACTCGATCGATGCGGTCAACGAGTTCGACCCGATCCTCGACCTGATGTACGACTACGCCGATGCAATGAAGCTGGACGTGGACACGCTGATCCATGAGTCCGGCGCGGCGCAGCTGGAGGTCAATTTCACCCACGCCGATGCGATGGACCTGGCAGACCAGGTGTTCCTGTTCAAGCGCACCATGCGCGAGGCGGCGATGCGCCACGGCGTGTATGCCACGTTCCTGGCCAAGCCGATGGAGAACGAGCCGGGCAGTGCCATGCACATCCACCAGAGCCTGGTGCGGGTGAGCGATGGCAGCAACGTGTTTGCCGGTGATACCGATGCCGAAGGCGAGTTCAGCCCGGTGTTCGGCCATTACCTGGGCGGCCTGCAGAAGTACGCGCCGCAGGCGATGGCGTTCTTCGCGCCGAACGTGAATTCCTACCGCCGGCTGGTGTTCGGCGAAGTCTCGCCGAGCAACGTGCACTGGGGCTTCGACAACCGTACCTGCGGCCTGCGCGTGCCGCTGGATACGCCGGAAAACATGCGCGTGGAGAGCCGTTTCGCCGGCTCCGACGCCAACCCCTACCTGGCGATGGCCGCGACCCTGGCCTGCGGCCTGCTTGGCATCCGCGAGCGGCTTGCACCGGACGCGCCGGTCACCGGCAGTGCCAAGGAGCTGGGCTACAACCTGCCGCGCTCGCTGGGCGAAGCGCTGGATGGGCTGGAGCAGTGCAGCGAGCTGCAGGCCCTGCTGGGCGAGCGCTTCTGTCGGGCCTACATCTCGGTGAAGCGCAAGGAATACGAGACCTTTTTCCGTGTCATCAGCTCGTGGGAGCGCGAGTTCCTGCTGCTGAACGTCTGAGCATCTGGAATAGAAAAATCCGCCGCCGGGGGGTAGGCTGGCACCCGTCGCCGGCCCCGCCGGCCCCCCTTCCCGCATTCTGGAGCACCCGATGAAGCTGCGTATCCTCACGCTCGGCCTGGCCTCCGCCATGCTTGCCGCCTGTGGCGGTGGCAACGGCGGCGCGCAGGACAGCCAGGTCCTGAACGTCTACAACTACAGCGATTACATCGCCGAGGACACCATCCCGACCTTCGAGAAGGAGAGCGGCATCAAGGTGACCTACGATGTGTTCGACAGCGATGAGATGGTCGAGACCAAGCTGCTGGCCGGCAACAGTGGCTACGACGTGGTGGTGCCGACCCTGAATTTCTTCGGCCGCCAGATCCAGGCCGGTGTGTTCCTGCCGCTGGACAAGAGCAAGATCCCGAACCTGGCCAACCTCGATCCGGCGGTGATGAAGCGCATCGCCACCCAGGACCCGGGCAACCAGTACGGCGTGCCGTACATGATCGGCACCACCGGCATCGGCTACAACGTGGAGATGCTGAAGCAGCGCTTCGGTGGCAGCACCGACATCGCCAACAGCTGGGACCTGGTGTTCAAGCCGGAGAACATCAGCAAGATGAAGGACTGCGGCGTGACCATCCTGGACACGCCGGCGGACATGATTCCGATCGCGCTGCACTACCTGGGCCTGGACCCGCACAGCGGCGACCCGGCCGAGCTGCAGAAGGCGGCCGACCTGCTGAAGTCGATCCGCCCGTACGTGCAGAACTTCCACTCCTCGCAGTACGTGGGTTCGCTGGCCAATGGCGGTACCTGCCTGGTGGTCGGCTGGTCGGGTGACATCATCCAGGCCCGCGACCGTGCCGAGGAAGCCAGCAATGGCGTGCACGTGGCCTACTCGATCCCGAAGGAAGGCGCACCGCAGTGGTTCGACATGCTGGCAATCCCGAAGGACGCCAAGCATCCGGAAGCCGCGTACGCGTTCATCAACTACCTGCTGCAGCCGAAGGTTGCAGCGGCCAACACCAACTTCATCCATTACGCCAACCCGGTGCCGACCGCGACCCCGCTGGTGGACGAGGCGATCCGTACCGACCCGACCATCTACCCGCCGGCCGATGTGGCCGAGAAGATGTTCACGTACTCGATCAACACGCCGGAGACCGACAAGCTCTACACCCGGCTGTGGACCGAGGTGAAGACCGGCCGGTAAGCGGCGCGGGTAGCGCCGGGCCATGCCCGGCGGCTGCCTTACCCTGCGTCGGAGTCGACCCTGTCGCTCCGGCCAAGGTGCTGCAGGATGGCAGGCAGCAGGTCGCGTGCATCGCGACCGCCGTTGCACAGGAACGACGAACTCATCCGCTGCAGGTTGTGCATGCCGATGAAGAACAGCCCCGGTTGCGGTGAAACACCGAACTCGCCGAGGGGGTAGCCATGTGCATCCAGCGCGCCAGGTACGTCGAGCCAGGGCCATTCGGCGACGAAGCCGGTGGCCAGAACCACCGAGCGGATGCCCGCGGCCTGCAGGTCCAGTTCGCGCGGGGATGCGTCCGGTTCCCAGTGCAGATAGACCTCCTCCGGAATGTAGCGGGCATCGTCGGTGCGTGGCTCGGGACGCGTGGCGTAGTAGGCGCTGGCCAGCGAATCGAGATAGGCGTATTCGGCCCGCGTCGCCTCGATCGCGGTACGCAGCTGCGGGCGGACATCGGCGAAGCGGGCGATGCTTCCATCGAAGCCCTGCAACCGGCCCAGCAGCCTGATGCCCGCGCGGTGCATCGCCAGCAGGCTGATCGAGCTGCCGAGGCCGCCGCTTCCCTTGCCGGAAATGAGCGGGAACTCCGCGGTACGCGCCTTGCGCAGCGCATCCGGTTCCCCGGCCAGCACGCCCGCCGCTTCACTCACATGCTGGTGGATGCGCCCGGCCATGTCCCACCAGGTCATCGAGTCCTTGCCGCGCAGCCGGCGGGTATGCGAATGACGCTGGGCCAGTGACCAGTACACGCTGCGACCGCTGTCGCGCAGGTCCTGGGCGATCTGCGCACCGGACTGCCCACCGCCGATGACCAGCACGGCGCCATCGGGCAGCTGGCGGGCGCTGCGGTAGTCGCCCGAGTGCAGCACGGCAAGGCCGGGCCCGGGCGCGAAGGGGACCCGGGGCATCCGCGCACGGCGGTACTCACCGGTCGCGACCACCACCGCGCGGGCATGGATCAGCCCCTGGCTGCTGTCGATGGCATAGCCGCCGCACTCGGGCGCGACCCGATGTACCGCGCACCCTTCGCTGATCGGCAACACGCGCTCGTCGGCATAGTCGCGGAGCCGGCGGATCACCTCCGGGGCGCCCATGAAGCCTTCCGGGTCATCGCCCGCATAGGCATGACCGTGCAGGGCCATGGTCGCGTTGGCGGTGTTGGTCTGGAACGAATCCCAGCGCCGCCGCCAGCTGGCGCCCACGGTTTCGGCCTCCAGCACGCGATGCTCGACGCCGGCCTCCTGCAGGAGTGCGCTGAGGGACAACCCGGCCTGGCCGGCGCCGATGATGGCCAGCGGCAGCCCTGCGGGCACGGATGACAGCGGCCGGGAAGGGAGACGGGAGGGGCTGACGGGGGGAATCAACGGGATGGGTCCATGCAAGGCCTTGATCCGGGCCATTGCGCGGGGGATGCCCCGGGCCTTCAACAGATCCCGCTCCGAAAAACGTTGCAGATCGGGTCGTTGCCCGTGGTGTCTGGCCGGGACGCCGCAGGCGCGATCGGGCAGCCCCGGCCTTTTGCGCGGACGGGCCCTGATGGCGGGGTAAAACCGACACCCCCTGCGGCCCGGGAGCGGGCCGCTGGCGGCTTCCGCCCGTCGCCGTCATATCCCCTTCGGCCCCCGGCCGTTAGAATGGCCGCCGCTGTCCACCGCCCGCTCCCGGAGCCCCCATGCCCGTTGAAGCCCAGCCGGTAGCCGCCGTCGTCGACACGACCGGTGCGCCCGGCTATCTCTCCATTCGTGATTTGCGCAAGGAATTCGACGGTTTCGTCGCCGTCGACGACGTCAATCTGGACGTGCGCAAGGGCGAGATCTTTGCCCTGCTCGGTGGCTCCGGCAGTGGCAAATCGACCCTGCTGCGCTGCCTCGGCGGCTTCGAGACGCCCACCAAGGGCAGCATCACCCTCGATGGCCAGCGCCTGGACGCGCTGCCGCCGTACCAGCGGCCGGTCAACATGATGTTCCAGTCCTACGCCCTGTTCCCGCACATGACGGTCGAGCAGAACATCGCCTTCGGCCTGAAGCAGGACGGCCTGGGCAAGGACGCGATCAGCAAGCGCGTCGGCGAAATGCTCGACCTGGTGCAGATGGGCCATCTGGGCAAGCGCAAGCCGCACCAGCTGTCCGGTGGCCAGCAGCAGCGCGTGGCGCTGGCGCGGTCGCTGGCCAAGGGGCCGAAGCTGCTGCTGCTGGACGAGCCGATGGGCGCGCTGGACAAGAAGCTGCGCTCGCAGATGCAGCTGGAACTGGTCAGCATCATCGAATCGTCGGGCGTGACCTGCGTGATGGTCACCCACGACCAGGAAGAAGCGATGACCATGGCTACCCGCATCGCGGTGATGGATGCCGGCTGGATCCAGCAGGTCGGCAAGCCCGACGAGGTCTACGAGCAGCCGGCCAACCGCTTCGTCGCCGAGTTCATCGGCTCGGTCAACCTGTTCGACGGGGTGATCGACGAGGACCTGCCCGAGTATGTGACCGTGCGTTCGCCGCTGTTCCCGGCGCCGATCTACATCGCGCACGGTATCACCGGTTATGAAGGGCAGCCGGTCGCGTTCGCGCTGCGCCCGGAGAAGGTGATGATCGGCAAGGACGAGCCGGAAGGGCACACCAACAAGGCGCAGGGCGTGATCGAGGACATCGCCTACTTCGGCAGCCATTCGGTCTACCACGTGCGCCTGCCCAGCGGCGCCAAGGTACTGGCCAACTTCGCCAATTCGCAGCGCTGGGCCAGCGATGGCCTGACCTGGGGCGACAGCGTGTGGGTGCACTGGCGCGACAACGACGGCGTGGTGCTGACCTCATGAGCACCGCCGGCCTGAAGCGCTGGCTGCCGGGGCTGCGTGCCACGGTGATCGGCATTCCGTACCTGTGGCTGCTGCTGTTCTTCGCAGTGCCGTTCCTGATCGTGCTGATGATCAGCTTCTCGCTCAGCCGGGTCGGCTCGCCGCCGTACACCTGGCTGCTGCAGTACGTGGATGGCGGTTTCTCGCTGAAGCTGAACCTGGAAAACTACCTGGCGCTGTTCCGCGATTCGATCTATGCGCAGGCGTTCCTCAGCTCGATCAAGATCGCGGCGATCTCCACCTTCCTGACCCTGCTGATCGGCTACCCGATGGCCTATGCCATCGCCCGCCTGTCACCGGCAGCACGCAATGTGGCGATGATGCTGGTGGTGCTGCCGTCGTGGACCTCGTTCCTGATCCGCGTGTATGCGTGGAAGGCGATCCTGGACCGCAATGGCCTGCTCGACCAGTTCCTGCAGTTCACCGGCCTGCAATCGCTGATGACCAGCCTGGGCCTGCCCAAGCTGCAGCTGATCGATACGCCGACCGCCGCCTACATCGGCATCGTCTACTGCTACCTGCCGTTCATGGTGCTGCCGCTGTACGCCAACCTGGTCAAGCATGACCACCGGCTGCTGGAAGCGGCCTACGACCTTGGCGCCAAGCCATGGCAGGCGTTCCTGCGCATCACCCTGCCGTTGTCGAAGGCGGGCATCATCGCCGGTTGCATGCTGGTGATGATTCCGGCGATCGGTGAATTCGTGATCCCGGAAATGCTGGGTGGCTCGGAGACCCTGATGGTGGGCCGCCAGCTGTGGAACGAGTTCTTCAACAACCGTAACTGGCCGGGCGCCTCGGCGATGGCGGTGGCGATGATCCTGTTGCTGCTGGTGCCGATCCTGCTGTTCAACCGTTCCCAGCAGCGCCTGCTGGAAGGGAAGCAGGCATGAGCCCGCGTACTGCAAAGGGCCTGGGGCTGGGCGTGCTGCTGCTCGGCTTCGCCTTCCTGTACCTGCCGATCCTGCTGTTGATGTTCTATTCGTTCAACAGCTCGCGGCTGGCGATGGTCTGGGCCGGGTTCTCCACCCGCGCCTACAGCGACCTGTTCGCCGACCGCGCGCTGATGGATGCGATGTGGACCAGCCTGGTGGTGGCGTTCTGGACCGCCTGCACTGCCACCGTGCTGGGCACGCTGGCGGCGATGGTGATGACTCGCTTCAAGCGCTTCCGCGGCAAGCCGCTGTTCGGCGCACTGGTCACCGCACCGCTGGTGATGCCGGACGTGATCCTGGGCTTCTCGCTGATGGCGCTGCTGGCCTCGATGGGCGCGATTCCCGGCTTCCCGGCACGCGGCCTGACCACCATCTGGATCGCCCACGTCACCTTCACCCTGTGCTTCGTCACGGTGGTGGTGTCCTCGCGCCTGCAGGAAATGGACCTGTCGCTGGAAGAAGCGGCGATGGACCTGGGCGCGAGCCGGCTGACCGTGTTCGGCCGCATCACCCTGCCGATCATCGCGCCGGCGCTGGTGGCGGGCTGGCTGCTGGCCTTCACCCTGTCGCTGGATGACGTGGTGGTGGCGAGCTTCGTCGCCACGCCGGGCTCGACCACGCTGCCGATGAAGGTGTTCGCTTCGGTGCGCATGGGCATCAGCCCGAAGATCAATGCGTTGGCCACGCTGCTGGTGTCGGCGGTGTCGATCGCCGCGGTGATCGGCTGGTACATCAATGCGCGTGCGGAGAAGCGGCGCCAGCGCGACCTGCAGCTGGCGCGCCAGGACAACGGCTGAGCACACGGCCTGTCGACAGCACCGGCAACATCCGGCTCACGGCCGGCGGCGCACAATGGGGGTCTTCCAGAAGGAGATCCCCCATGACCGTCGAGATCGTCGACCCGGCCACCGGACAGGTGACCTACCGCCATGAATTGATGGGCGCTGCCGACATCGAGCAGCGCCTGCAGGCCGCCGCCGAGGCGTTCCCGGGCTGGGCCGAGCGCTCGCTGCAGGAGCGGGGCGCCATCCTGCGCCGGATCGCCGCGCAGCTGCGCACGCGTCGTGACGATCTGCAGCAGGCGATGACCCACGAGATGGGCAAGCTCAAGGCCGAGGCGCTGGCCGAGGTCGAGAAGTGCGCGGCCGCCTGCGAGTACTACGCCGACCATGCTGCCGACTACCTAAAGCCGCAGCTGATCGACACCGAAGCCCAGCGCAGCTACGTGCGCTACGAGCCGATCGGCTGCGTGTTCGCGGTGATGCCGTGGAATTTCCCGATCTGGCAGGTGTTCCGCTTCCTCGCCCCGGCGTTCATGGCCGGCAACGTGGCCCTGCTGAAACACGCCAGCAACGTACCGCAGTGTGCCGACCTGATCCTGGCGGTGTGCCGTGATGGTGGCCTGCCGGACGGCGTGTTCGACGTTCTGCACATCGACAACGACCAGGCCGCCGACGTGCTGCGCGACGCACGGGTGAAGGCGGTGACGCTGACCGGCAGCGAGCGGGCAGGGCGCTCGATCGCCTCCAACGCCGGCAGCCAGTTGAAGAAGTCGGTGATGGAGCTGGGTGGCAGTGACGCCTTCGTGGTGCTCGACGATGCCGATCTCGACAAGACCGTGGCGGCGGCAGTGAAGTCACGCTTCGACAACAGCGGGCAGACCTGCATCGCGGCCAAGCGCTTCATCGTGGTCGATGCGGTGGCCGATGAATTCACCCGTCGCTTTGTGGAAGCGGCGGGTGAGCGCCAGTACGGTGATCCCGATGAGCGGGGCACCACGCTGGCGCCAATGGCGCGCGCCGACCTGCGTGACGAACTGCACAAGCAGGTGCAGGCCAGCGTGGCCAAGGGCGCACGCGTGCTGGTCGGTGGCGAGCCGATTGCCGGTACGCATGCCGGTTATCCGGCCACGGTGCTGGACCAGGTCGGGCCGGGCATGCCGGCCTACGATGAAGAACTGTTCGGCCCGGTTGCCGCGGTGATCCGGGTGAAGGATGAGGCCGAGGCACTGCGCGTGGCCAACGACACCCGTTTCGGCCTGGGCGGCAGCGTGTGGACGCGCGACCCGGTGCGCGGTGAACGTTTCGCTCAGCGCATGGAATGCGGCGCCGCATTCGTCAACGCCATCGTCAAGAGCGACGCGCGGTTGCCGTTCGGTGGCAGCAAGCAGTCCGGATTCGGTCGCGAACTGGCCGACCACGGCATCCATGAGTTCATGAACATCAAGACCGTTTACGTGGCTTGATGCCTGTCAGGTAGTGCCGGCCGCTGGCCGGCACTGCCTGGTTGCCGGCCAGCGGCCGGCACTACCGAGCATCATGGGCCACCGGCCCGGTAGGTATCGACCGTTGGTCGATACGCTCTACAACCACTTCGCGCGCTTGAACAACCGGTACAGGCCCACGCACACACCGCCCACGCCAACGATCATCAACGGGTACGACCACGGCTCACTCAGCTCCGGCATGTGGCTGAAGTTCATGCCGTACCAGCTGGTGATCAGTGTCGGCGCGGCCAGCAGCGCGGCCCAGGCACCCAGTCGCTTCACCGTCTCGCCCTGCGCCAGTGTCACCAGCGAAAGGTTCACGCTCAGCGCGGTGCCCAGCATCTCGCGCAGGGTGTCGATCACATCGCTGATGCGCACCGCATGGTCATGCACATCACGCACGTACAGCTTCACTTCGTCGGGAATCAGATCGCCCTGGTAGCGGCGGATCTGGGCCAGCACATCCTGCAGCGGTGCCACCGCCATGCGCATCTTGTTCAGTTCGCGCTTGAGCTCATACAGCCGCACCACCGTGCTGCGCTTGTAGGTGTCGGCGAAGATGTCCTTTTCCAGCAGGTCCAGGGTGTCGCGGAAGCGGTGCACGATGGGCAGGTAGTTGTCGACCACGAAGTCGGTCACCGCGTACAGGCAGTACGACGGGCCCATCTTCAGCAGCTGCGGCTCGCGCTCCACGCGTGCACGTACCGGGGCGTAGGACAACGAGGCGCCGTGGCGCACCGTCACCAGGAAGCGCGGGCCGAGGAAGGCATGGGTTTCGCCATACTGGATGCGCTCGTCGACCATCTGCGCGGTGGTCACCACCACGAACAGCGAATTGCCGTAGGTCTCGACCTTGGGCCGCTGGTGCGCATTGCGCGCATCCTCGATGGCCAGGTCGTGCAGGCAGAATTCTTCCTGCAGTTTCAGCAGCACGTCTTCGTTGGGGTCGTACAGGCCGACCCAGACGAAGCCGTTGCCGCTGGCAATGACATCGCTGATGGCGTCCAGGCTGATGTCGTGGCGCTTGCCCTCGTCATCGTAGTGGACGCAGTTGATGACGCAGGTAGGGTTGGCCGAAGCCGGGGCGGAAGCGGAGGCGGGCAATGACATGCCCGCCATCGTGCGTCAGGGCCGTGTTTCGGACAAGTGAGGACGACGTGCCAGCACCCACGCCAGGGCGACGTGCACCGGCAGCAGCAGCACGATCCACTGCACGTTGTACTGCGCCTGCAGGCTCAGCCAGTGCAGCACCAGCGCGGCCACGGCCTGCACTGCCAGCAGCCACAGCACCACCCTGAACATGCGGCCCGGCGCGCGCCGGCGCAGCAGCGCGATCGCACCCGGCAGCAGCAGCACGGCCAGCGGCGAAAGCAGCAGCAGGTTGCGGTTGGCCCACGCGGCGTAGTGGATGCTGAAGCCCCACAGGAACACCAGCACGCCACCGAACAGGGCACACAGCAGCCAGAACGGCAGCGCCAGCCCGGCCAGCAGGCGCGGACGGCGACGCAGCGCCAGCACGCCGGCGGCGATCACCAGGCCGCACAGCAGCCACGGCCACCAACGGCGCGCGAACTCCTTCGGCTCCGGGGCGATGCGGTGCGGCAGCAGTTCCTGTTCGGACTGCACCAGCGGCCGGCCATCGCTGTTGCGCGCCTGGCGCAGGGCATCGGCCAGGCGCATCGGCACGAATGCCTCCTGCCAGCGCGACAGTGGCTGGTCGGCGAACGGCCCCAGGCCGACGTCGAAGCCCAGCCACATCCACGGCGCCGGCGAGGCCAGGCGCACCGATTCGCTGCGGTAGGTGTTGCCGCGCGAGCGGCCGGCCAGCTGCGACTGCAGGCCGCCACCCAGTGCCTTGTCCACGGTGTCGCGCACCATCGTGGCGCAGTTGGCGGTGTAGTAATCGTAGTGGTAGCGCGCGTTTTCCGGTTTGGCCCGTTCGGCCAGGTCGGCGGCCAGTGCACGTGCCTGGTCGGGGCGCAGGTCCAGCCACTGCACGCTGGCGCCACGGCCGGTTTCGTCGTAGTAGGACAGGTCCTGCTGCAGCGGCAACGCCACCAGGTAATACATCATGTCGCCGCGTGCGAAGCGGCTGATGAAATCGTCTTCGGACGGATCGAAGTAGCCGAAGTTGTAAGAGGTCGCTTCGCCGCTGAGCGGATCGACCACGACGATGGCGTCGTGGCCGAATCGCTCGAAGAACACCGTGCCCGGTTGCATGGTGACCACGCCGATGCGAGGCGCAGGCGACTCGGTGCTTGCGATGGGCGCTGCATGCGTGGCCGCCGCCGGCTGCGCGAAGGCGGCCAGCGGCAGGGCCATGGCCAGCACGCACAGTGCCAGCCACAGCGTCAGGATCAGGCCGCGGCGCTTCAAGCGTCGTCCTGCGCGTCCGGCGGCAGCACGGTCACATGGAAGGCCTGCACCCGGCGCGCATCGGCGCGGGCCACGCGGAACATGAAGCGGTCCAGCGCCAGTTCGTCCCCGACTTCCGGCAGGTGGCCCACGGCCTCGGTGACCAGGCCACCGATGGTGTCGTAGTCCTCGTCGGAGAAGGTGGCACCGAAGCGTTCGTTGAAGTCGCCGATCGGGGTCAGCGCGTCGACCACGTACTGGCCGTCGGACTGGATCGCGATCTGCGCGGAAGGATCCTCGGCCTCGTCATGCTCGTCATCGATCTCGCCGACGATCTGTTCCAGCACGTCCTCGATGGTGACCAGGCCGGCGACACCGCCGTACTCGTCCACCACGATGGCCATGTGGTTGCGCGACAGGCGGAACTCCTTCAGCAGCACGTTGAGCTTCTTCGCCTCCGGGATCAGTACCGCCGGGCGCAGCAGCTCGCGCACGTTGGCCGGGCCGTTGTCGGCAACCACGCCGCGCAGCAGGTCCTTGGCCAGCAGGATGCCGAGGATGTCGTCCTTGTTTTCGCCGTGCACCGGGAAGCGCGAATGGCCGGATTCGACCACCTGCTTCATCAGTTCCAGGAAGGGCGCTTCGACCGGCAGCGAGACCATCTGCGAGCGCGAGATCATCACGTCGCCCACGGTCAGCTCGGCCACCGAAATGGCGCCTTCCATCATCTTCAGGGTATCGGCGGCGATCAGACCCTCTTCCTGCGCGGTGTGCAGGACAGCGACCAGCTCGTCGCGGGTATGGGGTTCGCCGGAGAAGGCGGAGGTCAGGCGTTCAAGCCAGCCGCGCTTCTTTTCACTGTGCTCCGCAGGGGAGCTACTACTGTCGTCTTCTGACATCTCTGGAAAAAAGGCACCCGGCAGGCCGGGCGTTGGCCCAAGTCTAGCAGGATGTGGCGGCCTGTCAGTGACTGCCGGTGGCCGGGGCCGCAGCGCCCGGAGCCGCCGCCTCCTCGGGCAAGTCCAGGCTGTAGGTGCAGCCGGCCAGGGTCTTGCCGGGGTGGGAGGCCACGGTGGAGACGCTGAGGATGATCGACTCGATCTGGGCCTCGCCGGTCCGCGCGTCGGTCACATCGCGGCTGACCACCTCGCGGCCGGCCATGAACTTGCCATCCTGGTCGTAGCCGGTCTCCAGCGCCAGGCGCTTGGCCAGCGGTCGCGGGTCGGCCTGGTCGAGCACGGCCATGACGCTGGCGCCGGCCACCGCCACCCGTTCGGTGGTCACGCCGAACACGCTGATCGGCTGCGCCAGGCGGAACTCGCTCATGAACTGGTTGCCCTGCGGCAGGGGCTGCAGGCCCTGCGCCACGGCTTTGAGCGGGTCGGCCAGCAACGGCGCCAGTGCCGCCTGGTCGGCCACACCCTGACGGCATTCGATCAGCGCCGGCAGGTCCAGGCTGGACGCGAAGGCAGAGGGAACGGCGAGGGCACACAGCAGGGGCAGGCAGCAGCGCAGCGTCACGGGCGGTTTCCGCGGGCGGGGGCCGCCATCATAGACCTGGCGAGCGCCGGAACGGTGCCACAAGACGGCGCGCGAACGCGATCATCAAGGCCCGTATCGCCATCAATGACAGGGTGAGCACCACCGAGGTCATGGCGATCTGCATGGCTTGCGCGGTGGCACGCACCAGAGCCGGCCACAGGCCCGGACCGGTCAGCCAGGGCATCAGCTCCTCCATCGCCTTCCCGCTTGCTTTCAGGTAGATCAGGGCCAGCATGAACAGGACCAGCAGCGAGGTCCGGCTGGCATGGAAGAACGGCATCGCGTTGACCGGGCGGCCCACGTGCCGGTGCACCAGCACCCGCCACAGTACTGGCAGGGTCAGCGCGCCCACCAGTACCAGGATCATCGACGCCCCCCACAGTCCGGGGGCATGGGCCGGTTCCCGCTCGCCATTGAGATGCGGGCCGATCAGGCCGATCGCCGCGCCGGTCAGCAGGCAGAGGGGCGACAGCAGGGCCAGGCTGCGCAGCAGCCAATGCCTGCCGCTGGGGTCGCGGGCGCTGATGCGGCGCACGGCATAGGCGCCAAGCGCCAGCAGCACGGCGAAAAGACCCACGCCGAGCGTAAACATCATCGAGCCGTTGTCCGAGGTCATCCTTGGTTTCCTTGCGCCCCATGCCTGGCGGCGAACAATAGCGCAGCGCGCGGACCGGCGCCCGCAGGCCACGTTGGTCAGGGGGATCGCCGCTGCGATGTCGCCGGATACCAGCGCAGCCTGACCGGGTAGCCCAGTTGCACCTGCAGGTGGTCGCGCACGGTCGCCGCCGTTGCGCGGTTGGCTGGGGTATCCCGGAGTTCCACCTCCAGCTCCCCGGTCTTGACATCCAGGCTATAGCCGAACAGGTCGGGCAGCTGGGCCCGCAGCCAGTCCCGCTGTGCATGCAGGCGGCGCTCCATCTCCGCTTCGGTCATCGCGGCGCCGGTGATGTAGTGCACACGTTGCGGGCCATCCGCCCCTGGGTGTGTCTCATCGGCCTCGGGTGCGGCGCCTGTCAGTCGCACCACAACGTTCCAGCCCGTCGCATTGTCCACCCAGAGGCCGGCCAGGCGGGCCGCGTGCCGGGCTTCCAGGCGGTCGATCAGCGCCCGTTGCTGGGCGGTGGCGACGGTATTGCGGGTGTCGCGCTCGTTGCTGCCAAAGAACGCCCGTAGTTCGGCGATCTTTGCGGTGATGTCGGCCTCGCTGTTACTGGTGGGGAACGGTGAGGGACGGTCAGGATCGGGCATCAGGCCAGCCCCGGACTGCAGTAGCGCGGCAAGCACAAGTGCGGGCAGGGACATGCTGCGCTCCTCTTCCGTGAGTGCGTGGGCTCGGAACAGAGCCCGGTGTCAGCGCTCGCCCGCGTACGGGTCGTCGATGCCCAGCTCGGCCAGGATCTCGCGTTCCAGCTGTTCCATCGCCTCGGCTTCCTTGTCGTCCTCGTGGTCCCAGCCGAGCAGGTGCAGCACGCCGTGCACGGTCAGGTGCGCGTAGTGGGCATTGAGCGCCTTGCCCTGTTCGTCGGCCTCGCGGGCCACGACCGGTGCACAGATCACCAGATCGCCGAGCAGCGGGAACTTGACGCCCTTGGGCAGGCCTTCAGGCACTTCGGCCGGGAAGCTGAGCACGTTGGTGGCGTAGTCCTTGCCTCGGTAGTGGCGGTTCAATGACTGCCCTTCCTTGGCGTCGACCACGCGGATGGCCAGGTCGGCCTCGCGGATGCGGCCCTTCAGCGCGGCAGCCACCCACTTGCGGAAGCTCACTGCCGCCGGCAGGCCGGCACGCGGCAGGGCATAACTGACGGCGACGTCCAGTCGCACGGGACCACGGGTCATGGAGTTGCTCCAGGTTGGATCTGATGCAGGTCGCGGCGGTCGTAGGCGCTGACGATGCGCGCGACCAGCGGGTGGCGGACCACGTCGCGCGATTCAAAGAAGGTGAAGCTGACACCCTCCACGTCGCGCAGCACATCGATGGCATCGCGCAGGCCCGACTTCACGTGCTTGGGCAGGTCGGTCTGGGTCAGGTCACCGGTGACCACCGCCGTGGAGCCGTAGCCCAGGCGGGTCAGGAACATCTTCATCTGCTCGATGGTGGTGTTCTGTGCTTCGTCCAGGATCACGAACGCATCGTTGAGCGTGCGGCCGCGCATATAGGCCAGCGGCGCGATCTCGATGACGTTCCTTTCCAGCAGCTTGACCACCTTCTCCACGCCCATCATCTCGTACAGGGCGTCGTACAGCGGTCGCAGGTAGGGATCGACCTTCTGGCTCAGGTCGCCGGGCAGGAAGCCCAGCTTCTCGCCGGCTTCCACTGCGGGGCGGACCAGGATCAGCCGCTGCACCCGCGATTCGTTCAGTGCTTCGACCGCGCTGGCCACGGCCAGGAAGGTCTTGCCGGTGCCGGCCGGCCCGATGCCGAAGTTGATGTCGTGGGTAGCGATCTGGTGCAGGTAGCGGGCCTGGTTGGCACCGCGCCCGCGTACCGTGCCGCGCTTGACCTTGATCGCCACCTCCTGTGCTTCATAGGAGCGCTCGGCGATCTGCTCGACATTGGCCTGCGCCAGGCGCAGGTGGATGGCGTGGTTGTCGAAGGTGGTCTCGGTGGTCTCGGCGTACAGTGCCTCGACCAGCTTCTGCGCCTCGACGATGGCCTCGTTCGGCCCGCTGATGCGGAACACGAAGCCACGGTTGGCGATTTCCACGCCGAGTTTCAGTTCGATCTGCCGCAGATGACCGTCGAACGGGCCACACAGGTTGGCCAGCCGTTCGTTGTCTTCCGGCGACAGGGTGAAGTCTCGATGCTCGATGCTTTTCATTGCTTGGGGTGGGACGGACGCCTTCCACCGCAGTGTATTCAGGGGAGACAAGGGTAGCGCGCGCACGGGGCGCACGGCCAGCAGCGGGCTGACACGCGGTTTTCCACATCCGGTGTGGACGGGGTGCGCGAAAACCTGTGGATAGGCCCTCGCAGTGCTTGTGCCACAAGGTCCATGAGGTGGTGGTGAAAAAACCGTCACGGCCGGTCGGCCCGTGTGACGGCAGCGCATGTTCCGCTGCCAGGCACCCAACACGGCCACCTCCCGCCGGTTTTCCACACCGGCTGTGGAATGATGCTGAACCAAGCTGTGGATAGGTGGCGCGGAGCCTTGCGGTAAAAGGCCCGGCAGCCGGCGGTGAAAAAAACACCATGGCTGATTGCAATCATTGTGGGTGCACGGGGCGCATGGCACCGTGGCGCCGTCGCAGGAGGGGATGGCATGGACACCGGTAGCTGGACACGTGGAATCGGACTGGCAGGCCTTGCCCTGCTGGCAGGCTGTGGCCAGGCGCCTCCGGTTGCACTGGGCACGCTGGAATGGGATCGGATCACGGTGCCGGCGCCGGCGGCCGAGGTGATCGCTACGGTGGAGGTGCGCGAGGGCCAACAGGTCAAGGCCGGTGCGGTGCTGATGCAGCTCGACCCAGCGCGCGGCGACGCGCAGTTTGCCGCCGCCCAGGCCGACACGGTGCGCGCGCAGGCGCAGCTGGAAGAGCTGAAGATCGGACCGCGCCAGGAACAGATCGCTCAGGCCCAGGCACAGCTGGCCGCGTTGCGGGCGCAGTCTGCCGAAGCCAGTGCCTACTACGGCCGGGTGCAACCGCTGGCACGCCAGCGCCTGATCGCTGCCGCCGAGCTGGACCGCGCACGCGCGGCCGCCGGCAATGCCGAGGCCAGCGTGCGTGCCGCCGAGCAGGCCTGGCTGGAGCTGGTGCATGGCAGCCGGGCGCAGGACATCGCCCAGGGCCAGGCCGCGGCTGACGCTGCGCAGGCGCAGCAGGTGGTGCAGGGCGTCAACCTGCAGAAGCTGCAGCTGCGCGCGCCCCGTGATGGCGTGGTCGACGCCTTGCCCTACCGGCAGGGCGACCAGGCGCCGATCGGCGCACCGCTGGCGGTGATGCTGGTCGGCGAGCGCCCCTATGCGCGCGTCTACCTGCCGCAGCCCTTGCGCTTGCAGGTCAAGGTCGGGCAGGCCGCGCAGGTGCATCTGGAAGGGCAGGGCGCTGCGTTGAAGGGGCATGTGCGCTCGATCCGCAGCGAGCCTTCATTTACGCCGTACTACGCGTTGACCGGCGACGACGTCGCTCGGCTGAGCTACCTGGCCGAGATCGAAGTGGACGACGCTGCCGACATGCAGAAGCTGCCGGCGGGAATGCCGGTGCAGGTGAGCTTCTGAACACCGGCGGCAACATTGCGGTGCATGCGCAGGGCCTGACCCGCCGCTTTGGCGATCTGCTGGCCGTGGACAACGTCGACCTGACCGTACCGCGCGGACAGGTGTATGGCTTCCTGGGCCCGAACGGGTCGGGCAAGTCGACCACGATCCGCATGCTGTGCGGCCTGCTGGAACCGAGCGCAGGCCAGATCGAGGTGCTCGGCCTGGCCGTGCCGGAACAGGCCGAGGCGCTGCGCCGGCGCATCGGCTACATGACCCAGCGGTTCTCGTTGTATGAAGACCTCTCGGTGCGCGAGAACCTGGAGTTCCTCGCTGCCATCCAGGACCTGCCGCGCGTGCAGGCCCGGCAGCGCGTCGATGCACTGTTGCAGCAGTACCGGCTGCAGGACCGGCAGCCGCAGTTGGCCGGCACGCTCAGCGGTGGGCAGAAGCAGCGCCTGGCCTTGGCCGGTGCAGTCGTGCACGCCCCGGAGCTGCTGTTCCTGGACGAGCCGACCAGCGCGGTCGATCCGGAATCGCGCCGCGACTTCTGGGAGGCACTGTTCGAACTGGCCGATGCGGGCACCACCGTGCTGGTCTCGACCCACTACATGGATGAGGCCGAGCGCTGCCACCGGCTGGCGATCCTTGATCGTGGCGCGCTGGTGGCCGATGGCACGCCGGCCGAACTGTGTGACCGGCTGCAAGGGCGCACGTTGCAGGTGACATCCTCGCAGCCGCGCCAGGCCAGCCGCGCGCTGGCCGAACTGCCTGGCGTGCTGAGCGTGGCGCAGATCGGCACGCAGCTGCGCGTACTGTGCAATGAAGACGCGGCCGACATGGCCACGTTGCAGCGCGCATTGGCCAGTGCCGATCCGCAGGCCCGCATCGACGCGGTGGCCCCGAACCTGGAAGACGTGTTCGTCGCCGCCACCCGCGGCCGTGGCCGGGAGCCGGCGGCATGAACCTGCGCCGGCTGTGGGCGATCATGCTCAAGGAGCTGCGCCAGCTGCGCCGCGACCGCATCACGCTGGCGATGATCGTCGGCATTCCGGTGATGCAGCTGCTGCTGTTCGGCTATGCGATCAACCTCAACCTGCGCCACCTCGATGCCGGTGTCGCCGACCAGGCCAACAGTGCGGCCTCGCGCGCGCTGGTGCAGGACATGGTCGCCACCGGTGTGATCACCCCGCGCAGCGAAGCCTATACGCCTGACCAGCTGATGCAGGCACTTCGCCGTGGTGAGATCAGTGTCGGCATCGTGGTGCCGGCCGATTTCGAGCGTCGCCGTTTCGATGGGCGCGAAGCGGTACAGGTGCTGGTCGATGGCAGCGACACCGTGGTGCAGAGCGCGGCGATCCAGCTGGCCCAGGTGCCGCTGGATACGCGCCCGACCAGCAATACGCGGCCGCTGCGCGAAGGCAGCGTCGCCAGTGGACAGGTCAGCGTGACCAGCTTCTACAACCCGCAGCGGCGCTCGGCGGTGAACATCGTGCCAGGGCTGATCGGGGTGATCCTGACCATGACCCTGGTGATGTTCACGGCGGTGGCAGTGGTGCGCGAACGCGAGCGCGGCAACATGGAGCTGCTGATCGCCACGCCGGTATCGCGCAGCGAACTGATGGTCGGCAAGGTGCTGCCCTATGCAGCCATTGGCCTGCTGCAGACTACGCTGGTGCTGGTGCTTGGCACCTGGCTGTTCCAGGTGCCGATCCGCGGCAGCCTGCTGGACATCTACCTGGCCGCGGTGCTGCTGGTGCTGGCCAACCTCGCGCTGGGCCTGCTGATCTCCACGCGCGCGCGCTCGCAGTTCCAGGCGATGCAGATGACGTTGTTCCTGTTCCTGCCGTCCATCCTGCTGTCCGGCTTCATGTTCCCGTTCGCCGGCATGCCGCGGCCGGTGCAGTGGCTGGCCGAAGTGCTGCCGCTGACCCACTTCCTGCGGCTGGTGCGCGGCATCATGCTGCGCGGCGCCTCGCTGTGGGAGCTGTGGCACGACGCACTGGCACTGCTGGCCTTCATCGTGGTGATGATGACGCTGGCGATCCTGCGTTTCCGCAAGCGCCTGGATTGAGGCCAGGGGGCGGATCCCTGCAGGGGATCCGACCCCATTGATCGGGCGGGCGCGTCGGAGCCCCATTCGGGGATCCGACCCTTGGATTTACTCCGCCACCACCCGCGCACGCAGCGAATTGGTCAGTGCTTCGGTGATCACCACATCCACGAACTGGCCGATCAGCCGCGCCGGCGCCGGGAAGTTCACCGAACGCATGTTCTCGGTCTTGCCGGTCAGCTCGTTCGGGTTCTTGCGCGAGGGGCCTTCCACCAGCACGGTCTGCACGGTGCCGACCATCTTCTCGGAGATGCTCGCGGCGTGTGCATTGATGCGTTCCTGCAGGCGCGACAGGCGCGCGTGCTTTTCGGCATCGCTGATCGTGTCCTCCAGGTCTGCGGCCGGGGTGCCCGGGCGGCGCGAATAGATGAAGGAGAAGCTGTGGTCGAAGCCGATGTCCTCGATCAGCTTCATGGTCTTCTCGAAGTCGGCGTCGGTCTCGCCGGGGAAGCCGACGATGAAGTCCGAGCTGATCGAGATGTCCGGACGCACCGCGCGCAGCTTGCGGATCTTCGACTTGAATTCCAGCGCGGTGTAGCCACGCTTCATCGCCGACAGCACGCGGTCGCTGCCGGCCTGTACCGGCAGGTGCAGGAAGTTGGCCAGCTGCGGCACGTCGCGGAACGCATCGATCAGCGAATCGCTGAACTCCAGCGGGTGCGAGGTGGTGAAGCGGATGCGGCCGACGCCGTCGATCTCGGCGATGGTACGGATCAGCAGGCCGAGGTCGGCGAACTCGCCATCACCATAGGGGCCGCGATAGGCATTGACGTTCTGGCCAAGCAGGTTGATCTCGCGCACGCCCTGCGCGGCCAGCTGCGCCACCTCCACCACCACGTCCTCGAACGGGCGGCTGACTTCGGTGCCGCGGGTGTAGGGGACCACGCAGAACGAGCAGTACTTCGAGCAGCCTTCCATGATCGACACGAACGCCGAGGCGCCATCGGCGCGCGGTTCCGGCAGGCGGTCGAACTTCTCGATCTCGGGGAAGCTGATGTCCACCTGCGGGCGCTTCTGTTCGCGCCGCGCGCGGATCAGTTCCGGCAGGCGATGCAGGGTCTGCGGGCCGAACACCAGGTCGACGAACGGCGCGCGCTTGATGATCGCTTCGCCTTCCTGCGAGGCGACGCAGCCGCCCACGCCGATGATGACCTCGCGGCCCTTGTTCTTCAGGCCCTTCCACACGCCCAGCTGGCTGAACACCTTCTCCTGCGCTTTTTCGCGGATGGAGCAGGTGTTGACCAGGATGACGTCGGCGTCGTCCGGGCTGTCGGTCAGTTCCAGGCCATCGCTGGCGGCAAGCACGTCGGCCATCTTGGCCGAGTCGTACTCGTTCATCTGGCAACCGTGGGTCTTGATGTACAGCTTGCCTTTCACCTGGTCGGGCTTGCGCGGACCGGCGGGCAGGGCAACGAGCGGGGTACCGCCTGGCGTGGCGGGCGGAAAGACGTCTGGCGTCCCGGTCATGGCGCTTAATCCATTCGGGTGGCGGGAAAGCGGGCAATTCTACCCGCATCCCGGCGCGGGCGCCGCGCGCTCTTGTAGAGCCGAGCCCACGCTCGGCTGCTCTTCCCGCTTCCCATGGGGCAGCCAGGCATGGCCTGGCTCTACTGAAACCAGCCGAGCGTGGGCTCGGCGCTACAAAGGAAGCCCGGCGGGCGCCCTTACGCCGCTGCCAGCTCCGCATCGATCTGCCGCGAACGGTCGAAGGCGGTCATCGCGCTCATCCGGGCGATGTAGTCGGCCGTTGCCGGCGCCGGCTGTACCAGGCCGAAGGCGGTGGTCCAGGCCAGCGCATTGCCCCACAGCACGTCGGCGGCGCTCATGGTCTCGCCGAGCAGGTACGGGCCCCGCGCCAGCTGGGCCTCGATCACCTGCAGCACGGTCTCGGCATCGTTGTACGGCGACATCAGGCGCGGCGGCGGCTCGCGATGCATCGCCTTGTCGATCATCGCCGGTTCGAAACAGGCGCCGTAGAAGGCCATCCAGCGCAGGTAGGGGCCGCGCAGGGCGTCGCCGATCGGCGGCGCCAGCCCGGCTTCCGGGTACAGGTCGGCCAGGTACAGGTAGATCGCCACCTGCTCGGTCACCAGCGCGCCGTTGTGGACGATGGCCGGCACCTTGCCCATCGGGTTGATGGCCAGGTAGGCCGGGGCGAGATTGGCGCCGGCCTTCAGGTCCAGCACCTGCATGTGGTAGTCGGCGCCCAGCGCTTCGAGCAGGGCCACGGCGCCGCTCGAGCGTGAACGGGCGGCGTGGTACAGGGTGATCTGGCGTGAGGTCATGGCATTGCTCCTTGCGGTGGGTGGTGAACTGGCGCTCATCCTGGGGCACTATTGCGGACGACTTCTGTCCTCGATCCTTCATGCGCCATACCGCCCATCGACTGCTGCGCCTGATCGCCCTGCTGCAGGCCCGCCGCCAGTGGTCGGGGGCCGAGCTGGCCGAGCGCATGGGGGTGGACCGGCGCAGCATCCGCCGCGATATCGAGCGACTGCGCGAACTGGGTTATCCGGTGCAGGCCTCGGCCGGGGTAGGGGGCGGTTACCAGCTGGGGGCGGGTGCACCGGTCCTGCCGATGCTGCTGGACGAAGAAGAGGCGACCACCCTGGCCATCGCGCTGCGCGCGGCCTCGGCCACCGTTGCCGGCATCGATGACACCGCGCGTGGCCTGCTGTCCAAGCTCGACCCGCTGGTGCCCACCCGCCGTCGCCAGCAGGCCGGCGAAGTGCATGCCGCCACCGCCACCCTGTCGGATCTGCCCGCCACCGATGCGCGCCTGCTTGGCCGGCTGGCGCAGCATTGCCGGCAGGCGTCACGGCTGGCCTTCGAGTACCGCAGCGCGCAGGACGCGGTCACCCAGCGCGAGGTCGAGGCCCAGCATCTGGTCAACTATGGCCGGCGCTGGTACCTGCTGGCCTGGGACCTGGGACGCCAGGACTGGCGCACCCTGCGCGTGGACCGGATGGGTGCGGTACGCGAATGCACCGAGCGGGGCCTGCATCGGCGCACGCCAGCGCCCCCGGACGTGATGGTGCGGCAGGCGGTCAGCCAGGCGCCGTTCGCGCTGCAGGCCATCCTCCGCCTGGCCGGCAGCCATTCCGAGCTGGAAGGCCGCATCCCGCCGTGGTGTGGCGTACTGGAAGCGGATGGCCCCGACCACTGCCTGCTGCGCATGGGGGCCGAGAGCCGCGGCATGATGCTGGCGCAGATTCTCAGCCTGGACCGCATACCTGTGGCGCTTTGGACCACCCCGCCGGGCCTGCGCGACGAACTGGCGCAGCGCCTGGCGGGCCTCGGCCAGCTGCTGGCTGTGCCGCCGGTCACAGGCTGAGCCACATCGCTTGGCAAGCCCGGGCGAAGCTGGGACACTCGCCGCCATGAAGGGGATACTGGGGACAACGGCGATCATCATCGCTGCGCTGACCGCTGCGCCGGCCAGCGCTGGAACCCTGTACAAGTGCCAGGGCGCCGACGGCGTCACCAGTTATGTGAGCAAGCGGGTGGCCGGCGCGCGCTGCAGCACCATCAGCTACAGTCGTGACGCCCGCCCGGCACCGCGCCCGGTGGTGGCTGCACCGAAGCCTCCGCCGACCACTGTCGCCAGCATCGAACGCAATCCGGTCGCTGTGGCGGCCAGCGCCGCTGCGCCGCCCCAGGTCGCACCGGCGCCGGCTGCGCCAGCCCCGGTCGCGGCACCGACGGCCTCGCGCGCCGGGCGCATGGTCAGTGGCCAGGTCTATTCCTTCATGAAGGACGGCGTGCGGCACTACACCAGTGCGCGCCCGACCCAAGTGGCCAATCTTGGCCCGGTGCGGACCATCCGCTACAGCTTCATGGAGCGCTGCTACGCCTGCGGGGTCACCCCGCGCGTGGACTTCGGCACGGTGCGGCTGAACACCTCGGCCTTCCAGGCCGAGATCACTTCGGCTGCGCGCGAGTTCGGCGTGGAAGAGGCGGTGGTGCGCGCCATCATCCATGCCGAGTCGGCCTACAACCCGACCGCGCTCAGCCGTGCCGGTGCACAGGGCCTGATGCAGCTGATGCCGCCGACCGCCGCGCGGTTCGGCGTAAGCGATTCCTATGACGCCGAGCAGAACATCCGCGGCGGCGTGCAGTATCTTGCGTGGTTGCTGAAGCGCTTCAATGGCGACCTGACCCTGGCCGCGGCCGGCTACAACGCAGGCGAGGGCGCGGTCGACCGCCACGGTGGCGTGCCGCCCTACAGCGAAACCCAGTACTACGTGCGCCGGGTCGGGCAGCTGGCCGACCGCTACCGCACCGCATTGAGCAAGCAGTAGCGCCAGGCCATGCCTGGCGAGCCAAGCGGCAAGCAGCCGGTAGTGCCGGTCGCTGGCCGGCAACCCCTCGAACAGGTAGGTGCCGACTGTTAGTCGGCACGCGCTTCAAAATATTGTTGCACCGCGTTGTGTGGCGCGCGACGGTTCCGCTACACTCGCCCATGATTCAATGCGGCTCTG
This sequence comes from Stenotrophomonas sp. YJH_SMC_8, assembly GCF_059371315.1. Lineage (NCBI taxonomy): Bacteria > Pseudomonadati > Pseudomonadota > Gammaproteobacteria > Lysobacterales > Lysobacteraceae > Stenotrophomonas > Stenotrophomonas sp. YJH_SMC_8. Next base: position 43,114 of record NZ_JCAFUL010000018.1, on the reverse strand, counting down.
GCCCCCACCGGATCCGCTGGCAGCCTTAAAGCTACCTAATCAATATCGGAGTGCCGGATGGCCAACGATGGGGTACACGATCCAGTCAACACCGGACGTCGGCGTTTTCTTTCTGCCACCACAGCCGTGGTGGGCGCCGTCGGCGTCGGATTCACCGCAGTTCCTTTCATCAAATCCTGGAACCCCAGTGCCCGCGCCAAGCTTGCCGGCGCACCGGTGGTGGCCGACATCAGCGCCCTGCAGGAAGGCCAACGCCTGATCGTGGAATGGCGTGGCCAGCCGATCTGGATCGTCAAGCGGTCCAAGGCGATCCTCGATGCGTTGCACGGGCTGGATGGCCGTCTCAAGGACCCCGAGTCCGGCGAGAAGGACCAGCAGCCGGACTACGTGCTGAAGCAGAACCCCGAGCTGCGCTCGATCAAGCCGGACATCTCCGTGCTGGTCGGCCTGTGCACGCACCTGGGCTGCTCGCCGGAAATGGTCGCCGAGATCCGGCCCGAGCCCTACGACCCGCAGTGGAAGGGCGGCTACTTCTGCCCCTGCCACAAGTCGCGCTTCGACATGTCCGGCCGCGTCTTCAAGGACGTGCCGGCACCGATCAACCTGAAGGTGCCCGCGCACCACTACCAGGACGACAACACCATCATCATCGGTGTCGATCCGCAGGGGGCTGCCTGATGGCCAATATCCTCAGCCGTACCGCCAGCGGCGTCGCCGACTGGGTCAACGCCCGTGCGCCCGGCCTGATGCCGGTCTACCGCAAGCACGTCAGCGAGTACTACGCGCCGAAGAACTTCAACATCTGGTACTACTTCGGCTCGCTGGCGCTGCTGGTGCTGGTCAACCAGATCGTCACCGGCATCTTCCTGACGATGCATTACAAGACCAACGCCGCCGAGGCGTTCGGTTCCATCGAATACATCATGCGGGACGTGGAGTGGGGCTGGCTGATCCGCTACATGCACTCCACCGGGGCCTCGCTGTTCTTCATCGTGGTCTACCTGCACATGTTCCGCGGCCTGCTGTACGGCAGTTACCAGAAGCCGCGCGAACTGGTGTGGATCCTCGGCATGCTGATCTACCTGGTGCTGATGGCCGAAGCCTTCATGGGCTACGTGCTGCCGTGGGGCCAGATGTCGTTCTGGGGCGCCAAGGTGATCATCTCGCTGTTCGGCGCGATACCGGTGATCGGCAACGGCCTGACCGAGTGGATCATGGGCGATTACCTGCCCAGTGACGCCACGCTCAACCGCTTCTTCGCGCTGCATGTCATCGCATTGCCGCTGGTGCTGTTGCTGCTGGTGGTACTGCACCTGGGCGCACTGCACGAAGTGGGTTCGAACAACCCCGATGGCGTGGAGATCAAGAAGGGGCCGAGGGGCAACCGCTGGTCGCCGAACGCACCGGCCGACGGCATTCCGTTCCACCCGTACTACACGCTCAAGGATGGCGTCGGCGCCGGCTTCCTGCTGATCATCGCCGCCTTCATCATCTTCTTCGCGCCCGGTTTCGGTGGCCTGTTCCTGGAACACGACAACTTCACCGAGGCCAACCGCCTGGTGACCCCGGAACACATCAAGCCGGTCTGGTACTACACGCCGTACTACGCGATGTTGCGTGTGGTGCCGAACAAGCTGGGCGGCGTGCTGGTGATGTTCTCGGCCATCGCGATCCTGTTCCTGGTGCCGTGGCTGGACAAGGCGCGGGTGAAGTCGGTGCGCTACCGCGGCTGGATCTCGAAGGTGATGCTGGGCGTGCTGGCGGTGTGCTTCGTGTGGCTGGGCGTGATCGGCTCCGGTCCGGGCACTGACGTGCATGAGACCTACATCGGGCGGGTGCTGACCTTCCTGTACTTCGCGTTCTTCATCACCATGCCGCTATGGACACGGTTGGACAAGACCAAGCCGGTACCGGAGAGGGTGACCACCCATGACTGATCGCTGGATGGTCCGGCTGGCCCTGACGGCCGCCCTGATGCTGGGCAGTTTCCTGGCCTCCGCCGCCGAAGGTGGCACCAAGCTGCTGCAGGCCGGCAACGACCTGGGTGACCGGGCCTCGCTGCAGCGCGGCGCGCAGCTGTACATGAACTACTGCTCCGGCTGCCACGCGCTGAAGTACCTGCGCTATTCGCGGATGGCGCAGGACCTGGGCCTTTCCGAAGAGGAAGTGATGAACAACCTCAACTTCACCGGCTCGGCGATCGGCGACCCGATCCCGGTGGCGATGCCCAAGGAGAACGCCGAGAAGTGGTTCGGCAAGATGCCGCCGGACCTCAGCCTGATCGCGCGCGTGCGCGGCAGCGACTGGGTCTACACCTATCTCAAGTCGTTCTACCTGGACAGCAGCCGGCCGCTGGGCTGGAACAACGCGCTGTTCGCCAACGCGTCCATGCCCAACCCGCTGTGGGAGATGCAGGGCCTGCAGCATGCCGTGCATGGCAAGCCTGAAGCGCCGGGGATGGACCCGCCGGTGACCGGCCTGAAGATCGAAACACCGGGTTCGGTCGATGCCGGGCAGTACGACCAGGCGGTGCGGGACATCACCAACTTCCTCGAATATGCCGGTGAACCGGCCGCGCTCAAGCGCCAGCAGCTGGGCGTGTGGGTGATCCTGTTCCTGGCCCTGCTGACCTTCCTGCTGTACCTGCTGAAGAAGGAATACTGGAAGGACGTTCACTGATTCTGCCGCCGACCATCGCACGGGCCTATTGGCTTTTGTGATGGTCGGTTGCACACTCGGGGAGGAGTCGATCGCTGGCACGGTGCCGGCGGCGCCGATGCGGCAGGCGGTCTCCTGTCGTGGGAGAGCCTTTGATGGCGGCGAGCGTACGCATGCGCAATACACTGACGCTGTTTTCCTCGAACGACGATGTGCTGTGCCACCGTGTACGCCTGGTGCTGGCGGCCAAGGGGGTCACGTTCGACTTCGTTCCGGTCGATCCGCAGAACCCGCCTGAAGACCTGATCGACCTCAATCCGTACCATTCGGTGCCGACCCTGGTCGAGCGCGAGCTGGTGCTGTACGCCGCATCGGTGGTCAGCGAGTACCTGGATGAGCGTTATCCGCATCCGCCACTGATGCCGGTTGATCCGCTCTCACGCGCACGCATTCGCCTGGCGATGCTGCGCATCGAGCACGACTGGGTGCCGCAGGTGCAGGCCATCCAGCTGGGTAACAAGACCCAGGCCGAGGCCGGGCGCAAGCGCCTGAAGGAACTGCTGACCGCCTCGCTGCCGCTGTTCAAGGCCAGCAAGTTCTTCCTCAACCCGGAAATGAGCCTGGCCGACTGCGCGATGGCGCCGATCATCTGGCGCCTGCAGTCGCTGGATGTGCCGCTGCCGAAGGACGGCAAGGCGATCGAAGACTACGGCAACCGCATCTTCCGCCACCCCGGCTTCGTCCGCAGCCTGACCGACCAGGAAAAGAAGCTGCGCGATCTGCCGGTCTGATCCGGCCATGCGTTACCCGTCTGCACGCCGACCGGCGTGCAGGCGATCCGCCCCGGCGGGGCGCCGGGCGCGTACACTTCACGCATGACCGAAGACTTCTTCCACATGACCAGCCACCGCCCGTACCTGCTGCGGGCGCTGGTGGAATGGATCAACGACAACCAGCTGACCCCGCACATCCTGGTCGACGCCGGCGTACCCGGCGTGCAGGTCCCGCCTTCGGCGGTCAAGGATGGCCGGGTCGTGCTCAACATCGCCGAGCGTGCCGTCGTACGGCTGATGATCGACAACGAGATGGTGAGCTTCTCGGCGCGCTTCTCCGGCACCAGCTATCCGGTGCAGGTACCGATCAGCGCCGTGCTGGCCGTCTACGCCCGAGAGACCGGGCAGGGCATGGCGCTGCCGGACGATATTCCGGGCAACGACACCGCTCCGACCAGTGATGAACTGCTGCACGATGAAGGTACGCCGCCGGACGATACGCCGCCGGCCAGTCCGCCGCCCAAGGGCCGCCCGAACCTGCGCGTGGTCAAATAATGTTTCCAACGCCGCCCCGATGGGCGGCGTTTTTCTTTGCAGGATTCACCGGTGGGTGCAGGGATTGAGTGGGTGCCGACCGTTGGTCGGCACACCTTCAGTCCTTACACATCCTCGGCATCCTCCACATCCGGCCGGATCTGGCTGATCCGCGCCGCTCCCGGGCCGGTGAACGAGATCAGCTGGTCACCGCGCAGCACCATGCGCCCGACGTGGCGGTCGATGCCATCGTAGGAATACTCGAACTTGAAGGTGCGCTCGAAGCCGAGCCGGCCATCTTCGCCGCGCGACAGGCGCAGGCCGGTGGCGTGCACCGCCTGGTCCAGCCATTGCACATCGGCTGCGCGGCAGGCGTTGCGACCCAGCTCGACAGCGCGCTCGGCGGCCGAACGCGCAGCGTTCCAGAAGAAGTAGATGATTCCGCCGGCAATCAGCAACAGCAGCAGGGTAGGCATGGCGTCAGCCGTCAGAGTTCGATCCCGCAAAGATGGCGGCGAACGCGCGCTGGATCAAGCGCCGGCATCAGCGTGTCGGTCGAGGTTCGTCCGTCACCGGCTGTGCGGGCGCACTGGTCGGTTGCGGCACCGGCGTGGGTTGCAACGGCGTGGCAGTGGGCGAGGGCATCACCAGCGGTGAGGTCGCAGTCAGCTGCAGCAGGGCGGCCCAGTCCTGGCGGTTGAAACTGCATTCTTCCTCACGCCCCGGGGTGCAGCTGGGGTCAATGCCAGTGCTGTTGCGTTCGCGCGCCGGTGGCAGCTTGATCAGCCCGGTACGATCAAGCTGCAGCAACCGCATCGCCACCGTGTTCATTACGTTGCCGCCAACCAGGTACAGCGTCTGGTCGCCGCCGAGGTTGGCCGCCACCACTACTTCGCAATGCGATTTCCAGTGGCCCACCGAGCCATTGCCCAGCGCCTGTACCAGCCCGCTGTAGCTGAGCGTGGTACTGCGGTCACGCAGGAAGCACAGCAGGTCGCCGGGCGCGGGCTTGGCGGTGGCGGGGTCGACCAGCCGGTAAGGTACGCCCGATGGGCCGCCCTGGTAGGCCGCGCGGATGTAGTCGATATGGCGTGGCGAGGTGTTGAAGCCCGGAACACCGGCGCGCACCATCACCCAGGAAATGAAGGCAGCCGACCACGGGTTGTCGATCAGGAACGCCCGGCAGTCACTGTCGGTGTAGCGCGTGCCCAACGGGGCCAGGCAGCTGCTGGCCCCCGCGATGCTGCCCATCGCATTGAGCGTGCCGCTGTTGCGCCAGTAGCCGGCCACGCGCTGCCAGGCGATCAGTCCATTGTCAGCGAGGTGATCGCTTTCGGCCTCGGTAACGCTGAGGCTGGCGGCGCGGCCATCACGATCGATGAAGGGTCGGAACCACAACCGGTGCTCGTTGCAGGCGGTATTGCGGATGGCCACCGCCAACGGGCTCAGGCCGAAGCGGGGCGGTACATCGCAGGCTTCGGCGGCTGCGGCGGACAGGGGGGCTGCAGCGAGCAGCAGGCAGGCAGGCAAGAGCATCCGGCGCATGCGCGGCTCCTGTGGGGGATGGCCGCAGCGTCGCAGCGCCGTCGTGAACGCTGGGTGTGAGAACGGGGTCAGATCCCTTTTCCAATGGAAAAGGGATCTGACCCCAAGTCCGGCCTCAACCCGGCGGCGGGCCCAGCTTCAACGAAAGATCGATGGCCTGCACATGCTTGGTCAGTCCACCGATGGAGATGCAGTCCACGCCGTCTTCGGCGATCGAACGCAGGCCACCCAGTCCAACGCTGCCGGAGACTTCCAGCGGAATGCGGCCCGCCGTGATGCGCACGGCCTCGCGGCGCAGGTCGGGGCTGAAGTCATCCAGCAGGATACGTTCGCAACCGGCTTCCAGCGCCTGGCGCAGCTGCGCCAGATCCTCGACTTCAACCACCAGCGGCAGCCCAGGCCATTGCCGGCGTGCGGCGGCCACGGCCGCGGCCAGCGAACCGGCGGCACGGATGTGGTTTTCCTTCAGCATCACCGTGTCGTACAGGCCGAAGCGGTGGTTCTCGCCGCCGCCGCAGCGCACTGCGTACTTCTGCGCCAGGCGCAGGCCGGGCAGGGTCTTGCGGGTGTCGAGGATGCGCGTACCGGTACCGGCCACGGCGGCCACGTAACGGGCAGTCGTGGTGGCGGTTCCGGACAGCGTCTGCAGGAAATTCAGCGAGGTGCGCTCGGCACTGACCAGGCTGCGGCTGCGCCCGTGCAGCAGGGCCAGCACGGTGCCGGCAGTGACTGCGTCACCTTCGGAGACACGCCATTCGATGCGCACGTCCGGGTCGAGCGCGCGGTGGGTGGCGTCGAACCAGGGGCGGCCGGCGATCACTCCGTCCTGCTTGCACAGCAGGTAAGCGCTGTCGGCCTGGTCGGGCAGCAGCGCAGCGGTGACGTCGCCGCTGCCCAGGTCCTCGGCCAGCGCACGCGCGACATCGGCGGCGACAACGGCCGCATCCGGCGTCGGCAGCGCGCTCATGCGGCCGGGAAGTCGGCGATCTGGGCGGTCGGGATGGCTTCCTCGGCCAGCAGCACCGGGATGCCGTCGTCGACGCGGAACACCTGCTTGCGGTCGCGGGTGACCAGCGCTTCGCGCAGCGGCTGCGCCAGCGGGTTGCCATCGGCCTTGTTCACCGCGCCGGCGGAAATGGCCTTGTTGAGGGCTTCCAGGCCCTTGCCATCCAGCAGGGACAGGGGCTGGCGGGTGTCCGGCGACACCAGCAGGTCGAGCAGCTTGCGATCCATGGTTCTTCGTCTTGCGTGGAAGACGGCTAGAATACGTCTTTAAGGCAGGTGACGGCCAATGACCCCCAACCCGATCGCGCCGCTTGTCGGCATCGTCATGGGTTCCCGTTCCGACTGGGAAACCATGCAGCACGCCGCCCAGAAGCTTGAAGCCCTGGGTGTTCCGTTCGAAGTGAAGGTGGTGTCCGCGCATCGGACGCCGGATGTGTTGTTCAGTTACGCCGAGCAGGCGGGCCCGCGTGGCCTGCGCGCGATCATCGCCGGTGCCGGCGGGGCCGCCCACCTGCCGGGCATGATCGCCGCCAAGACCGCCGTGCCGGTTCTGGGCGTGCCGGTGCAGTCCAAGGCCCTCAACGGCATGGACTCGCTGCTGTCGATCGTGCAGATGCCAGCCGGCATCCCGGTCGCCACCTTCGCCATCGGCAATGCCGGCGCGTCCAACGCCGCGCTGTTCGCCGCCGCAATGCTGGCCAGCGACCAGCCGGCGATCGGCCAGGCGCTCGACGCCTTCCGTGCACGCCAGACCGAAGACGTGATGGCCCACGACGATCCGCGCCAATGAGCCTGACCGTCGGCATCCTGGGCGGCGGCCAGCTCGCCCGCATGATGGTCCTGGCCGGTGCGCCGCTGGGGCTGCGCTTCCAGCTGTACGACCCGGCGGCCGACGCCTGCAGCGGCCCGCTGGCGCCGCTCACCGTCGGCGCCTTCGATGACCGCCAGGCACTGGCGGACTTCGCTGCCAAGGTCGACGTGGTCACCTTCGATTTCGAGAACGTGCCCGCCGACAGCGCGCAGTTCCTGGCCGACCGCGTGCCGGTCTATCCGCCGCCGGCTGCGCTGGCGGTGGCCCAGGACCGGTTGAGCGAGAAGACCCTGTTCCAGCAGTTGGGCATCCCGCTGCCGGCCTTTGCCGACATCCGCAGCCGTGACGAGCTGGCTGCGAAGGCGGCTGAGTTCGGTCTGCCGTGCATCCTCAAGACCCGCCGCCTTGGTTACGACGGCAAGGGCCAGTTCCGCCTGCGCAGCGAGGCCGACATCGACGCCGCGTGGGATGCACTGGGTGCGCAGGTCGAGCGTACCGGCCTGATCCTGGAAGGCTTCGTGGCGTTCCAGCGCGAGGTCAGCGTGGTGGCCGTGCGTGGCCGCGATGGCAGCTTCGAGGCCTGGCCGGTCACTGGCAACTGGCATGTCGACGGCGTGCTGTCGGCCAGCGTGGCCCCGGCCGTGCTCTCCGATGCCGAGCAGCAGGCCGCGATCGGCTATGCCCGCCGCGTTGCCGAGCACCTGCAGTACGTCGGCGTGTTCGCGCTGGAGCTGTTCTGCCGCGATGGCGAACTGCTGGCCAACGAGATGGCGCCGCGCGTGCACAACTCCGGCCACTGGACCATCGAAGGCAGCGAGACCTCGCAGTTCGAGAATCATCTGCGTGCCGTGCTGGGCCTGCCGCTGGGCAGCACCCGCATGCTCGGCCATGCCTGCATGCTGAACTGGCTGGGCGCGATGCCGGACCCCGCGCCGGTGCTGGGCCAGGCCAGCGGCCATTGGCACGACTACGGCAAGGAGCCGCGCGAAGGTCGCAAGGTCGGCCACGCCACGTTGCGCGATGACGAGGCTGCCGCGCTGGCCGATGCGCTGGAGCAGGTCGGCCTGGAGCTGGATCGCCAGGCGCAGGTGGCGCCGGCGGTGCACGCGCTGCGCAACCGCTGAGCAAAGGGGGCCGGCCAGCGGCCGGCACTACCCTGTGTGGCTGCAACGGTGTGGCGCGCCGGTGCAGGCATCGGCGCAACATTCCCGGTGGTAGCGTGGAGCTCCTTTCACAGGAGTCACCCCCATGCTCGACTGGAATGCCTACCGCAAGGAACTGAAGGGCCGCATCGGCGAGATCGGCAAGCTCTCGCCGGATACGGTGAAGGGCTACGCCACGCTGGCCAATGCCGGGGCCCAGACCAACCACCTCGATGCGAAGACCCGCGAGCTGATCGCGTTGGCGGTGGCGGTCACCACCCGCTGCGACGGCTGCATCACCGTGCACGTGGATGCCGCGCTGAAGCACGGTGCCAGCCGCGAGGAAATCGCCGAGGCACTCGGTGTGGCGGTGTCGCTCAATGCCGGTGCGGCGCTGGTGTATTCGGCGCGGGTGATGGACGCGGTGGCCGCGCACGAGAGCGCGTGAAGTCCATCGTGTCGCCGGGCATGGCCCGGCGCTACCGGGTCGGGCGTGGCAGCGCCGGGCCATGCCCGGCGGATGCCCTCAGCGCAGCTGGCTTTCGGCGAATTCCCAGTTGACCAGCTGCCAGAACGCCTCCAGATAACGCGCGCGGTCATTCTGGTAGTCGGTGTAGTAGGCATGCTCCCAGACATCGCAGCACAGCAGCGGGGTGCTTTCACCCGTCAGCGGCGTGCCGGCATTGCGGGTCGCCTGGATGCCCAGCTGCCCGCCCGGGTGCTGCACCAGCCACACCCAGCCCGAGCCGAACAGGCCCAGCGCGGTGCGGTTGAATTCCTCGCGCAGGCGCTGCACGTCGCCGAACTGGCGCTTGACCAGCTCGCCCAGGCGGCCCTGCGGTTCGCCGCCGCCTCGGGGGCGCAGGCACTGCCAGTAGAAGCCATGGTTCCACGCCTGGGCGGCCGCATCGAACAGCTTTCCCTGGGCCTGGCGGACGATCTCCTCCAGTGACGCGTCTTCCCACTCGGTGCCGAGGATGCCGGCATTGACCGCATCCACGTAGGCGCGATGGTGGCGGCCGTGGTGCAGCTCCAGGGTCTGTGCGGACAGGTGCGGCTGCAGGGAGCCGGAAAGGTAGGGCAGGGCAGGCAATTCGACAGGCATGGACAGGTTCGTGGCCAGAGGGGCGGCGGCAGCCGGTTCCATCCGCTTACAATGGCGGCTACCGTGGGCAGTCTAGCCGACCACCGCGGTCGGTTTGTCCGGCGAAGCAAGGAGTGAGGTTGTGGCGGTAATGCAGCAAATCCAGGCCGAGGTCGATCGTTACCCGCTCGTGCTGTTCATGAAGGGCACCCCGCAATACCCGATGTGCGGCTTCTCCAGCCGCGCCGTGCAGGCGTTGATGGCAGCCGGCGCGGTCACCCTGCGCACCGTCAACGTGCTGGAAGAACCCGAGATCCGCGCCAACCTGCCGCGGTTCTCCAACCTGCCGACCTTCCCGCAGCTGTTCATCAACGGCGAGCTGATCGGCGGCTGCGACATCGTCCTGGAACTGTTTGAAGCCGGCGAGCTCAAGCGCATCGTCGAAGAGGCGACCCAGGGATGAGTGCCTGGCCATCGACGTCACCGGCCAACGGGGCGCTCGATGGCCGTCCGTTGCAGGATCGCGTGGTGCTGGTTGCCGGCGCCGGCGGTGGGCTGGGCAGTGCGGCAGCCGTTGCCGCCGCCGCCGCCGGGGCTACCGTGGTCCTGCTGGGGCGCAAGCCGCGCCGCCTGGACCGTGTCTATGCCCAGGTCCAGGCCGTCGGCCCGGAACCACTGCTGTATCCGCTGGATCTTGAGGGCGCGGGCCCCGACGACTATGCCGAACTGGCCCAGGCCCTGCAGCGCGAGCTGGGGCGGCTGGATGGAGTGCTGGTCTGTGCCGCCCATTTCCCCGGATTGACCCCGTTCGAACTGGCCGACCCGGCCAGTTTCGCCCGTGCGGTGCATGTCACCCTGACTGCTCCGGCGTGGCTGGCCCAGGCCTGCCTGCCGCTGCTGCGGCAGCGCGAGGATGCCGCCCTGGTGTTTGCGGTCGATGCCTCCGAACGGGTGGGGCAGGCCTATTGGGGTGGGTACGGCGTGGCCCAGCATGGCCTGCGCGGGCTGATCACCAGCCTGCACGACGAACTCGGCCGCAGCCCGGTGCGGGTCAGCGGCCTGTATCCGGGCCCCCTGCGCACAGCGCTGCGTGCTCGGGCCTATTCCGTCGACCAGGACCCGGCCGCGCAGGGCCCGGAGGTTGCCGCTGCTGCGGCCGTGGTCCTGCTGTCCAGCGCTGGCAGCGCCTGGCGGGGCCAGATTCTCGATGCCAGCCAGGCATTCCCCGGCGAGTGAGTCCCGGGGAAAGGCGGAGTGAAGAACCCGTCACGATTGCGTTGCGATCCGGTGCCGTTTGTCGCACAACCGTCACATTGATGGCGTAGCGTGTTAATCTAGTGTTAACCGTTATGGCTGCCTTCAGCCAAGCGGTAGGGAACCCCAGATAAATCTCCGACCAGCCACCCGCAGGGCTGTTTGGATGCGCTTTTTTTCCGCCATCGCCAACTCGCATCGAGGCTACCGAAAAATGACCCACCCACTCCGGATGTCCAAGCTTACCCTTGGTCTCGTGGCCGCACTTGCCGCCGCTCCCGCCTTTGCCCAGAGCACCTCTGCAGGTGTCGGTGGCCAGGTGATGTCCGCCGCAGGCCAGCCTGTCGCCGGCGCTGAAGTCACCATCACCCACACCGAGTCGGGCACCGTTTCGCGTGCGACGACCGATGCGTCGGGTCGATACAACGCGCGCGGCCTGCGCGTGGGTGGTCCGTACACCATCACCATCACCAAGTCCGGTGAAGGTACCAAGACCGAAGAAGGTGTCTTCCTGAACCTGAATCAGGTCAACACCGTCAACGCCAGCCTCGGCGGTGACCTGGCTGCGACCAACCTGGACGCGGTGAACGTCGTCGCCACCGCGGGTGGCCTGGACCTGTTCAGTGCCAACAAGATGGGCACCGGCAGCAACGTGACCCGCGAAACGATGGACGCGCTGCCGTCGGCCAACCGCAACATCCAGGACTACATCCGCCTGGACCCGCGCATCTCGCAGGTCAGCAAGGCTGACGGCGCGATCTCGGCCGGTGGCCAGAACACCCGCTACAATGCCATCCGCATCGACGGCATCAGCGCCTCCGATCCGTTCGGCCTGGGCTCCAACAACCTGCCGACCGAGCGTCAGCCGGTGTCGATGGACGCCATCCAGGAAATCAACATCGACCTGGCCAACTATGACACCACCATCGCCGGTGGTACCGGTGCGGTGATCAACGCCGTGACCAAGTCGGGTACCAACGAGTTCCACGGCACCGTGTACGGCTCGTACCGCGACAAGGACATGATCCGTACGCGCCTGGAAGGTGACACCACGGACTTCAACGGCTTCAAGGACGAGAAGACCTACGGCATGACCCTGGGCGGCCCGATCGTCAAGGACAAGCTGTTCTTCTTCACCAACTATGAAAAGTACGAGCGTAGCGGCGGCGGCGTGAGCCTCGGCGAAACCCCGTACAACAAGCCGAACGGCATCAGCGACGCCGACATCGCCCGCGTGCAGAAGCGCATGTCCGATCTGGGCTACCCGGTCGGCGGCATCGGTGCGCTGGACAACAAGACCTCGATCGAAGAGTACGCGATCAAGCTCGACTGGAACATCAACGAGAACCACCGCGCGGCCCTGCGCTACAACAAGATGAAGCAGGACGTCGTCCGCTTCCCGCAGGTCAACAACAGCGCCATCTCGCTGAGCGACTTCTGGTACACCCAGCCGACCCAGTACGAAACCTGGATGGGTGAACTGTTCAGTGACTGGTCCGAGAACTTCTCGACCGAGTTCAAGGTTTCGCACAAGGACTACTCGTCCAACCGCGTTGCTGCCTCGCACCTGCCGCAGATCCGCGTGCGCTTCGGCAACAACTCGCTGTACCTGGGTACCGAGCAGAACACCCACACCAACATCGTCGAGTCGAAGGAACTGAGCGCCTTCGGTGCCGGTACCTGGTACATCGGTGACCACACCGTCAAGTTCGGTTTCGATTACACCGACAACGACCTGATGAACTTCTACGGCCGCAACCTGTACGGCGCGTACGAGTTCGCCGACCTGGCTGCGTTTGAAGCCGGTACCCCGTCGGCCTACCAGGTGCGCGTCCCGCGCGCTGGCGGCAGCGTTGACGACATCCCGGCCAAGTTCCACCTGAAGAACACCGGTCTGTTCATCCAGGACACCTGGGCGATCAACTACAACCTGAGCCTGATGTTCGGTATCCGTATCGACATGCCGGACTTCAGCACCCAGCGCCTGTACAACCCGCGCATCGAACAGCTGTACGGCTTCAACAACACCCAGCTGGTCGACAAGAAGCTGTTCCAGCCGCGCGTCGGCTTCAACTACACCTTCGACACTGATCGTCCGACCCAGCTGCGCGGTGGCGTTGGCCTGTTCGGCGGCGCTGCGCCGAACGTGTGGCTGGCAGGTGCCTACCAGAACACCGGCCTGAACTACTCCGAGTACAACCTGACCCGCAACCCGGGTGGCTTCAGTTTCGACGCCGACAACCCGTACATTCCGAACCCGTCGCTGGCCTCGGCCCGCCAGAACGTCGACCTGATCGCTCCGGGCACCCGTCTGCCGTCGGTGTGGAAGGCCAACCTGGCGTTCGACCATGAGCTGCCGTGGTACGGCATCGTGGCGTCGGCTGAAGTGCTGTTCACCAAGGTCAAGGATGGTCTGTACTTCGACCGCCTGGACGTGATGTCCCCGAATGCCAACCGTTCGGTTGGCCAGGATGGCCGTGCGCTGTACTGGAACGACTACGGCATGAACGGCGCCAATGCCGGCCCGAACGGCATGCAGGCTGGCCAGAAGAATGGCCGCGCCTGCTCGGCGACCGATCGGACCTGCCCGGGTGACCGCGTCAACCGTCCGGGTGACATCGGCGACGTGATCCTGCTGCGCAACACCGACAAGGGTCGTGGTTCGCAGGCTACCTTCTCGCTGGCCAAGCCGCTGACCGAGAACTGGGGCTGGTCGCTGGGTTACACCTACACCCAGTCCAAGGAAGTGAGCCCGCTGTCCAGCTCGCAGAACACCTCGAACTGGAACAACACGCTGAGCCTGAACGCCAACGACAACGTTGCGTACAACTCGCGCTACGCGATCAAGGACCGCATCACCGGCACCCTGGAGTGGAAGCACAACTTCTTCGGTGACAATGCCACCCGCGTCGGCCTGTTCTACGAAGGCCGTTCGGGCCGTCCGTACAGCTACGTCTACTACAACGACGTGAATGGCGACGGTGCCGGTACCAACGACCTGTTCTACGTGCCGAAGGGCCCGGGTGACGTGATCTTCACCGGTGGTGCCGACATGGAGAAGAAGTTCTTCGATTGGCTGGCGCAGAATCCGGAGCTCGAGGCCTATCGTGGCAGCGTGGTCCCGGCCAACTCGCACCGCGCCAAGTGGGTCAACAGCTTCGACGTCCGCATCAGCCAGGAATTCCCGGGCTTCGTGAAGGGTCACAAGGGTGAAGTCGCCCTGGACATCATGAATGTCGGCAACCTGCTGAACAAGAAGTGGGGCCTGATCGACGACTACGGCTTCTACGCCACCCGTCGCGTTGCCAACTACTCGGGTATCGACCCGGCTACCGGCAAGTACCTGTACAACTTCACCGGCCGTACCGACAATTCCTCGATCCAGGAAAACAACAACGACAAGGGCAACACCGCCGTGTCGCGTTGGTCGATGCAGCTGACCCTGAAGTACAAGTTCTGATCCGTCAGAGCCTGAAGCAGTAAGTGAAAACGGCCGGGGAAACCCGGCCGTTTTCCGTTCAGGCGAAAGTCCTTGCAGGCCACTCCGCATCGGCGTAGCATCCAGAAATGTGCGCGGTGCCAACGCCGCCGATGCGGTCCCGGAAAGGCGAACGCGGGGAGCACACATCCAACGGTCGGGCTTCCCGGCCGTTTTGCTTTTTAAGGGGGCGGCAGTACAGTCGGAAACCTTGAAGGAAGCGAAAAATTGGACATGACCACGAACGAAAAATCAGCCCGCGCACTGCCGGTGCAGGACGCGCGGATCTACCCGCGCGGTGGGCTGGATGTGCTGTCGCGGGCCGAAGTGGCCCGCCTGCGCGATGCGTCTGCCGGCGGCATGCACGAACTGCTGCGCCGCTGCGCGCTGGCCGTGCTGACCAGCGGCAGCGCCTCTGACGATCCGCGCGCGGCGCGCGATCTGTATCCGGATTTCGACATCCAGGTGGCACAGCAGGATCGTGGCGTGCGCATCGACCTGGTCAACGCACCGGCGATGGCCTTCGTCGATGGCGAGATCATCCGCGGCGTCGCCGAGCTGCTGTTCGCGGTGGTGCGTGACCTGGCCTACATGGCCATCGAGATGGGCCCGGCCTACGCGGCCGAACTGGAGTCGTCCGAAGGCATCACCAATGCGGTGTTCGGCCTGCTGCGCAACGCGCGCATCCTCAACCCGGGCGACCCGAACCTGGTGGTGTGCTGGGGCGGCCACTCGATCTCGCGCGACGAATACCTGTACACCAAGCAGGTGGGCTATGAGCTGGGCCTGCGCGGCCTGGACATCTGCACCGGCTGCGGCCCGGGCGCGATGAAGGGCCCGATGAAGGGCGCCACCATCGCCCACGCCAAGCAGCGCCGTACCGTGACGCGCTACATCGGCCTGACCGAGCCGGGCATCATCGCCGCCGAGTCGCCGAACCCGATCGTCAACCACCTGGTGATCATGCCGGACATCGAGAAGCGCCTGGAGGCCTTCGTCCGCATCGGCCACGGCATCATCGTGTTCGCCGGTGGCGTCGGCACCGCCGAGGAGATCCTGTACCTGCTCGGCATCCTGCTGCGCGAGGAGAACAAGGACCTGCCGTTCCCGCTGATCCTGACCGGACCGACCGTGGCGGCGCCGTACTTCGAGCAGATCGACCGCTTCATCCGCCTGACCCTGGGTGACGAAGCAGCCGAGCGCTACGAGATCATCATCGGCGACCCGGTCGCGGTGGCGAAGAAGATGGCCAATGGCATCAAGCGCGTGCGCGAGCACCGCCTGGCGCAGAAGGACTCGTTCTTCTTCAACTGGTCGATCGAGATTCCGTGGGAGTACCAGCAGCCGTTCGTGCCGACCCATGAGGCGATGGCGGCGCTGGACCTGCACCACGGGCGTGCACCGCATGCGCTGGCGGCGGACCTGCGCCGGGCGTTCTCGGGCATTGTCGCCGGCAACGTGAAGGAAGACGGCATGCGCCGCATCGAAGAGTTCGGGCCGTTCCAGATCCATGGCGACCCGGACATGATGCAGGCCCTGGACGGGCTGCTGCGCGCTTTCGTCGAGCAGCGCCGGATGAAGATCTCCGGCGAATACCAGCCCTGCTACCAGGTGCTGGCCTGAGCCTGTGCCGGCGCGATGGGGATCGCGCCGGCCGGAGTGGGGCGGGGCGGGTCGTCAAGGCTTTGACGCCCGTCGCCCTGGATTGACCGTTCATCCTGCCGCCGCTTGCCGGTGGCAGGGCGATGGCCCATCGTGGCCATCAACACGCTGGGGAGCGTCCAATGTCTTTGCGCCGGCAAAACGGCTTCACGCTGGTCGAGTTGATGATCACGCTGGTCATCCTGGTCATTCTGGCCAGCATCTCCTATCCCAGCTTCCGCACCGCGATGCGCTCCAACCGCCTGACCACCACCAACAACGAGGTGATCGGTCTGTTGTCGCTCGCCCGCAGCGAGGCCATCCGCAACCGCCACGGTGGCGGGGTGTGCGGCAGCAGCAACGGTACGTCCTGCGATGGCGAGTGGAGCAAGGGCATGCTGGCCTGGGGCGACGTCGATGGCGATGGCTCCGTCAGCGGCAGCGAGAGCGTGCTGCGCTTCTCCAAGGGCAGCAGCAGCCTGGCGGTCGAGGCTCCCAGCCCGGCCGTCATCTCCTTCGACTCCCAGGGGCGCCGCCGCGCGTCCGCCGACCAGGTCGTGAGCCTGGTGCCGCAAGGCTGCAAGGCGGGTGACCCCATGCGGACCCTGATCGTCCTGTTCTCCGGTCAGGTCCGCTCCACCGCAGGAACCTGCAAATGAAACGTCGTCGTTCCGGCCTGGGCGGGCCCGCCCGCAGTCGTGGCTTCAGCCTGATCGAGGTGCTGATCGCGCTGCTGGTGCTGGCGTTCGGCCTGCTTGGCTTTGCGCTGCTGCAGACCATGAACGTGCGGTTCGTGCAGAGCGCCAGCCAGCGCACCCAGGCCACCAGCCTGGCCTACGATCTGATCGAGCTGATGCGCGTGCAGCGCAGCGAAACCCTCAACGGTGGCGAATACACCAAGGCCTCCTTCACCGCCGGCTCGGTCACCGCACCGGCTGGCCCCTGCACCTGGCCCAACAGTGCCGACGTGACGGCCTCCAAGGCGAACGTGGCGCGCTGGCAATGCCAGGTCGTCAAGGTGCTGGGAGGCAAGGCCAGCGCCAACGTGACTGTCAATGATGGCTTGGTCACGGTGGGCATCGGCTGGGGAGACGAGCGATGGAACGCAGCCAATCCCGACAGCATCACCACGTTCACCCTGGTTACCCGTCTATGAAGCGCGCGCCTTCCGTTGCCAGCCATGCGGCAGGCCTTTCGCTGGTGGAACTGCTGATCTCGCTGGTCATCGGCCTGGTGCTGATGCTGGGCGTGACCCAGATCTTCATGGCCTCGCGGGCGGCGTCGCAGCTGTCCGAGGGTGTCGCGCGCACCCAGGAAAACGCTCGATTCGCACTGGAGTTCCTCGAGCGCGACATCCGGATGGCCGGGCACATGGGCTGCGTGAACGACCAGGCGCACCTGGTGCGCGCCCAGGACAGTGTCAAGGTCAACATTGCCGGCGTGAAGTCGGGTGATGGCAGCCCGATGGACTTCTCGGTGCCGATCCAGGGTTACGAGGCGCAGGGCACCGCGCCTGGCAACAAGCTGACCCTCGGCGCAAGCTGGGGGGCTGCCGGCAGCACGCCGTCGGCGATCACCAATCTGAAGCCCAAACCGCTGGGTGGCAGCGACATCATCGTGATGCGCTACCTGGCGCCGGAAGGCTCGCCGGTGCTGTCCATTGGTTCCGGTAATTCACCGGACATCACGATCGCCAAGGACGCGGCGGCCCGACTGTCGGCCGGTGCCGTCACCACGCCCTCGGCGTTTGCCGTGGCCGATTGCAGCAAGGTGGATGTGTTCGCCGGGAAAATCGCCGACAGCACGATCACGGCCAGCAAGGTCGATCTCTCGGCGTATTCGGCCAACAACGCGGTGACCATGGTCTATCGGGTGGAATCGATGGCGTACTACGTGGCCACCAATACCGCCGGCGAACCGGCGCTGTACCGCGCGCGTGGCGCTGGCGACAACACGTTCGCCACCGGTGAGGAACTGGTGGAAGGCATCGAGAGCCTGCAGTTCCTCTACGGCCAGGATACCGAGACGGCGATCAGCAGCAGCGCGCCGCCGACCGGGGTAATCGCCTTCCAGAAGACTGCCAGCGGGGTCAGTACCGGTACCGATGCCGCCGCTGTCGCTGCGTGGCGACGGGTTGGCCTGGTGCAGTTTGGACTGCTGGTGCGCAGCCCGCAGCGCGCCGCCGCCGAGCAGGCCAATACGGCCGTGGCCCAGCTGGGCGTGCTCGGCGTTGGCTTCAATCCGCCCACGACCTACGACGATCGCTACCGTGCCTCCTACGAGGTGTCCGTGGCACTGCGCAACCGACTGTTCGGGAACTGACCCATGAAGCCCTCCGTCTCCCGTCGATTCCAGGGGCGCGCACAGCAGCGCGGTGCGGTGCTGTACGTGGCCCTGATGCTGTTGATCCTGCTGTCGCTGATCGGCGTGGTCGGCATGCAGGTGG
This sequence comes from Stenotrophomonas sp. YJH_SMC_8, assembly GCF_059371315.1. Taxonomy (NCBI): domain Bacteria; kingdom Pseudomonadati; phylum Pseudomonadota; class Gammaproteobacteria; order Lysobacterales; family Lysobacteraceae; genus Stenotrophomonas; species Stenotrophomonas sp. YJH_SMC_8. The sequence continues at coordinate 24,743 of NZ_JCAFUL010000018.1, read as the reverse complement.
CGAGCATGCAGGAGCGCATGTCCTCCAACTACCGGGCCGCGAACGTGGCGTTCCAGGCCAGCGAACGAGCGGTACGCGATGCCGAGCGGTCGATCGAGGAGATCGACAACAATACCGGCGATGGCGGCGCGTTGAAGGCTGACGCCATCAAGCGCATCTGCGATGACGGCTTCGATCCCACCCGCTGGGTCGGTGAGCAGAAACTGTCGGCGGCCCCGGTGGTCAGCGTGCGCCGCATCGATGCCTGCATCCAGGGCGAATCGACGCTGGGCATGGGTACGCCGGAAAGCGAAGAACCCACCCGCGTCTACCAGATCACCGCGTTCGGCTCCGATCGCGATGCCGCCACCAGCAACGAGGGTACCTCCTCGGCGGCTGTCGACACTGTTTTCAAGCTTTGAGGAACCCGGTCATGGCGACCCGAAAGATCAAGATCCTGGCCGGCTCCGGGCTGTTGCTGGCGGTGGCTGGTGGCACCTGGCTTGCGATGAACCTGTTCGCCGCGCAGGCGCAGGGCACGTTGTCGCAGCACCCGATGAACCTGAAGGTCTCCGCGCCGCCGTCGTTCATCATGGCGGTGGACGATTCGGGTTCGATGACCTTCCAGACCCAGTTCCCGGGGCAGGATGGTACGGCGTGCTGGCACTACGGGAGAAAGAGTTTCTTCCGATCGGCCGGAGTGCTCAATACGCCTGAAGACGTGCCCGTAACCTATGACCGGTGGGGAAATGCCATCCAGACCGGTGAGTGCAGTTACTTCTATGTGCTGCCCGGTGCACGGATCAACAGCTACAACGGCATCCCGGCGCTGGATGTCTTCGGGTTTGCCCGATCGGCGGCCTACAATCCGACCTACTACGATCCTGCCATCAAGTACGAGCCCTGGCTGCGGATCGTGAACGAAGAAGTGCAGTCGTATCCAGCGGCGAGCACGTCGGCCACCCTCATCGATCCTCGTGAGACAGATACACTGGCGATCGCCAGCAGCTATCTGGGTACTTCGTCCTGGGACGTCCAGAGGATGCAGGAAGGGATGACGGTACCGGCCGGGCAGACCTACAGGACTGCAAGCAGGGCCAATGGTAATTTTGGCAACGAGAACGCCAATACGAGAGGCGCGACCTGGAGCTCGGCGGGCTATGCGTCGCTGCGCTATGTGCCCGCTACGTTCTACATGCCGTACACCAGCGATGGCGACGCCTATCCGCAGTTGCCGGGCACTGCCAATGCGTACGCAGGTATCCAGCGAACCAGGGTCACCGGCGCCTGCGGTTCGGGATGTGACATGTGGAAGTACGTCATCGGGACCGGTGATGCTGCCGCATTGCAGAACTTCGCCAACTGGTACTCGTACTACGGTAACCGCAACCGGGCGATGATCGCCGGCATGACGCGCGCATTGAATGTCAATGACATGTATGTCGGGTATTTCCGGATCAACGATTTCCAGAATTACAACAGTTCGACAGACTCGAACAAACGGCTTGCGATCCGGGACATGAGCGTGATCGGGCAGAAGTCCGCGCTCTACAGCAGCATGATCGCGCTGACGGCCAGTGGTGGTACGCCGAATCGACATGCCGTCAACGCCGCGGGCCTGCAGTTCATGCGGACCGATGACAATGCGCCCATCAAGCTGTCCTGCCAGAAGAATGCGGTGATGCTGTTCACCGACGGCTACAGCAACAATGGCAACAATCTTTCGTCATCCCTGGCGCCTGCCCCTGGCAACGTGGACGGAAACATGGGGACTCCCTTCTCGGATGGCAATTCCAACACCATGGGTGATATTGCCGCGTACTACTACGTGAACCCGTTGCGAACCGATGATCGGATGCCCCGGGGACAGGTGCCGGTACCGGAGCAATGTGCGACCAGCACCGACAAGTCGCTGGACTGCAACAAGGACCTGCATATCAACTTCTACGGGATCACGCTGGGCGCGCGTGGCAATCTGTTCGATCCGAACAGGCAGCAGAACCCGTATACCGATTCGGCGGTCTACAGCAACTGGCCGGATCGCCAGAACGACAATCCCAGCACTGTGGATGACATCTGGCACGCCGCGACCAATACCCGCGGGGAGTATATCAACGCGCGTACTCCGGCAGACATCACCACGGCCATGCGACGGGTGCTGTCGTCGGTCACCTCCGGGCCAGCGCCTTCGGGCAGCCAGGGCCTGACCGGCGCGCGTATCGGTACCGGATCGCTGGCGGTCACGCCCCAGTTCGAAGTGGCCAACGAGGAAACCGATTGGTTCAGCCGCCTGAAGGCATCCAAGCTCGCGGTGAACGACAAGACGCAGCAGACCGAGTACACGCAGGTGTGGGAAGCGGCGGAGAAACTGGGCGCGCAGCGTTCGCGCACCATCGTCGCCACCAAGGGCAATGCTGCAGTTGACTTCAGCAGCACCAACATCGCCTTCACCGATCTCTGCAACAAGGACGAGAAGCAGTATCCCGGTATTGCGCGCTGTTCTGCGACCGAGGCTGAAAAGCTGGGCGGCGACATCGCCACGGCCATGGCTTATCTGCGCGGCGACGCATCACGCGAAGTGCGCAACTCGGGGGGCATCTATCGCACCCGTACCACCGTGCTGGGTGACATCGTCAATTCCAGCCCGGTGATCAGTTCGCCCCGCGACGACTATGGCTACCAGCGCATCAGCACCGCGATGGCGACCTCGTATGCGACGTACCTGACCCGCAAGCGCAACAATGGCCGCTACATGGTCTATGTCGGTGCCAACGACGGCATGCTGCATGCCTTCGACGGTGGCATGAACGGCAACGGCGTGAGTGACAGTGCCGGAGGCAGCGAGACCTTCGCCTATGTTCCCGGCACGGCGCTGGGCCACATGGCCAACCTTCTGTATCCCTACGTGGCGGCCAACAAGTCCGACCAGCGCTTCCGTCATCGCTACTACGTGGATGGACCGATCGCGGTGGCGGACGCACAGATCGGTGGCAACTGGGCCACGGCGCTTGTTGGTACGGCGGGCGCCGGTGGGCGCTCGGTGTTCGCGCTGGATGTGACCACGCCGTCCAGCTTCGGCACCGGCAATCGCCTGTGGGAAATCAGTGACGTGGCGCCGGGGCTCGATAGCACCGTGAAGGCGAACATCGGCCATGTCCTTGGCAAGCCGGTGATCGTGCCGGTGAAGGAAGGGACCGGGGTGGCGTGGAAAGCGATCTTCGGCAACGGTTACAACAGCCTCAGCCGCAAGGCCGTGCTGTTTGTGGTCGACCTGGGATCGGGCGCGGTGCGGATGATCACTGCTACCGAGGCCGCGGCGACTGCACCTGCCGGTGACAACGGCCTGGGCAACATCGTGGCCGTCGACCGTTGGCGCGCCGACAGCGCAGGTGGGACGGGGCGTGTACGTGGCCGCGACGGCCTGGCGGACACGATCTATGCGGCCGACCAGCGCGGCGCGCTGTGGAAGTTCGACCTGGAAAGCACGGCGACCTCGGTCACCACACCGGTGTTCACCACGGCGCGCCAGACCAACAACAACAACCAGGTGTACCGCCAGCCGATTACCGGCGGCATGACCGCCGTGACCGGACCCGGTGGTGGCGTGATGCTGGTGCTGGGTACCGGCAGCTTCTCCTTCGACAATGACCCGCAGGATCTCACCGCGCAGTCGCTGTACGGTGTCAACGACACCAGCAAGGACCAGCCGGAGGCCACGATCGTGCCCGCCAATCTGCTGGCCTATACGGTGACCACCACCAACAAGTTGCGCACGGTCACGGCCACACCCTTCTCCGGGGCCGCGCGCGGCTGGAGCATTGCATTGCCCGGCGCAGGCGAACGCTTTGTTGGTAATCCTGCCGTGGCGTCGGGAACGGTGTTCATGCCGACCTACATGCCTACCGCGGGTGGCCGTGGCTGTTCGACCGAGGGAAGCAACTGGCTGTTTGGCCTCAATCCCGTCTCGGGTGTTGCATCGCTGGAGCAGGCGCGGGTCGGGTCCATTACCGGCACGCCGTACGGAGCGGGCACGGCCGGCGTCAGTCTCGACACCGGCGGCACCGCACCGGTGAAGGACGTCAATGTCTCGGTGATGCCGCGCCTGGCAAAGGGTGCCGATCGAGGCGGGCGTGCCTGCTGGATGGCGGTCAACGTGGCGGGTGCTCCGACGATGTACGTGCCTTATCCCTGCGGTCGCCAATCCTGGCGCCAGATCCAGTAACGAAGACATTCCCATGAGCCTGAACACTCTTTCCTGCACCCTGCGTCGTCCCGGCAAGCAGCACGGTTTCTCCCTCATCGAACTGATGATCGTGGTGATCGTGCTCGGCATCCTGGCCGCGATTGTCGTTCCGTCGTACCAGCAGTACATCCGCCAGTCGCACCGGGGCGTGGCCAAGGCGGACCTGGTGGAGTACGCACAGCGTGCTGAGCGCTACTACTCGGTGAACAACACCTACTCGGGCTTCGCGCTGCCCAGCAAGGTGTCGCCGCGCGAGGGCGGGACCACACGCTACGCGATCACCTTCGATGGCAAGGCGTCCTCGTTCACGCTGACGGCGACGCCCCAGGGCAACCAGACCAAGGACAGCTGCGGGACGCTGAGCGTGGACCAGGCCAACCGCAAAACGGCCAGCGGCACGGTTTCCGATTGCTGGTAAATCAGGTGTTGATCTTCCTCTGAACGCCCAGTACAATGCGCCTCCCCGCCCGAATAGCTCAGCCGGTTAGAGCACTTGACTGTTAATCAGGGGGTCGTTGGTTCGAGTCCAACTTCGGGCGCCAGATACTGCAAAAGCCGCGAGAAATCGCGGCTTTTGTCTTTTTGGCCCGTCAGCAGGGGAGGGTGCGGTCGACACGCTCGCTGCGGACGCGGCCGCCATTGTTGATGACCAGCCTGCCATGCAGCCGGTTTCCTGCGCAGATGCGTAGCGTCAGATTGGCGCCGGGACTGCGACCATCGGGTTGGAAGAACAGCAACGGCCGTCCACTGCTGGCCTGGGCGACAATCGCGATGTCGGTCCGGCCCTGGTGGTGGGTCAGGATGTCCTCGGCGGATGCCGGTGTCCCCCGGTGCCTGCCGCTGCGATAGATGATCCAGCCGGCGCTCCAGTCGCGGGAGCAGTGCTCACCGTCATCGCTGGCGCACAGCCCGATCAGTTCGCGGCGCTTCAGGGCCTCGCTTCGGGCGCTGGAAAGACTGGCATGCAGGGCCAGTTGCAGGGCGTCGGCGCGATGCCGCAACAGCAGCGGGTGCAGGGCGGGCCAGCCCACCGCCACCAGAACGGCAAGGACGGCGACCACCACCAGCATCTCGACCAGATGCATGCCGCGTGGTGCCGAACGATTGGGACGGGGGGTGTGGTGCACGGCGTCAAGCCTCGCGCCCCGGCGGCAGTGCCGCCATCGGGCACCGCCGCACCGGCCTGCCCGGAAACCCCTCAGCCGGCCGTCACCCCTTGCCCCGTATACTTGTCCTTCCCGGGAACTGGCAACACCATGAGCGACCGTTTCGAACTCGTCTCGCCGTATTCGCCGGCGGGCGACCAGCCTGATGCCATCGCGAAGCTGACCAGCAATTTCGAAGCGGGCATCGCCAAGCAGACCCTGCTGGGCGTCACCGGCTCGGGCAAGACCTACACCATCGCCAACGTCATCCAGAACGTGCAGAAGCCGACGCTGATCATGGCGCCGAACAAGACGCTGGCGGCGCAGCTGTATGGTGAGTTCAAGGCGTTCTTCCCGCACAACGCGGTCGAGTACTTCGTCAGCTACTACGACTACTACCAGCCGGAGGCCTACGTGCCTTCGTCGGACACCTTCATCGAGAAGGACAGTTCGATCAACGAGCACATCGAGCAGATGCGGCTGGCCGCGACCAAGACCCTGCTGTCGCGCCCGGATGCGATCGTGGTGGCCACGGTGTCGGCGATCTATGGCCTGGGTGCGCCCGAGGACTACCTGTCGCTGCGCCTGATCCTGTCCAAGGGCGAGCGCATCGACCAGCGCGACCTGATCAATCACCTGACCCAGCTGCAGTACACGCGCAACGAGTACGAGCTGCAGCGTGGCACGTTCCGCGTGCGTGGCGAAGTGATCGACGTGTTCCCTGCCGAGTCGGACAGCGAAGCGCTGCGCATCGAGCTGTTCGACGGCGAGGTCGAGAAGATCACCCTGTTCGACCCGCTCACCGGTGAGACGATGCGCAACATGCAGCGTTTCACCGTCTACCCCAAGACCCACTACGCCACCACCCGCGAGCGCGTGCTGGCCGCAGTGGAAACCATCAAGGTGGAGTTGAAGGAGCGGCTTGAGCAGTTGTACGCGGAAAACAAGCTGGTCGAGGCGCAGCGCCTGGCGCAGCGCACCCAGTTCGACATCGAGATGATGGCCGAGGTCGGGTTCTGCAACGGCATCGAGAACTATTCCCGGCACCTGACCGGCAAGAATGCAGGCGAGCCGCCCCCGACGCTGTTCGACTACCTGCCGCCGGACGCGCTGCTGGTCATCGACGAATCGCACGTGACCATTCCGCAGATCGGTGCGATGTTCAAGGGCGATCGCTCACGCAAGGAGACCCTGGTCGAGTTCGGCTTCCGCCTGCCGTCGGCACTGGACAACCGGCCGCTGCGTTTCGAGGAGTGGGAGGAGCGTTGCCCGCGCGCGATCTACGTGTCCGCCACGCCGGGCCCGTATGAGTACCGCGAGGCCGGCGACGAGATCACCGAGCTGGTGGTGCGCCCGACAGGCCTGATCGATCCGGTGGTGGAGATCCGCCCGGTGGGCACCCAGGTTGACGACCTGATGAGCGAGGCCAACGCGCGCATCAAGGCGGGTGACCGTGTGCTGGTCACCACGCTGACCAAGCGCATGGCCGAGAACCTCACCGAATACCTGACCGAACACGGCATCCGCGTGCGCTACCTGCACTCGGACGTGGACACGGTCGAGCGCGTGGAGATCATCCGCGACCTGCGCCTGGGCAAGTTCGATGTGCTGGTGGGCATCAACCTGCTGCGCGAGGGCCTGGACATGCCCGAGGTGTCGCTGGTGGCGATCCTCGACGCCGACAAGGAAGGCTTCCTGCGCTCCACCGGCTCGCTGATCCAGACCATCGGCCGCGCCGCCCGCAATGTGCGCGGCAAGGCGATCCTGTATGCGGACAAGGTGACCCGCTCGATGCAGGCAGCGATCGACGAGACCGACCGCCGCCGCGCCAAGCAGGTCGAGTACAACGAAGAACATGGCATCGTGCCGCGCTCGGTGGCGCGCCCGATCGTCGACGTCCTCGAAGGTGCGCGTTCGGACGCCGCGGAGAAGGAGGCCAAGAAGGGCAAGGGCAAGGGCAGGGCGGGAGTTGCCGAGGACGGAGCCGATTACCGTTCGCTCGGCCCGGCCCAGCTGGCGGCCCGTCTCAAGGCGCTGGAACAGCAGATGTACCAGCACGCCAAGGACCTGGAATTCGAGGATGCCGCACGCGTGCGTGACCAGATCCGGCAGCTGAAGGAAGCGAGTCTGGGCTGAACGCGGCGGTGCAGCATCTTCTTCACAAAAGTGTTGCGCTTCACGGCCGGCATCCGTAATATACGCGGCCTGCACCGACGCAATCGCGGACGTCCAGAAGCAAAAACGGGCGGTTAGCTCAGCGGTAGAGCACTACCTTGACATGGTAGGGGTCACAGGTTCGAACCCTGTACCGCCCACCACGAAGTCTCCGGAAGGAGGCTGTCGTGAACTGAAGAGCCCGGCCCTGGCGCCGGGTTTTTACGTAGCAAGGCCAGCCTTCGGGCGGCAAGAACAAGATGGGCGGTTAGCTCAGCGGTAGAGCACTACCTTGACATGGTAGGGGTCACAGGTTCGAACCCTGTACCGCCCACCACCTGGCTCCCGGCATTGCCGGTGCAGCGGTGGATCACGATGAAAGCCGGCCCTGGGCCGGCTTTTTCGTTTGCGACGGTTGCCGGTGCCGAGAGTCAGCGCCGGGCAACCCATTCGTCGATGCTGATCATGCGCTGCAGCCGCCAATGGCCGTCCACACGTTCCCAGACCTGCGCGAAACGAGCTGAACCGGCCTGATGCTGCTGGCCGCCTGCAGGCAGGCGCTGGTTGCCCACGCGCAGCACGCGGTCCTGGCGCAACCGGTACAACTGCAGGGTCGTCGGCTCCGGTGTCTGGTCATGCGCCGGGGGCATGCCGGCATGCCCGGCGTCGGCCTGCAGGATCTGGCTGCGCAGGGAGGCATCCCCGGCGTCGGCATCGCGGCCGAACAGGCCAGCGCACAACAGCAGCAGGGCAAGCATCGGCATGGCACGGTGCTCCGGAGAAGGGAGTCCAGCGTGGCACTGCCCCCTGCGGTGTGAAACCGGTATGCGACGAAAGCCGGTAAAGCGCGCGCCAAGCCGCTGCGGGAAGGATGAATCCGGGGCGGGAAGTGCCGGGCCGCGCTTCAAGGCGGCCCGGCGTGGTGGGCCACTGCGGGGTGGCCCGGTCATGGCCGCGGCGCTGGCTCAGCTCCGCGGCGGGTGAGGCAGGTCAGCGATGCCGACCCCATCCACGGATCCGGTTACAGCGGGTCGCAGCACAGCAGCTGGCCGTGCTTGCCCGCGTTGCCGAACGGGCACTGCGGGTGCGGTTCGCAGCCCGGTGCATATCCGGTCTTGGGCGAGACGGCGAAGGCCTGGCTGGCGCCGAAGGCCATGGCCGCGACAACGACGATACCGGCGACGGACGAAAGCACTTTCTTTCCGATCATGTGTATCTCCTTGGTTGACGTTGTGGAGTTGCAGTTGCCGAAGGCACCGGAGTGCCGGTTGTGGCGCGAATGCGGTAACAGGGCGCCGCGTTGTGATGCGCGGCACGCGGGATCAGGGCAGCGCCGGCTTCGGTGCGAGCGACGCCACGGCGGCCTGCACGACCTGGGCGTCGAGCTGGCCCACATGCTTGTAGGCAACGCGGCCATCGGCAGCCAGCACCATCAGCATCGGCGTGACGGTGGCACGATAGCGCGTGGACGCGGCGGCTTCGTTGTCGATGGCGATCGGGAAGCGCAGTGCATGCTTGCCGGCGTAGTCCGCCAGCCGGTCGTATGGCGGCAGGCCGACACCGACCAGTTCGCTGTTGCCGCGGGCCGCGGCGATCTGTTGCAGCTGCGGTACCGAGGCCAGGCAGTAGCGGCATGCAGTGGAGAAGAAGTAGAGGATCTGCGGAACGCCGCGCGCACCGCCGATATCGACGAAGGTCTGCTGCGTGGTGCGCAGCGCAAGTGCATCCGGGCGACTGCCCAGTTCGAGGCCATGTGCTTCAAGGCGCATGTCCTGCAGCTGCGTGGCCATCTGCTCGTTGATCTGCCGCAGCTGGCGGTTCTGCCATCCGAGCGCGATGACCAGCACGGACAGCAGCAGGGCGACAACAGGGAACAGGACGCGCTTGAGCATCGATCATCCTTGAACGCAGCGTTGGGTCGAACATACCCGAACTGGCGCGCAGGGTGTTAAGCGGATGTTCCTGGCACATCCGCAGACGGCGCACCTGTACTAGAGTGGTGCCCGCGCAGGCATGCGCGCATACCGTCCATCCATCACCAGGATCTTTCACCCATGAGCGATCATGTGCCGGTTTCCAAGCCCAATCCGTTCTTTGAACTGCTGTTCGGCGGCAACATGCTGGAAGGCACGTTCAAGGCAGTGATCTGGGTCGCCCTGTTGTCCGCTGTGCTGGCCTGGACCACGTTCCGCTGAGCCGGTGCGCGGTACTGCGACACCGTTGCGGATGGCCTGTGCTCAGGCGCTGAAGGCCTGGCGCAGGCTGCGCAGGGTGGCCTGCCGATGCTCTTTCGCGCTGGCCTCGCCCATCTCCAGTTCCTGCAGGCGCAGCCCGACCAGGGTCATCGACAGCGCGTATCCCCGGGCCGCGTCGGCAACGCGCGCCTGGCCGAGTGCGCGCCGTGCAAGCGCGCTCACGTGCTCAAGGTCGGGCATCAGCCCAAGATAGACGCGCTCGGCGCTGTCCAGATCGGGGGCTCGCAGGATCGCGTGTGCATCGGAGGTGGGGGAGACGGAGGCCATGGGGGGTCCTTGTCCGTAGCGGGCGCTCGTTCAGAACGAGCGCATCAGGGAAATGAAGGCCGACGACTGTGTGCCGCGTCGTGCCATCGGGCTGTCCTTCACTGCATCGCCGAACCACTGGTTGGCAACCACGCCGGTCGCGCGCCACTTCGTGCCCAGCGGCGTGCTGACGGCGATCTGCAGGCTTGGCGATGTCGTGCTGCCCGGCCTGTAGGCGGCCAGCCCGGAGCGCAACGCTTCCTCATCGCTGATGCCGTAGTAGTAATCCAGCAAGCGTGCGCTGGAGTGCACCACGCCCACCTTGGGAACCCAGGTGAAGCGGCCGGCCTGGATCGGATAGCTGTAGTGCAGGCGTGATTCGAAACCGCCGCCGTGGCCGGTGATCTCACGCATCACGCCCGCTTCGACGATGCCCCAGTCGGCGCTGTATTCGCCGTTGATGCCGGCCATGGCCGACATCTGCCGGCTGTGCAGGCGGCGCAGCTGCGGATCGTTCACGTCGTCGGTCTTGAAGCGCAGCGTGTAGGGCGTGACCGCCGCCGAAAGGCGCAGGCCCTCGCCCTTGTACAGGTACATCCCCAGCGAGCCGGGGCTGGCGAAGAAGCGCTGGCCCTGCCAGGCAATGGATGGGACCACCAGTGGCTTGACGTCGTAGTGCGCATACGCGCCCGAGGTTGCGCCAGCACTGATGCCGGCCTGCACGCCCGGGTTGCGGTCGGCGGCCTGCGCGAGCACCGGCAGGCCGAAGGCAGCGGAGAACAGCAGCGGGCGCAGCAGGGTCGAGGGCAGTGGCGGCATCGGTCAACGACTTTGCGGGGGATGGCTGCGCATGATGGGGGAGCAACATTGTCAGAACATTGCGTCGGCGCATCCGGCAGGCCGAAGCGGAAAAAGTGGGCGCCAGGCACTATGATCGGCACCGTTTCCGGTAGCCGAGCCCCCGATGCGCATCCTCCTGGTCGAAGACGATCCTGATCTGTCCCGAGCCCTGCAATCGGGACTGGAGCGGCAGGGCGTGGTCGCCGATGTGGTTGGTTGCCTGGCCGAAGCAGCCATCGCGCTGCGCGAACCCGTGCACCAGCTGATGCTGCTCGACCGCCAGTTGCCTGATGGCGATGGCGCTGGCTTCGTTGCCGTCGCGCGGGCCCTGCGCCCGAACCTGGCGGTGATCATGCTGACTGCCAAGGGCACGCTGTCGGACAAGGTCGAGGGCCTGGATGTTGGAGCCGATGACTATCTGGTCAAGCCGGTGGCGATCGAGGAACTGATGGCGCGCATCCGTGCGGTGTCGCGGCGACCCTCTGCGATGGTGACACCCAGCCTGCGACTGGGCCGGCTGGAGTTCGATTTCGAATCGCTGCAGGCGCAGGTCGATGGCCAGCTGCTGGCGCTGCCGCGCCGGCAGGTGCTGGTGCTGCAGGCGCTGGCGATGCGGCAGGGGCGCACCGTTACCCGCAGCGCGCTGGAGGCGGCGGTGTACGGTTTCGATGACGAGATCCAGTCCAATGCACTGGACGCGCATATCTCCAAGCTGCGCAAGGCGCTGCAACAGGCCGGGGCCGGCGTGGAGATCCATGTGATCCGCGGCGTCGGCTACCTGCTGGCGGAGGCCTGAGATGGCACGTCCGATCCGTTCCATCACCCTGGGCCTGGCCTGGCGCCTGTTCCTTGCGCAGGCTTTCACCGTGCTGTTCGCGGTGGTCGCGTTGATCCTGACCTGGGGTGACAAGGACACCTGGGGCATGGACATGTTCATGGCCGAGGCAGTGGCCAAGGCGGTGCACAGCGAGGGTGGCCGGCTGGTGCTGGACCAGGCGCGCTGGGAAAAGCTCGATGCCAGTGCAGGCGGCAACCTCTGGTTCGCGGCAGTCGACGACAAGGGGGTCTGGTTGGAGCGCGGCACGATTCCGGCGATCCACGCGCCGCTGCTGGCGCGGTTGCCGACGCTGGGCGCGACCGAACTTGGTTCGCTGGTGCCGCCTTACCTGGATGTGGCGCGGGTGATGATCCGCAACGAAGAGGGGCGCCGCATCACGGTGATGGTCGGTGGCGCTCCAAAGGGCGGGTTGCTGGATGGCGCGCTGATGGTGCTGCGCCTGATCGGCCTGTGGTTCTTCCTGCCTTTGATTGTGGTGACGCTGCTGGTGATGCCGACGGTGATCCATCGCGCGATGCGCGGCGTGCGCCGCTCCGCGCAGCAGGCCAAGGAACTGGACATCGGCCAGCCGGGCGCGCGCCTGGATGCGCAGCTGGTGTCGACCGAGGTCGCACCACTGGTGGAAGCGTTCAACGATGCGATCGACAAGGTGCAGCAGGGCTATGCAGCACGCGACAAGTTCCTCGCCGATGCCGCGCATGAGCTGCGCGTACCGATCGCGGTGGTGCAGGCGCGCCTCTCGCAGCTGCCGCAGGGTGAACTGAAATCGCAGTTGCTGACCGATGTCGCCCGCCTCGGCAACGTGGCCGAGCACCTGCTCGACCTGCAGCGGCTCGACCGCAATGTCGGCGCGCTGCAGCGGCTGGACCTGGCGTTGCTGGTGCGCGAGGCGGCCGCCGATCTGGCGCCGCTGGTGGTCGGCGCCGGTTATGGCTTCGAGGTGGATGCGCCGGAGTCGCCCGTGTGGATCCATGGCGACAGCCTGGCGCTGGGGCGGGTGATCGCCAACCTGGTGCACAACGCCATCGTCCATGGTGGCGGGCGCGGCATCATCTGCGTGCGCCTGGATGCACGCGGCCTGCTGGAGGTCAGCGACCAGGGCGCCGGCATTCCGGTCGGTGACCGCGAAGCGATCTTCGAGCCCTTCCACCGCCTGCGTGCAGCCGGCAGCGGCAGTGGCCTGGGCCTGCACCTGGTGAAGGAAATCGTGCAGCACCACGGTGGCTCGGTCAGCGTGGGTGAAGCGGCGGGTGGCGGCGCCAGCTTCAGAGTCAATTTCCACCGCGGTACCGTACGGCGCTGACAGGCACACGGGGAAAGGCCCGATAGGCAGCCTGCCACCTCCAGCGGCAGGCTGGGGGAATGGTTCCCGATCGCTCCGCCCCGGCCCTGTTTGGCTTTGGCTGCGCCGCCGGCCTGGTGCTGGGGGCGCTGGCCTGCGTGCAGATGCCGATGCTGCTGCCGCTGTGGCTGAGCGTGCCGATGGCGGTCGCCGGCGCCAGCGGCTGGCTGCTGCGCTGGCGCGGCCGTGCGTGGGCCGCGACCCTGCTCGGTCTGGCATGGGCAACACTGCACGGGCACTGGGTCCTGCACGGCCAACTTGCGCCCGGCGCGCCGCCGCAGGATGTGCAGGTGCGGGGCCGGGTTGCCGACCTTCCGCAGCAGGGGCCCGGCTACACGCGTTTCGTGCTGCATGTCGAAGATGCCGACGCGCTGCCATCGCTGCGTGGCAAGCGCCTGCAGGTCACCTGGAACGATCCGTGGCGCGGCCCTCCGCAACGTGGCCCGGGCGCTGGACGCCATGCGGTTCGCGCCGGGGCGTACTGGGAACTGTCGTTGCGCGTGCGTGCGCCGCGTTCACGGATCAATCCCGGTGGCTTCGATGGCGAGCGCCACGCCGTGCTGCGGGGCATCTCCGGCAATGCCTCGGTGCGTGATCCGGCAAGTGCACGCGAGTGGCTGCCGGCGCAGGGCCTGCAGGCCTGGCGGGAACGCAGCAGTGCCGCGATCGCCGTGCAGGTGGCACATCCTGCCGCACGGTTCGTGCAGGCGCTGGCACTGGGCGATACCCGTGGCCTGTCCGATGCCGACTGGGAACACCTGCGCGCGTTGGGCCTGACCCATCTGGTCGCCATTTCCGGTTTCCACGTGGGCGTGGTCGCGGGCTTCGGCGTGCTGCTGTGCCGCCTGTCGTGGTGGCTGTGCCCGCTGCTGGGGCGGTACTGGCCACGGCCGCAGGCCGCCGAATGGGGAGCGGCGCTGGCCGCAGCCACCTATGCGGTGGCGGCGGGTGGTGCACTGCCGACGGTGCGCGCGGCGCTGATGATCGGGCTGGTCGCACTGGCCAGGGCCGGGCGCCGCCCGGTTGGCGCAGGGCAGGGGCTGGCGTTGGCCGCGATGGTGATGCTGCTGCCGGCGCCGCTGTCGGTGCTCTCGGCTGGATTCTGGCTGAGCTTCGGTGGCGTGCTGTGGCTGCTCTGGTGCCTGCCGAGGACGGGGCCGGAGGGTATCGGTGGTGGGCTGCGCGGGTTCCTTGCCGCGCAGGGGGTTGCCAGCCTCGGCCTGCTGCCGCTGTGCGTTGCCTTGTTCGGCGGGACCGCGCGGTTGGGGCCGCTGGTCAATCTGCCGATCATCCCGTGGTGGACAATGCTGGTTGTTCCGCTGTCGCTGCTCGGTACCGCCCTGCACGTGCTGCATGACGGCGCGGGGCGTTGGGCCTGGCGCGCCGCGGCCTGGCTGTTCGAGCTCAGCTGGGAGGCTCTGCAGCCGTTGGCGCTGCATCCGCAGGCGATGTGGTGGCTGGCCGAGGCGCCGCGCTGGGCGGTACCGGTGGCCTTGCTGGGCGTGTTCTGGTGGCTGCTGCCGCGCGGTGCCGGCGGTGGCCTCGCTGGCCTGCTGTTGTGCCTGCCACTGCTGTGGCCGGCACGGCATGCCCCTGCCGAGGGCGAGCTGGAGCTGCTGGTGCACGATGTCGGGCAGGGCACGGCGGTGCTGGTGCGCACGGCCCGGCACGCGCTCTGGTACGACGTTGGGCCGCCGACCGGTGGTGACGGCAACGAGCGGATCCTGATTCCGGCGTTGCGTGCGCTCGGTCAGGGGCCACCGCAGCAGGCGATGCTCAGCCATGACCACCTGGACCACACCGGCAGCCTGCCCGGCCTGCGCCGGCAGCTGGCCGGGCTGCAACTGCTGGCGCCGCCCGGCAGCGCCATCGCCGGGGCTGCCCCGTGCCAGCAGGGGACGCGCTGGCAGTGGGATGGGGTCGATTTCCAGGTCCTGCATCCCACGCCGGGCAGCCGGCAAGCCGAAAACGAGGACAGCTGCGTGCTGCGCATTGCCAGCCGCCACGGCGTGGTGCTGCTTCCCGGCGACATTGGTCGCCCGGCCGAGGGGGCGTTGCTGCGGGCGTATCCGCACGCGCTGAAGGCGGACGTGGTACTGGTGCCGCACCATGGCAGCGGCGGCAGCTCCAGTGCGCCGTGGGTTGCGGCGGTGGCGCCGCGGCTGGCGGTGGTCTCTGCCAGGCACAGGAACCGCTTCGGCCACCCGCGCCAGGAGGTGGTCCAGCGCTGGCAGGCGCAAGGCGCGGAAGTGCTGGCCACGGCCGACTCCGGGGCGATCCGCGTATGGCTTGGCGCACAAGGCCTGCAGCTGCGTGAACAGCGCATCCATGCATCCCGGTGGTGGGATGCCGCTGGGCGGGCGCGGTCGGCTGCTATCCTATCGCCGATCGAACAAGCGGCCGTTGGGCCGGAGGGTTGAAACGTGTGGGAACTGGTCAAGGCCGGTGGCTGGCCGATGGTGCCGCTGCTGCTGTTGGGCGTACTGGCTTTGGCGATCATCCTGGAGCGTTTCTGGTCCCTTCGGCGGACTGAGGTGCTGCCGCCCGGCCTCGGCCAGGAAGTGCGCAACTGGGCCGCTCGCGGCAAGCTCGACCCGGCCCACCTGCAGACCCTGCGGGCGAACTCGCCGCTGGGGGCGCTGCTGGCTGCCGCACTGGAAGCGCGCAACCGTCCGCGTGACCAGATCCGTGAGCGCATCGAAGACACCGGCCGCCACCTGGTGCACCGCATGGAGCGATTCCTGAACGCACTGGGCACGATTGCCTCGGCGGGCCCGCTGCTGGGCCTGCTCGGCACGGTGATCGGCATGATCCAGATGTTCCTGGGCATCCTCGACCACGGCGTGGGCGACGTGAACCAGCTCGCTGGCGGCATCGGCAAGGCGCTGGTGTGCACCGCCACCGGCATGATCGTGGCGATCCCGGCGCTGATGTTCCATCGCTACTTCAAGGGCCGCATCCACGGCTACGTGGTGGAGATGGAGCAGGAAGCCAGTGCCCTGCTGGATACGCTCGACGGCCGCCCCGGGGTGATGAACCCGGCCCCGGCCGCGCGCCAGGCCGGCGCCGCCACGGCGAAGGCCTGATCGATGCGTATCGGCAACGACCGATCCCAGGATGAGCCGCATATCGACCTGGTGCCGCTGATCGACGTCATCCTGGTGCTGATCATCTTCTTCGTGGTCACCACCACCTTCGACGCGCGTTCGACGCTGCAGGTGCAGCTGCCGACCGCAAGCCAGCAGCAGACCAACGAGCCGCCACGCTCGCTCAGCGTGCTGATCAACGCCGAAGGCCGCTACTTCATCAATGACCAGGAAGTGCTGCGCAGCGACGTCGAGTCGGTCAAGCAGACCATCGCCGCCGTGGCCGGCAGCGATCGCCAGCAGACCGTGCTGCTGCGCGCCGACGCGCGCACTCCCTACCAGGCCGTGGTGACCGCGCAGGACGCGCTGGGTCAGCTCGGCTTCCGCCGTATTGCCATTGCAACAGCACCCGAGGTGCGTCCATGAGTTCCAATCACGCGCCGGTGTGGCCGATCTACAAACGCCTGCTGGGGTACACCCGCGCCTACTGGGTGTTCATGGTGGCCGCGGTCATCGCCATGGTGGTCGAAGCCCTGGCGGGCTACCACTTCACCAAGTTGATGGAACCGCTGGTCAACCGTGGTTTCGTCAACCCGGAACCGCGCATGGCGGTGATCCTGCCGCTGACCATCCTCGGCCTGTTCCTGATGCGCAGCCTCGCCACCTGGGTAAGCGACTATGCGCTGGCCAAGACCGGCCGCAGCGTGGTGCGCGACCTGCGTGAGCAGGTGCTTGCCAAGTACCTGCACCTGCCGTCCTCGCACTTCGATACCGAAGCGACGCCGGTGATGGTCAGCCGCCTGAACTTCGACACCGAACAGGTCACCCAGGCCAGTGCCGACGCACTCAAGACCGTGGTGGCCGACACCCTGACCATCATCGCCATGCTGGCGGTGATGCTGCAGATGAGCGTCAAGGTCACCGTTGCCATGCTGGTGGTGGTGCCGCTGATCGGCGTGATCGTGTCCTACGTGGGAAAGCGCTACCGCCGCATCAGCCGCGGTATCCAGGACGGCATGGGCTCGATGGCGCAGACCGCCGAACAGTCGCTGGCGGCGCAGCAGGAAGTGAAGGTGCATGGCACCCAGCAGCATGAAATCTCGCGCTACTCGCGCCTGGCCAACCGCATGCTGTCGCTGAACATGAAGGTGGAAGTCACCCGTGCGGCGGCGTCCAGCGTGGTGCAGTTCCTGGCCGCACTGGCGCTGGCGGTGATCGTCTGGGTATCGACCCGCGAAGCGCTGGCCGGCCGCCTCAACGCCGGCCAGTTCATGGGCCTGATGACCTCGATGATGGCCATCATTCCTTCGCTGCGCCGCCTGACCAGCGTGCAGACCTCGATCTCGCGCGGCGTGGCCGCCGCAGAGCGCCTGTTCGGCATCCTTGACATGCAGGTCGAGCGTGACGAGGGCCGCAACAGCGTGCAGCGCGTGCGCGGCGAACTGGCCTTCGACCACGTCATGCTGCGCTACCGCGAGGACAGCGGCATTGCCCTGGACGACATCAGTTTCGTTGCCAAGCCCGGCACGGTCACCGCCATCGTGGGTCGTTCCGGCAGTGGCAAGACCAGCCTGATCCGGCTGGTGCCGCGCTTCTACGAGCCCAGCGGTGGTGTCATCACCCTCGATGGCGTCGCGCTGGATGACTATCCGTTGGCCGACCTGCGCCGGCAGGTGGCGATGGTCGGACAGAAGGTCATGCTGTTCGATGACACGATCGCGGCCAACATCGCCTATGGCATGGAAGCGAGCGAGGAGCAGATCCGTGCGGCGGCCGAAGCGGCCAATGCGTGGGAGTTCATCGCGCGCATGCCGCAGCAGCTGCAGACCCCGGTCGGCGAGAACGGCGCGCTGCTGTCCGGTGGCCAGCGCCAGCGCCTGGCGATCGCCCGCGCGATCCTGCGTGACGCGCCGATCCTGATCCTCGACGAAGCCACCGCCGCGCTGGACAACGAATCCGAGCGACTGGTGCAGGATGCACTGCAGCGCCTGATGCCCGAACGCACCACGCTGGTCATCGCGCACCGCCTGTCGACCATCGAGCATGCCGATCTGGTGCTGGTGATGGACCACGGCCGCATCGTCGAACGGGGCACCCACAAGGAGCTGCTTGCCATGGGTGGCCTGTACCAGCATCTGCACAGCATGCAGTTCCGCGAAAGGCAGGACTGATGGCTGGCAAGGGTACCCAGACCCCGCCGTACTGGTACGACGGCAGCCCGGTTCCGTGGGCGATGCGCCTGCTGGCACTACTGTATGCCGGCGTCACCGCGCTGCGCCGCCGTGCCTACCGGCGTGGATGGCGCAAGCGCTACACGCTGCCGGTGCCGGTCATCGTGGTCGGCAACATCACCGCCGGCGGCACCGGCAAGACGCCGCTGACCATCGCCCTGGTCGAGCGCCTGCGCGCGGCCGGCTGGAAGCCGGGCGTCGCCAGCCGTGGCTATGGCCGCGAAGACGCCGACAAGCCGCTGTGGGTGCAGGCCGACACGCCAACTGCCAAGGGCGGTGACGAACCGGTGCTGATCGCCTGGAAGACCGGCGTGCCGGTGCGCGTGGACGCTGACCGCGTGGCTGCGGGCAAGGCGCTGATCCAGGCCGGCTGCGACGTGATCGTCTGCGATGACGGCCTGCAGCACTACCGGCTGGCGCGCGACATCGAGATCGAAGTGGTCGATGCCCAGCGGCGCTACGGCAACGGCCGGATGATTCCCGCCGGACCGCTGCGCGAGCCGGTCAGCCGGGCCGGCGAATGCGATTTCCGCGTGGTCAACCTGGGCCAGGCCGATGAGGAAACCGCGGCGCAGGCCTGCGGTTTCGGCCAGTGGCCGATGGCCCTGCACATCGACAGTGCGCAGCCGCTGGCCGGTGGCCGCGCGCGCCCGTTGTCGTACTTCAAGGGCCAGCGTGTTCATGCGGTGGCTGGCATCGCCCATCCACAGCGCTTCTTCGACATGCTGCGCGCGCGTGGCATCGGCGTGGTCCCGCATGCCTTCGCCGACCACCAGGCCTACCAGCCGCAGGACCTGTCCTTCGGCAGCCAGCTGCCGGTGCTGATGACCGAGAAGGACGCGGTGAAATGCCGCGCGTTCGGCAACGATTGGCATTACGCGGTGCCGTTGCGTGCCGAGCTGCCTGCCGCGTTCTGGGTGGCGCTGACTGACCGCCTGGACAAGCTGCGACCGAACTGAGTGGCGCGGCGGCGCTTGCATTCACGCGCCGCCGGCCGCATCCCCGTTGTAACGAGCCTGCCGAGTATCGCCCCATGACCGAATTCGTTGTCGCCATCCCGGCCCGCTATGCCGCCTCGCGGCTGCCGGGCAAGCCGCTGCGCCTGCTGGGTGGTGAACCGCTGGTGCTGCACGTGGCACGCCGCGCGCTGCAGGCGGGCGCGGGCGAGGTATGGGTTGCTACCGACGATCAACGCATTGCCGACGCGCTGTCCGGGCTGGCCGAGGTGAAGGTGGCGATGACCGCTACATCGCATGCGTCCGGAACCGACCGCCTGGCCGAATGTGCGCGCATCGCCGGCTGGGCCGACGACACCGTGGTGGTCAACCTGCAGGGTGACGAACCGTTCGCGCCGGCGGCCGGCATCCGTGCGGTGGCCGAAGCGCTGGTCGGCGGCAACGCGCCCATGTCGACCCTGGCCACCTCCGTCGAGGATGCGCAGACGCTGTTCGACCCGAACGTGGTCAAGCTGGTGCGCAACGTGCGCAACGAGGCGATGTACTTCAGCCGCGCACCGATCGCCTGGCACCGAGATGGTTTCGCGCGCAGCCGCGACACGCTGCCGGAAGGGCATGCCTGGCTGCGCCACATCGGCATCTACGGCTACCGCGCCGGTTTCCTGCAGCAGTTCGCGGCGATGCCCCCGGGCCAGCTGGAGCAGGTCGAATCGCTGGAGCAGCTGCGCGTGCTGGAAGCGGGCCATCCGATCAGTGTGGCGATCTCGCCGGAACCGTTCCCGCCCGGCATCGACACGCCCGAGGATCTGGAACGCGCTGAAGCGTTGCTGCAGACGCTGGCCGCGCGATGAGGCTGCTGGTCGTCTGCCTCGGCAACATCTGCCGTTCGCCGATGGCCGAAGGTGCGCTCCGCGCACGCCTGGACGCTTCACCGCTGGCGGGGCGGGTGCAGGTGGATTCGGCCGGCACCGGCGACTGGCATGTCGGCGAGCCGCCGGACCGGCGCGCGATCGCCTGTGCGGCCGGGCATGGCGTGGACATCGGCGGCCTGCGTGCGCGCCAGCTGCAAGGCGCTGATTTCGACCGTTTCGACTGGATCCTGTGCGCCGACGAGGCGAACCTGCGGGATGCGGGACGCTTGGCTGCACCTGCCCAGCGTGAGCGGCTGGCGCTGTACCTGCCCTGGTCGGGCGGAGAGGGGCGGGTGGCTATCCCGGACCCCTACACCGGCGGCAGCGATCACTTCGAACAGGTCTGGACGCTGGTCGACAATGCTGCAAAACGTGCAGTGGCACGACTGTTGCATGACGCCGACTCCGGCATAATCGGGCCATGAACGTCCAGCCCGTCCCGGACCTGCCCGAGTTCGCCACCTGGCTCAATGCCGCCCCCTGCACCCTGACCGAACTGCGTGGTCGGCCGGTGGCGCTGTTGTTCGTCAACGCCGCTTCTGCCTGGAGCGCGCAGCGCCTGGCCGAGTTCGGTCAATGGCTGTCGCGTCACCCCGGCATGCTGCAGCCGCTGGTGTTGCAGGTCCCCCGTTTCGATTTCGAGCGTGATGCCGGCGCCGCACTGAAACTGCTGCGTCGCCAAGGGCTGTCAATGCCGGTCCTGCTCGATGCCGACTGGGATGGCTGGCGTCGCTTCGGCATCACATCCTGGCCGACCGTGGTGCTGCTGGACGCGCAGGGGCGCGAACAGCAACGGCTGGTCGGGCTGGGTGCTCCGGGAGACCTTGAGCGTGCGTTGAATGCGCTGTGCCACGGCGCGCCGTCGGCACCGCCGCGCGGCGGTACCGAGCTGCATCCGGAGCCGCGCCAGGCACTGCGTTTCCCGCTGGGCCTGGCGGTCAGCACCGAACGCCTGTACATCGCCGACAGTGGCCATCACCGCATCCTCGAATGCAGCCACGGCGGGCGCATCCTGCGCCAGTTCGGGTTGGGGACGGCCGATTTCATGGACGGCAACCTCGCCGAAGCGGCGTTCCATCGTCCGCAGGCGCTGGTGCTGGAGCGCGACGCGCTGTACGTGGCCGACACCGGCAACCATGCCGTGCGTCGCATCAACCTGCTGACCGGCATCGTCGACACGCTGTGCGGCAATGGCCGCCCCGGCGCGCCGGTGGAGGGGCCGGTCGCGCAGGCGCGGCAGGTCTCGCTGGACCACCCGGTTGGCCTGGCCATCGCTGACAACCAGCTGCACATCGCCATGGCCGGCGACAACCGCATCTGGAGCTACCACCTCGGCCAGCGCAGCCTGCAATGGCGCGCCGGCAGCGGTGCCATCGACGAGCGTGATGGCAGCGGCCACCTGGCCGCGTTCGCACAGCCGACCGCACTGGCCGTGGTGCAGCAGGTGCTGTACGTGGCCGATGCGCTGGGCTCCTCGATCCGCGCACTGCAGTTGCGCGGGGATCTGGTGCAGACGCTGGTCGGGCAGGGCCCCTGGCGTTTCGGTGACGAAGATGGCCCGCGCGCGCAGGCCAGCCTGCAGTTCCCACAGGCGATAGCGCTGAGTCCGGATGCACCGTTGCTGTGGATTGCCGATACCGGCAATGGCCGCCTGCGCACGCTGCGCCTGGGTGGTGGCGAACTGACGACCCAGCCGCTGCCGCGCCGCCTGCATGGCCCGGCCGGTCTGGCCGTGGGTGCCGGTGCGGTGTGGATCGCCGAGACCGATGCCCACGCCATACTGCGATTCGACCCCGAAAGCGGCGTGCTCAGCGAAGTGCCGATCAGCGAATGACCGACGTTCCCGCCCCGGCCTTCGACGGCAAGGCCTTCGCGGCCCAGCTCAGTACCGCCCCCGGTGTGTACCGCATGTACGCTGCCGACGACACCCTGCTGTATGTCGGCAAGGCGCGTGCGCTGCGCAACCGTGTCGGCAGCTATTTCAACGGCAGCCCGAAGAATGCGCGGATCATGTCGATGATCTCGCAGATCGTGCGCATGGACGTGACGGTGACGCGTTCGGAAGCCGAGGCGTTGCTGCTGGAAAACCAGCTGATCAAGTCGCTGTCGCCGCGTTACAACGTCTCACTGCGCGACGACAAAACCTATCCGCATGTGCTGCTGACCCGCGAGGACTGGCCGCGCATCGCCCTGCATCGCGGCCCGCGTGCCATTCCCGGGCGCTATTTCGGGCCGTATCCCGGCGTCACTGCGGTGCGCGAAACGCTGAACCTGATGCACAAGCTGTTCAAGCTGCGCAGCTGCGAGGACAGCGTGTTCCGCAACCGTTCGCGGCCGTGCCTGCAGTACCAGATCGGCCGCTGCAGCGCGCCCTGCGTGGAGCTGGTGGCGCCTGCCGAGTACGCCGAATCGGTGCGCCGCGCCGCGCTGTTCCTGGAAGGCAAGAGCGACGAGCTGACCCGTGAACTGGGCGAGCAGATGCAGGTCGCCAGCGAGGCGCTGGAGTTTGAACAGGCCGCGCGCCTGCGTGACCTGATTTCTTCGCTGCGCAGCATGCAGACCCGCCAGTATGTGGACGGCCGCGCCGCCGATCTGGATGTGCTGTCGGTGGCCATGCAGGGCTCCCAGGCCTGCGTGCTGCTGCTGGCCTTCCGTGATGGTCGCAACCTCGGCACCCGTCCGTTCTTCCCGCGCACCAATGGTGAAGAAAGCCCGGAAGAAGTGCTGGCGGCGTTCGTCTCGCAGTACTACATCGAGTTCGAGCCGCCGCGCGAGATCCTGCTGGATCGCGAGATTCCGGACGCCGATCTGCTGGTCGCCGCGCTGTCCGCTTCGGCCGAACGCAAGGTGCAGCTGAAGTGGAACGTGCGCGGCGAGCGTGCCGGCTACGTGGAACTGGCCAGCCGCAACGCGCAGCTGACCCTGGCCACTGAACTCAACAGCCGCAACGCGCAGCACGCGCGCAGCGATGCGCTGCGCGACATGCTGGGCCTGGCCGAGCCGGTCAAGCGCGTGGAATGCTTCGACATCAGCCACACGCTGGGCGAGGCCACCGTGGCCTCGTGTGTAGTGTTCGACGCGGCAGGCCCGGTGCGCGCGCAGTACCGCCGCTTCAACATCAGTGGCATCGAGCCGGGCGACGACTATGCCGCCATGCGCCAGGCCATCGACCGCCGCTTCCGCCGTGCGGTGGAAGAGCAGGGCGTGCTGCCGGACGTATTGCTGATCGACGGTGGTGCCGGCCAGTTGGCGCAGGCCCAGGCCGCTCTGGCCGACCTGGGCGTGGAAGGCGTGCTGCTGGTGGGCGTGGCCAAGGGCGTGGAGCGCCGTGCCGGCCACGAAGCGCTGGTGATGCCTGACGGTCGCGAGCTGCGTCCCGGTGCAGCCAACCCGGCCCTGCAGTTCATCCAGCAGGTGCGCGATGAAGCCCACCGCTTCGCCATCACCGGCCACCGGGGCCGCCGCCAGAAGGCGCGGATGACCAGCAAGCTGGAGGACATCCCCGGCATCGGCCCGCGCCGTCGTGCCAGCCTGCTCAAGCATTTCGGCGGCCTGGTCGGCCTGAAGGCGGCTGGTGAAGCGGAAATCGCCAAGGTGGAAGGCATCAATGACGCCCTCGCGGCACGTATCTACGCTAACCTGCACGGGTTGGCCACGCCTGATGCGGCCGAGTAGAGAGAGAAGCACGCAAGCATGAAGTTGACCCTGCCCACCTGGCTGACGTTGTTGCGGATCGTGATGATCCCGGTGCTGGTGCTGGTGTTCTACCTGCCCTACACCTGGACCAACTTCGCTTCGGCGGCGATCTTCGGCCTGGCCGCGATCACCGACTGGCTCGATGGCTGGATCGCCCGCCGCTACCAGCTGGAGTCGGCCTTCGGTGCCTTCCTCGACCCGGTCGCGGACAAGCTGATGGTGGCGGTGGCGCTGTTCCTGATCGTGCAGGGCCACCCGACGCCGTGGATGGCGTTCTGGGCGGCGGTGATCGTGGGTCGTGAGATCGCGGTGTCGGCGCTGCGCGA
The DNA here is from genome assembly GCF_059371315.1 of Stenotrophomonas sp. YJH_SMC_8. NCBI lineage: Bacteria > Pseudomonadati > Pseudomonadota > Gammaproteobacteria > Lysobacterales > Lysobacteraceae > Stenotrophomonas > Stenotrophomonas sp. YJH_SMC_8. The sequence goes on along the minus strand of NZ_JCAFUL010000018.1, from coordinate 495 downwards.
ATGGATGGCCGAACTGGGCCAGCGCGCCAAGGTGCGCGTGGCGATGATCGGCAAGGTCAAGACCACCGCGCAGATGGTGGCGCTGCTGTGCCTGCTGTATTCGGTGGCGCCGAACGTGCCGGTGGAAGACATCTGGATGGGCTGGCCGGTGTTCCACATCGGTGACTGGACTTTGGCGATTGCCGCGGTACTGACCCTGTGGTCGGGCCTGCAGTACCTGCACGCCGCCTGGCCGAGCCTGCGCGAAGACGAACGCGCCGCACGCGAGCGCTCGCGGCAGAAGAAGCTGGGCAACTGAGCCCCGGGGACGGAGCCCCTTCCGCAAGGAAAGGGCTCTGACCCCAACGATGCCGCCATCCACGCATGGCGTGGATCTTATCTCTTGCCGATCTGGCACCTTGGGTGCCGAGAGCCCGGCGTGGGCGACCGTGTGGATCCAGGTCTTGCGACCGAGAAGTAGCTTGGGTCCCCACGCCGGATTCTCCCTGAACCGCC